>CAMCQV010000014.1 GCA_945877085.1 Chitinophaga pinensis
ACGCTCAAAGATTCTGTATCTGTAATATAGAAGTTATTATATTGACTGAATTTTCCTTTTAGGATTTCAATCACTTCATTTTTTTGATCTTTGGTCATAACTAAATTATTTTGTTACCCAGGTCATTTCCTTGCGGATCACCAGGACTAGTTGATTAATGATTTTGTTTCTAAAGTAATACCAGGGCTCATTGTTGAAGCCATGCTAACACCTTTTACATAAGTTCCTTTTGATGCAGATGGTTTTAACTTAACGATCGCATTAATTAACTCAGCACTGTTCTCAGCAATTTTTTCTGGAGTGAAAGAGATACGACCAATAGATGCGTGAACGATACCCGCTTTATCTACTTTGAATGCAATCTTACCACCTTTAACTTCATTTACTGCAGCTGCAACATCATTTGTTACAGTACCAGTTTTTGGGTTTGGCATTAAGTTACGTGGTCCTAAAACTTTACCTAATTTACCAATCTTAGGCATAACAGCTGGTGTTGCGATGATGACATCCATATCTACCCAACCGCCTTCGATTTTTGTTACAAACTCATCTAAACCTACATAGTCAGCACCTGCTTCTCTTGCTGCTGCTTCTTTATCTGGAGTACAAAGTACTAATACTTTTTTTGTACGACCAGTACCATGCGGTAAAGAAACAGTACCACGAACTTGTTGGTCTGCTTTTTTAGGATCTACTCCTAAACGAATGTGTAAATCTACAGAGCTATCAAACTTTGTACAGTTAATTTCTTTTACTAATTGTGAAGCTTCTTTAAGGGAATAAAATTTATTCTTATCCACCTTTGCTGCAGCGTCTTTTCTTTTTTTAGTCAATGACATGTTCATTAATTTTTAAGGTGAATAAATTTAGTTTTCCCAAGGTGCTTTTCCGTCAACTGTAATACCCATAGAACGCGCAGTACCAGCAACCATCTTCATAGCGCTGTTTACAGTAAATGCATTCAAGTCTTCCATCTTATCTTTTGCGATAACTTCAACTTGATCCCATGTTACTTTACCTACTTTGTCACGGTTACTTTCTTTAGAACCTTTTTGGATTTTTGCAGCTTCCATTAATTGAACTGGAGCTGGTGCAGTTTTGATAACGAAGTCAAAAGACTTGTCTGTGTAAACTGTAATTAAAACAGGAACAACTTTTCCTTGTTTGTCTTGAGTTCTAGCATTGAATTGCTTACAAAACTCCATGATGTTAACACCCTTAGAACCAAGTGCTGGACCTACTGGAGGAGCTGGATTCGCAGCACCGCCTTTCACTTGCAACTTAACGTAGCCAGAGATTTCTTTAGCCATTTTGTTATGTTTTTTTGGTTAAGCGTCGTACCAATATGGCATCGACTCCCAAATACCCACAATTCGAAAACTGTGAATTGGATGGCAAAGTTAGGATTAGATTGGCTTTTAGCCAAATATTTAATAAAATAATTAGCTAAAATGGCCCTTTTGGGCAAAAAAAATCCCCCCATTTGCATGGAGGGACTCTTTACCTTTTTCCTTCTAACTCAGTTTCTCTACTTGCATGAAATTTAATTCCACAGGAGTAGATCGACCGAATATTTTTACGGTCACTTTCAATTT
This sequence comes from Chitinophaga pinensis, assembly GCA_945877085.1. Classification (GTDB taxonomy): domain Bacteria; phylum Bacteroidota; class Bacteroidia; order Chitinophagales; family Chitinophagaceae; genus Sediminibacterium; species Sediminibacterium pinensis_G. Next base: position 1,596 of record CAMCQV010000014.1, read on the forward strand.
CTTCTTTTCTTCATTCACCTCTTCTATGACACCATTGAAGTCATTGAAAGGTCCCTCAATTATTTTGATCGTTTCTCCCAAAATGAATGGTTCGCTGATAGATCCGCCCATGTCGTTCATCTCATCAACCTTACCTAACATTTTGTTTACTTCCGACTTTCTTAAAGATATAATATTCCCTTTTGACCCTTTACCATCTGTCAAAAAGTGCATCACATTGGTGATGTTGCTAATATGCATTACAATATCATCCGCTATAGTTGCTTTATTATCAACTACTTCCATCATCACATACCCTGGGAAATAGTTTTTTTCGCGCATCACTTTTTTACCGTTTTGCACTTTATACACTTTTTCCATTGGTAAGAAAACTTGCTTGATCACATTCGTCCAACCGTTTCTAATGATATCCTTATCAAGGTATTCCTTAATCTTTTTTTCTTTGCCACTCACCACACGCAATACATACCATTTTGTATCTGGACCTGCTGGTGCAGCTGTAATTGGTGCTTCTATTGCTTGTATTTCTGTTTCCATGTTTACTTAAATAAAGAGTAAATCAATTTTAATAATTGGTTACTTGAAAAATCCATTGCCCATACCAAAGCAGTAATGATTACCGTAGCCACCAATACAATTACAGTACTTTGCTGTAAATTAGCCCATGTAGGCCAAGTCACTTTTTCTTGTAATTCTAAGTAACTGTCTCTAAAGTAGTTGCCTATTTTGTTCATAATGATTCTGTTTATTCACCCATAAATTTTGCTAAAGATAGCAAATTTTCTTCGCACGGGCACTAGGATTCGAACCCAGATCAAAGGTTTTGGAGACCCGTATGCTACCGTTGCACCATGCCCGTATGAACCAAAAGTCTCTGGTCAAAGCGAATGCTTGAACCAAAGACTTTCAGTTATATGTTTAGTTAAATTACTTAACGATTTCAGTAACTTGACCAGCTCCTACAGTTCTTCCACCCTCACGGATAGCGAACTTAAGACCTTTTTCCATTGCGATAGGTTGGATCAACTTTACAGTGATGCTAACGTTATCTCCTGGCATTACCATCTCAGTTCCTTCTGGTAAAGAACACTCTCCAGTTACATCCGTAGTACGGAAGTAGAATTGTGGACGGTATTTGTTAAAGAATGGAGTATGACGTCCACCTTCTTCTTTTGATAATACGTATACTTCAGCTTTGAAGTCAGTATGTGGAGTGATCGATTTAGGTGCACAGATTACCATACCACGACGGATATCTTTTTTCTCGATACCACGTAATAATAAACCTGCGTTATCACCAGCTTGACCTTGATCCAATAATTTTTTGAACATCTCAACACCTGTTACAGTAGAGCTCATTGGAGTATCCATCAAACCTACGATTTCACATGCTTCACCAACTTTGATGATACCACGCTCAATACGACCTGTAGCAACTGTACCACGACCAGTGATCGAGAATACGTCCTCCACAGACATCAAGAATGGTTGATCGATAGGACGTGGAGGCAATGGAATGTATGTATCTACAGCATCCATTAACTCAGTCACTTTAGCTACCCATTGTGCTTCACCAGCTAAAGCGCCAGTTGCAGAACCACGGATAATTGGAGTGTTGTCACCATCAAATCCATAAGAAGTTAATAATTCACGAATTTCCATTTCAACTAAGTCTAACAATTCAGCATCGTCAACTAAGTCTACTTTGTTCATGAATACAACAACTTGAGGTACACCTACCTGACGTGCAAGCAAGATGTGCTCTTTTGTTTGTGGCATAGGACCATCTGTAGCAGCAACTACTAAGATCGCACCGTCCATTTGTGCAGCACCAGTGATCATGTTTTTAACATAGTCAGCGTGTCCTGGACAGTCAACGTGCGCATAGTGACGCGTATCAGTTTGGTATTCTACGTGAGCTGTGTTGATTGTGATACCACGCTCTTTTTCTTCTGGCGCACCATCAATTTCATCGTAGTTTTTCTTAGCAGCTAAACCTCTTTGAGACAATACGTCTGTGATGGCAGCTGTCAATGTTGTTTTACCATGGTCAACGTGGCCAATGGTACCAACGTTTACGTGAGGTTTCTCCCTCTTAAAGGTCTCTTTAGACATCTTTATTTGTTTTTGTTTTTTTTATAATTGCTGTCAATAGACCACCGAGTCCATCGACCATAGCTTTCTTTTTTTTCAACTCTTTTTTCAACGCTTTCAACTTTTGTTCAACGCTTTCAACCAGATCCTTTTGAGCCGTTGATGAGAATTGAACTCACGACCTCTTCCTTACCAAGGAAGTGCTCTACCACTGAGCCACAACGGCCATTCTCATCAAGTAACTGGAGCGGGAGACCAGGCTCGAACTGGCCACCTATAGCTTGGAAGGCTATCGCTCTACCAAATGAGCTACTCCCGCTTATACCAAAATTCTAAAGAACTTAATTTCACGGGATTGCTTATTTGGAACAGCAATATACGTAAAATTTTGTGGGCAGAGTAGGGTTCGAACCTACGTACTCGTGAGAGAACAGATTTACAGTCTGTCGCCTTTAACCACTCGGCCATCTGCCCGAAACACTTTTGAGCCGGAAATGGGACTCGAACCCGCGACCTGCTGATTACAAATCAGCTGCTCTACCAACTGAGCTATTCCGGCGTATTCATCCCAATACATAAAAGAACACTACCCAATTTTGGGATGGCAAAGGTAATGGAATTCTTTATTTATCAAAATTTTAGAGGAAATTTTTATCCCAAAAATCAAAAAATGTTTAGAAATCAATGAAATAGGGACGAAATGGGGAGTAAAGGACAAAAAAAGAGGCCCATTTGGACCGCTCTCTTTGTTGTAAACTATAAAATTATGCAGCGAGTTTTTCTTTTTTCTTTTTCAGCTGATTGATCACCGATTCAAATGCATGCTCAAAAGAACTTTCAAATGATTTTGAAGTGGATTTTACAAAGCAATCTTGCTTAGGAATATGGATTTTGATCTCTACCACTTTGTCCTTAATGGCATGGACTAAATTATCTAATTTTAAGAAGACCTCTACCCTAGTGATTCGGTCGTGAAAAGTGGCGAGTTTTTCTAGTTTTCTTTGTACAAAATCTAAAAGCTTTTCGTCTGCATCAAAGTGCACTGTCTGAATGTTGATGTTCATGGGATTAATTTTTAAAAGAAGTTAAAAAATTAAGAACTGATCAGCGTAGCATGCCATCGCGCTGCATAAGTAAGTTACTACAAATTCAAAAAGTAAAATATGATTTATCCCCGTTTTATGAAAATTTTAAGCTTTGGGATGCGCCTTCGCAAAGACGGCTTTTAATTGGTCGATGGTGTTATGAGTGTATACCTGCGTAGCAGCCAAACTGCTGTGGCCTAGCAGCTCTTTCACTGCATTTAAATCTGCCCCATTATTCATTAAATGCGTAGCAAAACTATGCCTTAAAATATGGGGACTTTTCTTTTGCAAGGTCGTCACTTGGCCCAAGTATTTTTTGACAAAACTATAGACGGCTCTGGGCTGCAGCATCTTACCATTTTCAGTGACAAATAAATAAGGATTTCCTTGCGCCTCGGTTGGTTTTTGTTGGATATACAATTGCAATTCAGAAGCAAGTTCAGGACTAATTGGTAAGATCCTTTCTTTATTCCCCTTCCCAATTACTTTGATGATTCTTTTAGCTAAATCTACTTGCGTTTCCTTGCATTGAATAAGTTCACTCAAACGCATACCTGTTGCATAAAAAACATGGATCACTAACTTTTCTGTAAATCCTTTCCATCCTTCTGCAAATGCTAAATTCGTGAACAATTGTTCCATATCTTGTTCTGTTACAAAGCTGGGTAATCTTTTATTGACTTTGGGGCTAATCACAGTCTCCATAGGGCTTTTAGCCAGCGCACCTTGTTGGATATGGTATTTAAAAAAAGATTTTAAGGAAGATATTTTTCGATTCAATGATTTACTTGACATCTCCTCTTCTTTCATGCTCGCAAGCCAAGTTCTTACCAAAGTGCCTGTTATTTGTTGAAAGGCCAATCCCTCATATTGTGTTTCAATGAAATCAAAAAATTGCGTCAGATCATTGGCATAAGAAGTGGTGGTATGCCTGGAATACCTTTTTTCAAACTGGAGATAAGCCAGAAAAGCGTTTAAGGGCGCATATCTTGTTTGAATAGTCATGGTTAAAATTACTGCTAAAAAACAAAAAAGCCCCTTTTTAAGGGGCTTTTAAAATCATTAAAGTGCTTTTTTATTAAATTTACATTTATTTGAAATTGAATAAAAAAGCAAAAAGCCCCTTAAAAAGGGGCTTTAAATTTATTGTAGAGTTTCTTTAGAAACTATCCTTCGATTTTACCAGAGAAAATTTGTTGCTTGTAAATCGCTTTCAAAACCTCGAAACGACGTTTTACAGATGGCTTTACAAATGCTTGACGAGCACGTAAGTTTACTAAAGTCTTGCTTTTTTCAAACTTCTTTTTGTACTTCTTTAGGGCCTTGTCAATGTTCTCGCAGTCTTTTGAATCAATAATTAACATAATATATACCTCCTCAGGCGTTTTAATTTGGAGAGCAAAGATAAGACTCATTTTTAAAATACCAAATATTTGCTCCATTTTGTCTCCACAAATCTATAAATAGGGCTTATTCGCCCATTAATCCATGATCCCCTTCCCTTTTAGAGCCCCCGAAATAGCCTGATCCATCACACGTTCTGCAAAAGGTCTGGTTAATTCATTCAATGCCTCGGTTTTTCCTTGGATCAAATTTTTATCTTCCATGGTGATGGCCAATTGCAATGCTTGCATGGCTTCTGCAGTTTGCATCAACTCTTTTTTAGATAATAAGGCGACATTCTTTGACATGAACTTTTCAGTCACGGATAAAATTTGTTCTGCTTCTGTTTTTGCCTCTACCAATGCTCTTGTGGCAATATCTTCTTTCGCATAAGTAATGCTATCCATTAATCTTTGTTCTACTTCTGCATCTGTTAATCCATACTGTGGTTTAATTTCAATGCTTTGAGTCAAACCTGTTCTTAATTCTTTTGCGCGCACTTGAAGAATACCATCTGCGTTGATTAAAAATTGCACATCTACTTTTGGCAAACCTGCTGGCATAGATGGAATCCCTGATAAAGTAAATTCTCCCAACTTTCTATTGTCTTTTACCAAATCTCTTTCCCCCTGATAAATCGCAATTTGAATACCTGACTGTCCATCTTTTTGAGTGGTATATTGTCTTCCTGCTTGTGTTGGAATTTTTGAATTTCTTGGTAACAAAACATCCATCAATCCACCCATGGTTTCAATTCCTAAACTCAATGGTGTGATATCCAATAACAACATGGATTGATTATTGCCTGCTAAAATATCTGCTTGCACTGCGGCTCCTAATGCTACTACTTCATCTGGATTCACAGTGTCGTTCACTGCTTGATTAAAATATTTGGATACAGTATTTTTTACCAATGGCACTCTTGTACTACCACCAACCATCAACACCGTATTGATGTCTGCTACTTTCAAACCCGCGTCCTTCATCGCTTTCGCACAACATTCCATTGTCTTGTCTACAATAGGCGCAACTAAACTTTCAAATATTTCTATTGTGATACTTAATTTTTCACCAGCAAAATTTGTTTCAAAATGTGTTGCATTAGATAGAGCAATTTTTGCTTCTTCGGCAGCCAATCTCAATTGTTGTTTTAATAATTTTTGATCCGCTATGGCATCTGTTTTCATTAAGCCCATCCAATATTCAATGATGGCTCTATCTAAATCATCCCCTCCTAAATACGTATCTCCATTGGTGCTTAAAACTTCAAATACACCGCCACTAATTCTTAAAATTGAAATGTCAAATGTACCTCCACCTAAATCATATACTGCAATTGTTTTTTCTTCTGCAGGATCCAATCCTAACCCATAAGCCAAACTTGCAGCAGTGGGTTCATTGATGATTCTTAACACATCTAAGCCAGCTAGTTTTCCTGCATCTCTTGTCGCTTGTCTTTGCGTATCATTAAAATAAGCAGGCACCGTGATCACCGCTTTGTTCACTGGTGTTTTTAAAATATGTTCTGCCCTGTTTTTTAATGCTGTTAAAATATGTGCACTTAATTCAATTGGAGAATAAAACTGATCCCCTACTTGCACTTTCACTAAACTGTCGTTATTGTCGTCGATAATTTTATACGCGAAAAAGTCTTGATGCGTTTGAATATCATTGTAGCTCTTCCCCATCAAACGTTTCGCACTAAATATGGTATTGGCAGGGTCTGTTTCTAAATAAGGTTTTGCTGCCGCTCCCACTTCTACATTGCCATAAGCATCAAAATGCACCACACTTGGCACAATACTACTGCCATCAAATTCTTTCAATGCAGTAGGCAATTTGGTTTCGGGATGGATGATCGCCACTAAACTATTGGTGGTCCCTAAGTCAATCCCAACAATCATTTCTGGTTGTTGTAAACTACCCGTTGCGATATTGATGCCTATTTTAGCCATGTAAGAAATTTTACAAATTTACTTGAGGAACTCAGTTTTTAGGTTGCGAAATTAGGAATGAATTGCTGATAAGTAGTTATTTTTGTCGAAAGTGACCATTATGACATTGATCCAAGCATTAAGATGGAGAGGTATGATTCAAGATATTATGCCAGGTACAGAAGAACTGTTCGAAAAGGAACAGGTATCCGGCTATATTGGTTTTGATCCAACTTCTGATAGCTTGCATATTGGAAGCCTTGTTCCTATTTTGTTATTGGTGCATTTACAAAAAGCTGGACATAAGCCATACGCTTTAGTGGGCGGTGCAACGGGTATGGTGGGTGATCCAAGTGGAAAAAGTGAAGAACGTAATTTATTAAGCGAGGAAACATTAGCGCATAATATTGCTGGTGTTCAAAAACAATTAGCACATTTTTTAAATTTCGATAGCAAGCAATCCAATGCTGCTGAAATGGTGAATAATTATGATTGGTTCAAAGATTTTAATTTCCTTTCATTTATCAGAGAGGTTGGAAAACATATCACTGTGAATTACATGATGGCTAAAGACAGTGTGAAAAAAAGAATCGAAGGTGATACTGGTATGAGCTTTACAGAGTTCACGTATCAGCTCATTCAAGGATATGATTTTTATTGGCTTTACAAAAATAAAAATTGTAAAGTGCAGATGGGTGGAAGTGATCAGTGGGGCAATATCACCACTGGAACCGAATTGATTCGCAGAAAATTAGGTGGAGATGCATTTGCATTTACTTGCCCTTTGATTAAAAAAGCAGACGGTGGTAAATTTGGTAAAACAGAGAAAGGCAATATTTGGTTAGATGCCACTAAAACTTCTCCTTACCAGTTTTATCAATTCTGGTTAAATGCAAGTGATGAAGATGCCAATGCGTGGATCAAGATTTTCACATTATTAGACCCCGCTGCAATTGATGCATTGATCGCTGAACATGCCATTGCGCCTCAACAAAGAATTTTACAAAAAGCATTGGCTGCTGAATTAACAAAATTTGTTCATAGCGAAGCAGATTTAAAGTTTGCGATTGAAGCCACTGAGATTTTATTTGGCAATGCGACCACTGCAGTTTTACAATCCTTAAATGAAGCCCAATTATTACAAGTAATGGATGGCGTTCCTCAAGTCACTGTTTCATTAGCTGCAATGAATGAGGGCTATGACTTTATCAATTTATTAGTGGATACAGCCATTTTCCCAAGTAAAGGCGAAGCACGTAAAATGTGGCAGGGCGGCGGTTTGAGTGTCAATAAAGAAAAGGTTGGCTCTGAAAAAACGCATATTCAAAGTTCTGATTTATTACAAGGTAGATATTTACTCATTCAAAAAGGTAAGAAGCAATATTATTTAGTGATTGCTTCTTAATGAATGTAAAAAGCTTACTCATATTTTACTTTATTGCTTCCCAAATTGCGTCTGCAACTAATTGATTGCCTGCGTCATTTAAATGTACTCTGTCATAAGTTAGGAAACCCTTGTCCAATTGCTTAGGATTATTTTTAATGCTGTATTCCAAAAATAATTTCCTGCAATCAACTAATGCGATATTCTTTTGAGCAGCATATTGACGTATCCATTTGGCATATAAATTCAGTTCGCCATCTTGTGGATTGGATTGGTCATTGCGCTCCCCTATGACTGCTGGAGTTACTAAAATAACTTTGGCTCCTTTTGCTTGAATTTTTTGTACCACTGCATCATAAAATAATCCAAACTTATCATAATCTGTGCCTGTGCCCATCATGGACTTATGCCAAACATCATTTACGCCTACCCAAATCACCACCACATTTGGTGCTTTATCTAAAACGTCACGCTCTAGTCTCAAGTATAAATCATAGATCTTATTTCCCCCTATGCCCGCACCTAATAATTCAAACTGATTGGTTTGTCCATTACTTGCAATACGGTTGTTCAAAAGGTCGATATAGCCGCCTTTTTTAACCCCCAATTCTGTAATAGAGTCTCCAAAAAAAACAATTTTTTTCTTATCATCTTGCATAAATGACATGCAACAAATACATGTAAGGATGCTTAGCGCTGAGGCAATTTTAAATCGCATAGGTCTGTTGTTTAATTTTTAATTAAAAATCTAGGTTTAAGTTAAGCCAAATCAAAGATATTGTTGGGTTAAGCCAACAAAAATTTGGAAGTTTTTGTGTCTACCCCTATTTTTGCAGTCCATTCTAAGAATGGCTAGAGGATTGCCTGATGGTGTAACGGTAGCACAACTGTTTTTGGTGCAGTTTGTCTTGGTTCGAATCCAGGTCAGGCAACCAAACAAAAAAGAAGCCGCAACGTAAGTTGCGGTTTTTTTATGCCCGAGAAGGATATATGGAGCAGTGAGTGAAACGAGCACAATGTGTCGACAAGGCAAAAACAAGCTCGCTTGAATGGAGCCCTATTCAATAGTCAAATTATACTTCTCCAATAAACCACCCAACTGAGTTTTAGAATGCTTTGATTTCTTGATCTTATTCGCATCCATATCAATGGAATAGTTAAATGCGGTTGAAAAATCAGCTTTTTCTAAATTAGTAGCACTAAATATTGAATTGGTTAAATCGCAATGATCGAAAACAGCATTGGTTAAATCAGCTTCCGTAAAATCCACTTCATTCAACTTAGAATGAAGAAAGATCGTGTTCTTTAATTTTAATTTATAAAAAGAGGCATAAGTTAATATACAATTTTCAATGGCAATGGAAATACTGAAACTATCTGTTGTATCAAACTTCAAGCCAACCATTTTACACTCCTTAAATTGCACTTCCCTTAATACTACTTTATTGATATTCGCTAAACTTAAATCGCAATTTTCAAAAATACAGCCTATGAATTTAAATGTACTTAAATCGCAATCTGCTAAAATACATTTCTTAAACATGCAATTTTCGTACTCTCCAATTTTTAATGCTTCTGTTCTGAAATCAATATTTTCAAAAACGACATCTTCAATTATTTCCATAAATTTTATTTAGATGCCTATATTTTTGATTGAATTAGGCAAGTCAATCAAAAATTAATTGGCACTTAATTCCTTCATACAACTTGCTAAAGCATCCTCCCAATGAGGAATAGATAATGAAAGTGCTTCTTCAATTTTAGAAGTATCTAATACTGAATAAGCAGGCCTTTTAGCTGGTGTTGGGAAGTCTTTGGTTTCAATAGGATTCAATGTGCAAGTTAACCCCGCAATTGCTTTTATTTTGGCAGCAAAGTCAAACCAGGAGGTCTCGCCCGTATTTGCATAATGATATACTCCACTCAATGTCTTACCAGCGTGGAGGGCTTCAATCATCTTCATGGTAGCAATTGCTAAATCCTTTGCATAAGTTGGTCTGCCCTTTTGGTCAGCTACAATATTTAAACTTTCCCTTTCCTTCATCAAACGTATCATTGTCTTCACAAAATTATTACCATGACTACTAAATACCCAAGAGGTTCTAATTACAATTGTATGCTCATTGGCTTCCATCGCTAGGGTTTCACCAGCAGCTTTAGTAGACCCATAATAATTCACAGGATCCATTTTTGTCGAACTTAGATAAGGTTGATTTGCTTCCCCGTTAAATACATAATCAGTTGAGTAAGTAATAAAAGGGATTGCGAATGCTTTACTTATGCGGGCTAATTCCTGAACTGCAGTTGCATTCACCGTATATGCTAATTCCTTTTCTGTTTCAGATTTATCAACAGCAGTGTAGGCAGCCGTATTGACAATACAATCAGGTTTGATTGCATGAATTATATTTTCAAATGTTTTTGGAAAAGCAAAATCCAATTGACCTCTATCCACCAATACAAATTTAAATGCAGGATAAGATTTTGCTAGCTGTCCTAATTCCCAACCCAATTGACCATTGGCGCCTGTTACTAAAATAGTATGTATAGCCATCTTGTATGATTAGATAATCGTGTAATTATTTAGAAATAAATTCTTTAGGCAACTTCGTCCACTCAGATGACGGCAATGCTTTAAAGTAATCGTATGTTTTTTGTAAGCCTTCTGCACGATCTACTTTTGGTTCCCAGCCTAAAATGGTTCTTGCCTTCGTAATATCGGGTTGTCTTTGTTTAGGATCATCCACAGGTAATTCCTTGTAAACAATTTTCACGGTGTTACCTGTTAATTTCAATACCTCTTCCGCAAAATCTTTTAAGCTAATTTCATTTGGGTTACCAATATTCACAGGATTTGAGTAGTCGCTTAATAATAATCTATAAATGCCTTCTACTAAATCATCCACATAGCAGAAGCTTCTTGTTTGTGAGCCATCTCCAAACACGGTCATGTCCTCACCTCTTAAGGCTTGACCAATGAATGCAGGTAATGCACGGCCATCGTTCAGGCGCATTCTAGGACCATAGGTATTGAAGATGCGGATGATTCTTGTTTCAACATGGTGGAAGGTATGGTAAGCCATCGTAATGGATTCCATATAACGTTTTGCTTCGTCATACACCCCTCTTGGGCCCACTGGGTTGACATTGCCCCAATACTCCTCGGTTTGTGGATGTACTAGTGGATCTCCGTATACTTCGCTGGTACTAGCCACCAATATTCTTGCACCCTTCGCTTTGGCTAATCCTAAACAATTATGGGTACCCATCGCACCCACTTTCAAAGTTTGAATAGGAATTTTTAAATAATCAATCGGACTTGCTGGTGATGCAAAATGTAAAATATAATCCAAGTCGCCTTTGATATCAATAAAAGTGGTGATATCATGGTGGATGAATTCAAAATTCGAATTCGAGCTTAGGTGCTCGATATTCATCATGTCTCCTGTGATTAAATTATCCATTGCAATCACATAGTACCCTTCCTTGATAAAACGATCTGCCAAATGCGATCCTAAAAATCCAGCAGCACCCGTTATTAATATTCTTTTTTGACTCATTTTGTTTTTTGTTGAGATTCGTCCTTATAATTTGTTAGCGCCTTTTTTTGAGTCTTTAATCTTTTACTTTATTTGAGTCTGCTCTTCCAATACTTTCATAATGGTATCCTAGTTCTCTCATCTTGTATACATCAAATAAGTTTCTGCCGTCAAAGATGATCTTGTGTTTGATCTCTTTTTCCATACGCTCAAAATCAGGGGTTCTAAACTCACTCCACTCTGTCGCAATAATCAATGCTGCTGCATTTTGTAATGCCTCATATTGGTTCGCCGCGTATTGTATTTTAGCTCCTATCTGTGCTTTTACATTTGGCATCGCTTCTGGATCATACGCTGTTACAGAGGCACCTGCGCTTGTTAGTGCGTCAATGATACTCAATGCTGGTGCTTCTCTGATATCGTCTGTATTTGGCTTAAACGCCAATCCCCATAAAGCAAAATGTTTGCCTGCTAAGTTGCCGTTATAATAAGCCTTGATCTTTTCTACTAAATGTAATTTTTGATTGGCGTTGACTTTCTCCACTGCTTTTAAAATCTCAAAATCATATTTCACTTCATCCGATGACATGATCAAAGCTTGCACATCTTTAGGAAAACATGACCCACCATATCCAATGCCTGGGAATAAAAAACGCTTACCGATTCTGTCATCCGATCCAATCCCTCTTCTTACCATATCCACATCCGCACCCATGCGCTCACATAATTGCGCAATCTCGTTCATGAATGAAATCTTGGTGGCAAGGAAAGAGTTAGCTGCGTATTTTGTTAATTCTGAACTACGCTCATCCATAAAGATCACAGGGTTACCCTGTCTTACAAATGGCGCGTATAAATCACTCAATAATTTCTTAGCTCTGTCCGATCTTGTTCCCACAACCACTCTATCTGGTTTCATGAAATCATCTACGGCCACACCCTCTCTTAAAAACTCAGGGTTACTTACTACATCGTATGCACCTTTGTAGTTCGCTGCAACCGCTGCACTCACTTTGTCCGCAGTGCCCACTGGTACGGTGCTTTTGTTGACAATGACCTTGTACCCTTTTAAAATCTTTCCCAAATGATCAGCAACACCCAATACATATTTTAAATCCGCACTACCATCCGCACCCGGAGGTGTTGGTAATGCTAAAAAGATAATCTCTGCATCTTCCACCGCTTCTTCTAGTTGAGTCGTGAATCTTAAACGCTCCTCTTTGATATTTCTTAAAAAGATTTTCTCTAATCCAGGTTCGTATATCGTGATTTGTCCTGCGCTTAATTTTTCTACTTTCGCTTTATCAATGTCTACACAAGTCACTTTGTTGCCCGTCTCGGCAAAACAAGTGCCTGTTACTAATCCTACATATCCTGTACCAACAACTGCTATTTTCATATAAAATTATTTTAGCCTTATGAATTAAAAAAAGATTGAACACCTTCTGTTATATATTTTAATTGTGCTTCATCCATTTCTGTGTGAATTGGTAAAGAACAAACACATGGCGTTAATTGATCTGTTACTTTTAAATCCCATTGATATTGTTGTCCTGATGCAAACATTTTTTGAAGATGTCCTGGAACAGGATAATATATCATACATGGAATTTCTTTAGCCGATAAATGTGCAATAAATTTTTCCCTGTCTACCCCTTTCAACTGTATGGTGTATTGATGAAATACATGCGAACTATAATTTGAAATAGCTGGTGTTACAATCGCATCAATGCCAGCAAATGCTTGCGTGTAATACGCTGCAACAGCTTGTCTTGCCTTATTGTATGTATCTAATTTAGCAAGTTTGATATTTAAGATGGCAGCTTGAATAGAATCCAATCTTGAATTACATCCGACTACATCATGATAATAACGTGCAGATTGTCCATGATTGGCAATCATAGCCATTTTATCTGCCAAAACTTTATCATTGGAAAAAATAGCACCGCCATCTCCAAATGCACCTAAATTTTTACTTGGATAAAAAGATGTGGCACCAATATGACCCATGGTACCTGTTTTTTTAACTGTGCCGTCAGAGAATGTATAGTCTGCACCTATCGCTTGTGCATTGTCCTCTATCACATATAAATTATGCTGCTTTGCAATCTCCAAAATCGCTTCCATGGGTGCGGCATGTCCATATAAATGCACAGGCACAATCGCTTTTGTTTTTGGTGTGATTGCTTTTTTTAAGCTTTCAATATCCATGCAATAAGTCACTGGATCTACATCTACAAAAACAGGCGTTAATTTTAATAAAGCCACTACCTCTGTGGTTGCGATATAAGTAAATGAAGGCGTGATGACCTCATCCCCAGGTTGCAAGTCCAATGCCATCATCGCTATTTGAAGCGCATCCGTTCCATTGGCGCAAGGCACCACATATTGTACCCCTAAATATGCCCCTAAATTTTTTGAAAAATCTTGTACAGCTTTGCCATTGATATATGCAGCAGTGTCCAATACGTTTTGTATGGCCAAGTCTACCTCTTCTTTGATGGCTAGATACTGATTTTTGGTATCTACCATTTGTATGTTTCGCATCCAATGAATTTTGCCAAAATTACAATAAAATGGCCAAAATGGTGGAAAAACCCTCTTTGTATCCCATCTTTGCATTAGCCTATTTATATGATACTATATCGACTGTTTTTATTGTTTTATCCATTGCTAGCTAAGCTTATTAGTCCATTTAATGAGAAAGCAAAACATTGGGTCGATGGTCAAGATCATGTTTGGGAAGAAGTGAGTGCATTGTGCAGTCAAATCAAGGGGCCCATTATTTGGGTCCACTGTGCCTCTTATGGTGAATTTGAACAAGGCTTCCCTATCATTAGTGCCTTAAAAAAAACCTATCCTAGCCATCAAATATGGGTGACCTTTTTTTCACCTTCTGGCTACTTACACCGTAAGCCTCACCCAGCTGTTGACTTTGTTTCTTATCTGCCACTGGATGGTCCAACTGCTGCAACAAAATGGATGGAAATGGTGCAACCAAAATGTATTGTATTTATCAAATATGAATTTTGGTATTATTATTTAAAGCTTGCTGCAGCAAATAAAATACCAACTTTTTTAGCTGCTGCCATTTTTAGACCAGACCAGCTATTTTTTAAATTCTACGGTGGATTCTATCGTGCCATGTTGCAGTTCTTCACTGGCATTTTAGTGCAAGATATCCAATCAAAAAATTTAATTGCGCCCCTATTAAAGGGTAAACATTTAAAAATAACTGGCGATACCCGTTTTGATCGTGTACTGGATATTGCAGCAACAAAAAAATCTGTTGATTGGGTATCCAAATTAGCCGATGGTAAAATAATTGTTGCTGGTAGTACTTGGGAAGATGACCATCAAATTATTGGATCCGTTTTGGCGCATTGGGATCAATTGGAGCAATGCAATTGGATCATTGTACCGCACAATGTAGATGCAGCATCCATTAAAGCTTGTCGATCCCATTTTACAAATGCAATTTGTTTGTCTGAATGGTTGACCCAATCTAATTCAATGGAAAAGCCAGTGGTCTTGATTATTGATCAAATTGGTTTATTAAGTCAATTATATCAATACACAGATATGGCCTATATAGGTGGAGGTTTTACAAAGGATGGTATCCATAATGTACTTGAAGCAGCAGTATTCGGGAAGCCTGTAATTTGGGGGCCAAATGATTTAAAATATCCAGAAGCAATTGGACTACGCAACGCAGGTGGTGGTATTCAAATAAAAGATGTAAGCACTTTAAATGGAATAATCAATCAAGTTTTAAATGATACTAGTTTTTCTAAAACGATTGGTGATGAAGCTTTAAAGTTTGTGCAAGCAAATGCAGGTGCTACCCAAAAAACAATTGAATTTATTAAGCAAATCTACGTTTCACCAATAGATCAAACGCTTTAACTACTTCGTCCTTCTCATCCCATCTATTTTGTTCCCTTAAATTAGATTTGATCCAAAATTGTGCTTCTGCATATATTTTAAATCCATTAATTGTTTTAATGGCCTGATCAAATGCTTTTTCATCTCCCCCAAAAAGGGATGCTATAAATTGAAATTTATCATTGGTTCCAATGCCCGCTTTCAAGTCCTTGATGGGGTCTAAAGCTAATTTTTCTTGTAATTCTGTACTCTTAATGGTGGCATTGATCTCCTTTGGAATTGACTCATTTACTATAGGCACGATAGGTACTAAAGGTTCAACTGGTTCTAATTTTGGCAAACTAGGAATCCTTACTCCGACAGGTTGAATTTCATGAATAGAACTTTCAATTATTTCAACAACTTCTTCGCCTACTGGAATCAGCACTGATACATTGTTTGGAAGATTATTGAATTGATCCGTATCTGATAAGGCTGCTAGCAATTGGACGGCCGTTTGTTTCAATTGGCTTTTGTCTGCCTTTTCGGCCAATTGTGTGGTTAATTTTTCAACCAAAGCGGCAACTCTTTCCATAGGAATGTCTACTTTTGAAGGAATTAAAGAATAAGGATTTATTAAAGAACGAAAAAGAAATTGCAATATTGTCTATGTTTATTGAACAAAACTTTTCAAAAGAAAAAAGAGGATGGCTTGAGGTCGTTTGTGGCAGCATGTTTAGCGGCAAAACCGAAGAGTTAATTAGAAGACTTAAAAGAGCTCAAATAGCAAATTTAAAGGTAGTCATTTACAAACCAGCGACCGATACCAGGTATGATAAAGAGAAAGTGGTAAGTCATGATACCAACTCCGTTCCTTCTATTCCTATTGACTTCGCAAAAAATATTTTATTACATGTTGGAGATGCAGATGTAGTTGGTATTGACGAAGCCCAGTTTTTTGATCATGAAATTATTGTTGTTTGTGAAACCCTCATCATGCAAGGTAAAAGAGTTATTTTAGCTGGTTTGGATATGGATTATTTAGGTAAGCCATTCGGACCAATGCCACAATTATTAGCCATCGCTGATTTCATCACCAAACTACATGCCATTTGTGTACAATGCGGCCATTTAGCTAATGTATCATACAGAACTAGCGTGGAAGAAGGCACCGTTGTATTGGGCGAAAAAAATAATTACGAGCCCAGATGTAGAATCTGTGCTGCAAAATAAGCCTACCCGCTGAATGAAAGAATCGCTTAAAAATATCACCACGCTTCTTAAAAAAGATTTGCTGCTAGAATGGAGACAGCAGTATACTTTTTTTGGCATTTTGATTTATATAGCCTCTACTACTTTTGTGATCTACTTAACGATGGGCCTTCCAGAAGATAAAGTTTGGAATGGTCTTTATTGGGTCACTTTACTTTTTATTTGTATCAATGCTGTGGCAAGAAGTTTCTTGCAAGAAGGAAGAGGCAGAATGCTTTATTTTTATTCGATTGTTAGTCCTGTTAATTTTATTTTATCAAAACTTATTTTCAATAGTTTACTCATGTGTATTATGAGTGCATTGAGCTTGATGTTGTTCATGGTGTTACTAGGCAATCCATTAACTCATATTCTGTTATTCTTTGGAATAAGTTGCTTGGGTGGAATAAGTTTGAGTTTGGTATTTAGCTTTTTAGCTGCCATCGCTGCAAAAGCACAACAACCTTCAGCCATCATGGCTATCTTAGGTTTCCCTTTGATTATACCTCAACTATTGTTATTGATGAAAATTGCAAATATTGCATTCTCTGATATTGTACAGAATGGATTACCACAACTTGTGGGATTATTGGTTGGATTTGATATCATGATCATCGCACTTGCATACATTCTTTTCCCCTTCTTGTGGAAAGACTAATACCATCCCTAAGTATATTCTAGAATTGCAAATGTCTCACGGTCAATCCGTCGTTGATCAATTGTTTCAGTGACTCAATTCCTATTGACAAATGGCGATCTACAAATTCAGCAGTAACTTTGCTATCACTCGCTTCTGTTTTCACACCCTCTGGCACCATTGGAGAATCACTCACTAATAACAAAGCACCTGTTGGAATCTTATTGTAAAATCCTACAGTAAATATGGTAGCCGTTTCCATATCAATGGCATAAGCTCTCACTTTCGTTAAGTAGTTTTTAAATTCTTCATCATGCTCCCATACTCTTCGGTTGGTCGTGTATACTGTACCCGTCCAATAATCTACATTGTTATCTCTTATAGTAGTTGAAATGGCTTTTTGTAATGCAAATGCTGGCAATGCTGGCACTTCTGGAGGAAAGTAATCATTAGAAGTTCCCTCTCCTCTTAATGCCGCTATTGGTAAAATTAAATCCCCTACTTTATTTCTTTTCTTTAAACCTCCACATTTTCCTAAGAACAAAACAGCTTCGGGTTGTATTGCAGTCAAAAGATCCATCACGGTTGCAGCACCAGGACTACCCATCCCAAAATTAATAATGGTGATCCCTTCTGCTGTTGCGCATTGCATTGGTCGATCTTTACCGATGATTTCAACCTGATGTTTTTCGGCAAACATCTTCACATAATTACTGAAATTGGTCAAAAGGATATATTTACCAAATTGATCTAAACTAGCTCCAGTATACCTAGGTAACCAGTTTTCTACAATTTCTTCTTTTGTTTTCATAAGCTTATCTTTGATCTCATACATTATAAAATTAACTTTTTTTTTCTAATTCATGATTTTAGTTGATTTCCCATCTTATGACTTTAAAGTCCAATCAATTGGTGGAAAAGACCAAATCTTTGATCCATGTAGGAAAAAATGGGTGGTATTAACCCCAGAAGAATGGGTTAGACAAAATATGTTACAGTACCTCATTCAAGTTTGCAAATACCCGATTGAACTCATCGCAATTGAAAAAACAATTCAATTGGGATCACTGAACAAAAGATTTGACATACTCGTATATCATGGAACAACACCATGGATGATTATTGAATGCAAGGAAGCAAAAACCACACTCAATGATAAAACGATTCTTCAATTGTTACAATACCAACAAGTATTGAATGCCACTTATTTAATTGCATCCAATGGAACAACTACAATTGGTGCAGAAATAAAAATGGGGAACCTGCATATGTTGCATCAGTTCCCCAATTATATTGACCCTACCCTTTAAAGATTAAGGGAAGATTCCTAGTTCGGTATAAGAATGTGCTACCTTATTAATTGCACAAACATAAGCTGCAGTTCTCATATCTGGAATTGCAGGATTTGCATTCCATATTTCCATAATTTCTCTTGTTGCAGTGATCATCGTTTCTTCTAATCCACTATGCACCAAGTCAATTTCATCAGGACCATGTGCAATCACAGCTCTTTCTGTCGCACTTACCTTTTTACCTGTTAACTCTTCTATTTGATTGATGATATTAATATTGGCATTTTCTGTAAAACGTTTTTCTAAACGACCATATCTTACGTGACTTAAGTTTTTCAACCACTCAAAATAAGATACTGTTACACCACCTGCATTCAAGTACATATCAGGAATAACTAACACACCTTTCTTTGATAAAATTTCATCCGCTTCTGGTGTTAATGGACCATTTGCTGCTTCACCAATAATTTTTGCTTTGATATTTGGTGCATTATTTTTATCAATGACATTTTCTAATGCTGCAGGAATTAAAATATCACATTCCATTTCCAATGCATCTGAACTCTTTTCAATATTAGTCGCTCCAGGGAAATTCAAGATACTACCTGTTGTTTTTCTGTGTTGGAAAACTGCTTCCTCATCTAATCCATCTGCACAGTAAATGGCCCCTTCAAATTCTGCAATAGCAACTACTTTAGCACCATGAGATCTAAAGAATTTTGCAGAATAATAACCCACATTCCCTAAACCTTGTACAATGACGCGTTTATTTTCAATTCCTACAGTTAATCCTAATTTTTTCATTACATCTTCCATCAAACAAACTTCTCTCACACCATAAAAAACACCCAATCCAGTGGCTTCTTTACGACCTCTCACTCCACCCAATGATACTGGCTTACCCGTCACACATCCAGCTGCATCAATTTCACCTGGTTTTAATGATTGATATGTATCTACAATCCAAGCCATTTCACGCTCTCCTGTTCCGTAATCTGGAGCTGGTACATCAATACCAGGACCGATAAAATTTTTCTTTACTAATTCTGCAGTATACCTTCTTGTAATTTTTTCTAATTCATATGCACTCAAAGATCTTGGGCTAATTTTAATACCCCCTTTCCCTCCACCAAATGGCACATTCACAATAGCACATTTGTAGGTCATCAAAGCGGCCAATGCCATCACTTCATCTTGATTTACAGCAAGGCTAAATCGGATGCCACCTTTACATGGTGATTTATGTTGAGAGTGTTGCACTCTATATGCTTCAATCACTTCAATTCTGCCATCATCCATTTTTACTGGGAATCGCATACTATAAATGCTATTACAAGCTTTAATTTGCTCTAATAATCCGTTCTCCCAATTAGTGAACTTAGATGCTTTGTCGAAACTTTTTTCTACACTCTGAAAAAAACTGTAATCTGATGTTGTTGACATATACTTTTATTTTTCTAGTTGTTTAATTTTTTTATCGATTGAAGTGACATATAAAAAAAGTCCAATAAGCACAATACAAACCACTGCCATCACTAAAAAGATTTTTCCGTTCTGCAACATAATACTTTGTGATGAGGCTTGTTGTGCTTGTAATAAGGTTAACATAAATTTTATAATTGTAGGTTACAAGATACCTTCTTTTTTTAATTGAATCATTTGAACACGAATTTTCAAGGTGGTGATCCAAACACCTAATAAAGTCCAACCAATCACTGCTGGATAAAATACAGTACGCATATTCGCGGACATGTCTTTACCATTGATACCAGGATTTCCATCACTTCCCTGTCCTCCAGGATGCAAGGACTCAGTTAATCTAGGTAAAATCCAAAGTGTTGGGAACAACATAAAAAATGAAAAAATATTATAGACTGCAGAAAGTCTTGCTTTTTTCTCTGCATCCACTAAACTTCCTCTTAAAACAAAATAGGCAAAGTAAATGAGTAATGCAATTGCAGCACCATTCTGCTTTGGATCGCCAACCCAAGGACTTCCCCACTGATAATTGGCCCATAATGCGCCTGTAATGATGCCTAAAACACCAAATATTAAACCCATTGCTGCATAAGCTTGTGCATATACATCATGTACTAAATTGGATGACCTTAAATATTTAATGGAATAGACCAATGAAACAAACAATAAAATCATCATGCCAAACCACATAGGCACATGAAAAAAGAAATTACGAATGGACTCCTGCATACGGTCATCTAACTTAGGCACTTTCACCAAAAAACCATAGGTACAAGTGTACAAAAGCAAGATAAAAGACAATAGTTTCCACCATTTTTTATGCAGCATAGCTTCTAAATATTTAATCGATTAGCTCTAAAACTAACGGCTGTTTGGCAAAATTACAGCTTTTAAATGAACCTCCTAATTTTTGAGCAAATCTTATATTGGCAAATTTACGGCGATTTTGTACATTTGCGTCCATAATTTTCATGCCGTAACATGAAGCGAACTGCCCCGTAAGGCTGTAGTAAACTTAATGTGGCTATCATTTTAAAATATAGACACAAATGAAACTTTCTCAATTTAGGTATGACCTACCCCTAAACCTGATTGCCCAGTATCCCACAAAAAGAAGAGAAGACAGTAGATTGATGGTGGTAAACCGTAAAAACGGTCACATGGAAAATCGTCATTTCTCTGACTTATTAGAGTACTATGATGACAAGGATGTATTTGTAGTGAATAACACTAAAGTATTCCCTGCAAGAATGTATGGTCGTAAGGAAAAAACAGGTGCAAAAATCGAAGTATTCTTATTAAGAGAATTAAATAAGCCTAACCGTTTATGGGATGTCATTGTTGATCCCGCAAGAAAAATTCGTGTAGGTAACAAATTGTATTTTGGTGAAAACGAAGAACTAGTTGCAGAAGTCATTGACAATACTACAAGCCGTGGCCGTACTATCCGTTTTTTATGGGAAGGTGATGACCAAGGATTTAAGAAAATGTTAGAATTTTTAGGTGAGACACCATTGCCTAAATATATTAAACGTAAGCCAGATGAAGATGATAAAGAAAGATACCAAACTGTGTATGCAAAGCACGAAGGTGCCGTAGCAGCTCCTACTGCAGGATTACACTTTAGTAAAGAATTGATTAAGCGTTCAGAAATCCTAGGTATCCGTTTTGCCGAAGTAACATTACATACTGGATTAAGTACTTTCAGACCAATTGAAGTAGAAGATTTGAGCAAACATAAAATGGATGCTGAATATTTTAAGATAGATGAAGATGCTTGTAGAATTATTAATACAGCAAAAGAAAATGGTCGTCGTGTATGTTCAATTGGCACAACAGCAATGCGTGCCATGGAAAGCAGTGTAACAGCGCAACGTTTATTAAAGCCAGCAGAAGGATGGACAAATCACTTTATCCACCCTCCTTATAATTTTAATATTGCGGATAGCTTGGTAACCAATTTCCACTTGCCAAAAACAAGTTTGTTGATTATGTCTTGCGCATTTGCAGGATATGAATTAGCGATGGAAGCTTATAAAAAAGCGATTAAAGATAAATACCGATTCTTCTCTTATGGAGACGCGTTATTGTTTATTTAATTTTAGTAAAACTAAAAATTAAATAAACAATACTTAGTTAGATTCTTTTACTGTTTATTTTATTTTGGTAAAACTATATACCAAGGGGACAGATTTTCATCTGTCCCCTTTTTTATTTTTCCCGATTGTATAAATTCATTTCCCGAATCTGTAAATTGAGGCTATTAAGTCGACCTAGCTTTGCGGCATGAAAAAAAGGGTTCTAAAAATTAGTCTATTTATACTGTTATTATTAGGATTTGGTTATATATCGCAAGCACAAACAATCAAAGTTCAAAAAGACTCCACCAATTGGCATCAATTAAAAGATGTAACTATTGTAGGGAGAAATAGCAAAAGCGATTACCAACAAATACCTGAAATTGTTGGTACCAATATATATGCAGGCAAGAAAAATGCTTTAATCGTACTTGATAATGTTCAAGGAAATATTGCCAATAATACCATGCGTCAAATATTGGCAAAAGTGCCTGGTATTCATATTTGGGAAAGTGATCCAAGCGGTATTCAAATTGGCATAGCTGCAAGAGGGTTAAGTCCAAATAGAAGTTGGGAATTCAATGTCAGACAAAATGGATATGATATAGCAGCCGATCCGTTTGGATATCCAGAAGCATATTATAATCCACAATTACAAGCAGTTCAAAGAATTGAAATTGTAAGAGGGCAAGGTGCACTTCAATATGGACCACAGTTTGGAGGCATGGTCAACTATATTTTAAAAAATGGTAGTGAGATCAATCAGGCTTTTGAATTTGAAACGCAACAGACTGTTGGAAGCAATGGTTTAATAAATAGTTTTAATGCCATAGGAGGGAAAAAAGAAAAACTGAACTACTATTCTTTTTATGACCAAAGAAATGGTGAAGGTTGGAGGAATAATAGTCGTTTTTTTTCCAAAGCAGGATTCAGTTCTGTTACTTTTCATTTCACCAAAAAACTTTCGCTCAATTTTGAATTAATGCATTCACATACAAGAAGCCAACAAGCAGGTGGATTGACAGATGTGCAAATGATACAAAATGCCAAGCAAAGTTTTAGGAATAGGAATTGGATGGACATAAAATGGACGACACCGGCAATCAATATTGAATATGAAATGAATGACCATAGTCGTTGGAACACAAAAATTTTTGGAACAATTGGTGATCGAAATAGTGTTGGATTTTTGCAGTCAATCTTAGTAAAAGATAGTATCAATACTGCCACCAATCAATTCAATAATCGCATTGTTAATATAGATCAATATAGAAACTTTGGACTTGAAAGTAGATTCATCACTGATTACTTTATTGGTAAAATGAAAAATACAATTTCAACCGGGATAAGGATTTATAAAGGCAATACCCACCGATTAGCAGACGGAAAAGGCACTACGGGATCCGACTATGATGTAAGTATCGAAGGACTTTATCCAAGAGATATACAATTTAGATCAAATAATGCTGCAATATTTATTGAAAATATATTTAGAGTGACTCAAAAGCTATTGATCATTCCTGGTATTCGATATGAATGGTTGGAAGGATCAGCAAGCGGAAGCAATGGACTTAGTGGAAATGACGCAATCATTCACCTTCAAAATATCACAAGAAGTAGAGGTTTTATTTTGGGTGGAATTGGATCAGAATTCCATTTAACAAATACCACAGAATTCTATGCGAATTTTTCGCAAGCATATAGACCTATTCAATTTGCAAATCTACAAGCGCCCCCTACTACAGATCTGATTGACCAAGATTTAAAAGATGCAAGGGGCTATAATTTAGATCTTGGCTACAGAGGGAAAGTGAAAAATTACCTTCAATTTGATGTCAGTGGCTTTTATTTACAATACAATAATCGGGTTGGCACGATTACTCCATCTGGAACTAACTACAGACTCGTTACAAATGTTGGGGCAAGTACAAGTAAAGGTTTGGAAACCTATATTGAATTCAACCCATTGAGGGCTTTTTCAAATAGTGCGCATTCAGATATTATATTATTTAGTTCCTATTCTTATACAGATGCTAGATATAGTGGCAACCATCAAGATGCCAATACCAAAGGAAAAAAAGTAGAAAATGCACCACAAGACATACTAAGAACAGGACTCAGTATTGGAAATAAAGGTTTTTTGTTCACCACACAATTAAGTCATGTTGGTGCCGCATTTAGTGATGCAAACAATACCAATACCCCATCTACAAATGGCAATATAGGTATCATCCCTTCCTACTCCATTATTGACTTAACTGCAACTTATAAGTTATCAAAAAACTTGAATATAAAAGCCGGAATAAATAATTTGAATGATACTAGGTATTTTACTAGACGCGCAGGAGGATATCCAGGACCTGGTGCATTACCAGCTGATGGGCGAAACTTCTTTATTTCAATTGGTGCTAAATTCTAAATCCTTCTAAGGAATACTATAAATTAAACAATCCTTTATTAATCAATTGCAGGGTTTTAGTTTTATGCTCACTAGGTATTAATAAGCTAATATTATGTGGACTACCTCCATAACTGACCATGGTAATCGGCACTTCATTAATGGCTTGAAATAATTTATTGAGCACTGCATCAGTTTTAGCAATTTCATTTCCAACAATAGA
>CAMCQV010000015.1 GCA_945877085.1 Chitinophaga pinensis
TTGGTGATAGGTCCGTTTTTGGTTTCCTTAGTTTCGTAGGTACTAAATACATGCGCAATGGTTCCAAATGATACCAGTTCATGTTTTAATTCTCTTTCAAAGAAACCGGTTTTGACGCGGGTACTAAACATGGTGATATAATCATCTGGGGTCATGGATCTATAACCATACACGCCTGCAGTGTTTTTATTTGTTGGAATTAAAAAAGCATCTTTCGCAAAAAGATATTTGAATCTTTCCCAATTACGAGCCTCACCAGGTTCGCCAGAAATAACTTCGTACAATGCACTTATAATCGCTTTTTCGGTACATACATCTTTGGTGTATTTGTCATTCACAGATGTAGATGGCGCTTGTGCTAAAATAAAGCTTTGCATACAAATCAATAAACCTGTTGTGATTAAAAAATGCTTCATACTTTTTTATTTTAAATTTAAGCTAATTTTTTTTAATATTCCAATACCAATTCAATCCCATCTATTGTTCAAAAAAAAGAGGTCGCTAATGCGACCTCTTTAATAATGAATGTTTACAATTTACCTAGTTTCCTGCATCATAAAGATCCCAGTTGATTTCTGCTTGTGGACGAGGAAATTGTTTAAATATCGTTCCTTTATCAAATGATGTTGGAATGGTATTTAAAATATCATATCTGCGCGCATCAATCCATCTATGTCCCCATGGTTCTGCCCATAGAGAGTACCTTCGTTGGTATAAGATTTCATTGATCAACGCATCTTTTGTACTTGCACCAGTATAATTCCCAATTTTTGCAGCAGTTCTAATGATATTTATTGCGCTCACTGCATCTGTATTTTGATTTAGCTGTGCGTGTGCTTCTGCCTTTATAAGAATAAGTTCTTCATTCTTAATGAATGGCATTGGCGCAGTATTCACTGACCATCTTTTATCTTGGTGTGTGCCAACCAATGGTGTTGCATCCGTAGTTACTGTAACAGCTGCTGTACGTTTATGGAATTTTGCAGCTACTCTAGCATCCCCTTGCGTTGTATCTGCTAAAACTGATGGATGCACAACCACAATGGTATTAATATTCGCATCTAATACATAAAACAAAGGATTAAATCCGTCTGGAGGTGCGGCAAAAGTATGCGCAGGACCAGCTGTCAAAGACCCCGTAAGACTCATGAATGATAAGTTCAATGCAGTTAATGCGCCCTGCCAATCTTTGCGATAAATAGCAACTCTTGCAGCAATCGCTTTATTCATTCTTTTAAGACCATTGATATCATTAAAACCATTAAAGCCTGCTGTTAAAGTAAATGGAAAGGTAGTGCCTGCATTATTAAGATCTTCATAACCAGCAGTTAATAAAGAATCTATAAATCCTAATGCAGCAGTATAAGATCTAACAGGTCCAGGGTTTAGTGGATCTTTGATATCTGTTCTTATGCCATTCTCATAAAGAAAATTTGCAGGAATTAAATATTGATAAGCCATGATGGTTTTTGAAAAACCTTCAACCGCCTTTTTTTCCTGTACAGTTAATAAAGGGGTATTATTTGCTGCGTCTATCAATATCAATCCTTGTTTGATTGCTTGATATGGTGTAGCATATGAACCACCACCAGTTGCACCAAAGCCAAAGTAAGCTGCATCTGGCAAACGACCTGCTTGACCAAGCCAATCTGTTTGGAAACGAGGATCAGATGCATTTAAGTACCAGATCTCTCTTCCAAAAGTATTCCATGCTTGTGACACATTGGTTACATAGCCTTTATGTCTTTGCTCAAGTCCAGTTACTAAAAACTGAATTTGTCGTCTTGATGCATTGTTAGAAACACTCTCCTGACTTGGATTATTTGGATCTGTCAGTTCTTTTACTTCTAATGGATTACAAGCAAAAATGAATGCTGTAAAACTAGATATGAATAGTATTTGAAATTTTTTCATGTGGATTTAATTTAAAAGTCGATTTGTATGTGAAAAAATAATCTTCTAGCAGAAGGATATGGAGCAACATCGACATTATTTGCCAGTGCTTGTGCACCAAATGTGGATGTCTCAGGATCATACCCAACATATTTAGTTGCTAAGAACACATTATTACCAGAAACTCCAATTTTAGCTCTTTGAATTAATTTTCCAAATGATTTATTTAAAGATTCTTTTGGTAATGTATAGTACAATCCAACTTCACGAATCTTTAAAAACGTTGCATCCTGTACCCAACGTCCAGCATTGTTATAAGGTGCTGGGTCACGTTGACGTCCATTTGGAATACCGTCTCCATTTGTATCATCAAACCATCCTTTAGTTGTTCCACCTCCATCAGTTAAGAAAGTAGTTAAATTGATATTGTCTCCACCACTTCTGTACTCAGTTAAAACACTCAAATCAAAATTCTTAAATAAGGTGATATTGTTTGACCAAGAAGTTGTCCAGTCTGGTTGTGCATTACCCCAAATTGTAAACACACCTGGAGAAATGGCTGGTGTACCCACAATCGTAGTTGGCGAAACACCTTGTTGAACTAAAAATGTTCCCAATCCAGTACCAAAAGCACCAGTGGTATAAGATGGGATACCCAACTTAGTAATTAAGATGTCGTTCTTCCACCATAATAAGCGAGAGAACCATTTGAAGTTTGCCTTATCAACAACTGTACCAGACAAGCCAAGTTCAAAACCCTTGTTACGCAT
Organism: Chitinophaga pinensis; assembly: GCA_945877085.1. GTDB lineage: Bacteria > Bacteroidota > Bacteroidia > Chitinophagales > Chitinophagaceae > Sediminibacterium > Sediminibacterium pinensis_G. The sequence continues at coordinate 2,664 of CAMCQV010000015.1, forward strand.
TTCAGCTTCGTTACTTGTTGTATTCACAACACCTGTAGCTGGTGAAAGCGTTAATGGTTGCAGGTTATCCAAAGTAGTTTTTACATAATAAGTTGCTTCAAATAAAATTCTATTATTCAAAAAGCCCGCATCAAATCCAAATTCAATTTCAGATGCACGCTCTGGAACAATATTAGTGTTACCTATACTAGTCGGTACTGTAGCCCCTAATAATCCTCCAATATTCACACCACCTAAAGATGTAAATGTGGCACCAAATGGAACTGGTCCCGCAGTTTGACCATAAGCAACTCTTGGCTTAAATTGTGAAATAGCATCAATTTTCCAGAAATCAAAATTAGCTAAATTTAAAGCCAAAGATGCTTTAGGAAATCCGTAAAACTTATTGGCATCACCATTGGTATTAGACTTGTCCATTCGCATACCCAATGTACCAATAATTTTATCTTCAAAATTCATTTGCTTTTGAACAAAAAGGCCCACATCACTTTGTGTACTTTCAAATTGTGATTCTACTTCTTGCACAGTTGCTTGTTTAATATTTACTTGACCTGGCGCTAATCCTCTACCACGATTAAATAGTCCATTATTTTTAAAATCAAGTCTAACCAATCCAACCTGCGTATTAAAATTTACACGCTTAATTTTCCAATCATACACAAAAGCAGCTTGGAAATTGGTATTCGTACTTTCTTGTTTACCCACTAACACATCCCCTGGATTTGCTTGTCCACGCTGATATTGTAGATCATCTGGCAAATAGACTTTTGTAGTGTTTTGGATATAATCAAGACCTCCGTTCACTCTAAACTTTAATTGTGAATTTTCATTTTTAAATAAATTCACATCTAAATTAAAGGATTGTATAAAACGATTTACCAATGCATTATTGATACCATTGTCCGTTACCGCTACTGGATTTTCAGCAAAATAAGGGTTTGCTGGATACACGCCATTGATTGGTCTTAAATCAAAATAATTTGGAACATAAGCAATATTGTAACCAATACTAGCACCTGAGTTATTTTGATTTCCAGTAAATCCACGATCAGTGTTGGTTCTAATATAATTTGAATTCACAGAAAGTACTACTGACTTCGAAAGCTTATGTTCGATATTCGCTCTTACAGATTGTCTTTCGAATCCTGTTCTTCTTACAATACCACCTTCGTCAGTCAATGACCCTGAAACAAAGAATTTTGTTTTCTCGTCCCCACCACGAATACTTAAACGAGAGTTTAAAAGTGTAGCCGTATTGCCATAAAAATAATCTTCATAGTTTACAAAATTGTTTGAAGCTGTTGCAGCTTGGAATCTTGATAATTCTACAGCCCTTCTTGCAGCTGGGAAAAAGCTATTAATTTTTGCTTCGCTCCAATTATCTACGCCCATCATTTTTAATGGACTTCCAATTCCAATATCTTGACCAAAACTAATCACTGTCTTACCTGCAGCACCTTTCTTTGTAGTAATTACAAGTACACCCGCATTTGCACGCGTACCATAAATAGCTGCAGCTGATGGTCCTTTTAAAACTTCAATATTTTCAATATCTGCAGGGTTGATGTCTGCTAAACGATTCGCTCCATCATCCTGGTTTGCAGCACCTGCGCCTGTTACAGATGCTCTACCAGTTCTCTGGGTATTGTTATTAATATATACTCCATCTAATACAATCAATGGTGCAGAAGCTTGAGTAAGACTTGATAAACCACGTAATTGAATATTGATACCACCACCTGGTGCACCAGAATTCATACGAATATTTGCTCCAGCAACCTTACCATACAAGGCTCCGTCTGCAGTTTGTATTTGAGTTGTTCCCATTAAATCCTTAGCAGAAACAGTTGTAATAGCGTTTGCAAGATTTGATCTTTTAATAGAAGATGCAAGTCCAGTGATTACAATTTCTTTCAAAGAGTTCACCTCTTCTTCCATCATTACATTCAGATTGGCTCTATCTGCATTCACAGCAACCTCGGTGGTTTTGTATCCAACATACTTTAAAACTAATACAGCCGATTTGCTATTCACATTAAGAGTAAAATTACCCGTACTATTTGATGTAGTCGTTTGTTTAGTTCCCTTTACCGTAATGGAGACGCCAGCTAGCGGGTTTCCATTCGAATTATCTTTTACCGTTCCCGAAGCTGTAAACACCTGTGCTTCAGCTTGAATCACCCCTATAAACAACAGGAGTGCAAGTAAAAATTTGACGAAATAAAATTTCTTCATGCAGTTTAATTTTTAATAATTAAAAAAATCATACAAGGTTGACTTGTATTGATGTATCTAAATTTAATAATAAAATAACAGATATGAAAAAGAATTAATACGTTTATAAGCGATAGTTATAATGACTATTAAATTTCTTTATTAAAATAATAGAACAAAATCGTAATAATTGATTTCCTAAATGAGCCAGTGGATATTGATAGTATCAAGCTAACAAATGTTATCTTTAGCTCATTATTATTACAATTATGATGATTAATAAGCAGGTCAAAAATGCAGAAGCAGCCATCGACGATTTAAACGATGGACAAACCATTATGTTAGGTGGATTTGGATTATGTGGCATTCCAGAAAATTGTATCGCTGCCCTTGTCAAAAAAGGTGTGAACAATCTTACTTGTATTTCTAATAATGCAGGGGTAGATGATTTTGGGATTGGTTTAATGCTGCATCAAAAACAGGTCAAAAAAATGATTGCTTCCTATGTGGGAGAAAATGCAGAATTCGAAAGACAATTGTTATCTGGTGAACTTGATGTGGAGCTGATCCCTCAAGGCACATTGGCTTTTAGGTGCATGGCTGCTGGATATGGCATGCCTGCCATTTATACTCCTGCTGGTATTGGAACAGAAGTGGCGATTGGAAAAGAAGTAAGAAATTTTAATGGGAAAGATTATTTATTAGAAACTGCTTTCAATGCTGATTTTGCAATTGTAAAAGCTTGGAAAGGTGATACAGCTGGTAACTTAATCTTTAAAGCCACTTCTAGAAATTTTAATACAGTGATGGCGATGGCTGGTAAAATAACCATTGCCGAAGTAGAGGAATTAGTGGAACCAGGCCAACTAGACCCCAATCAAATTCATGTACCTGGCGTTTATATTCATCGAATTTTTCAGGGTAGTCATTACGAAAAGCGCATTGAACAAAAAACAGTTTCAAAATAATTGATGCATCAAATTTATATTCCATGTTAGATAAAGAAGCCATCGCAAAAAGAATTGCAAAAGAGATACAACATAATTCCTATGTGAATTTAGGCATTGGCATCCCTACGCTTGTTGCCAATTATATTCCAAAAAATATTGCTGTTTGTTTTCAATCAGAGAATGGACTATTAGGCATGGGGCCCTTTCCAAAAGAAGCTGATGTAGATGCTGACTTAATCAATGCAGGTAAACAAACCATCACGATGTTACCTGGTGCTGCTTTATTTGATTCTGCTATGAGCTTTGGTATGATTCATGCGCAAAAAATTGATTTAACTATTTTAGGTGCAATGGAAGTCTCCGAAAATGGAGACATCGCTAATTGGAAAATTCCAGGCAAGATGGTGAAAGGCATGGGTGGTGCAATGGACCTTGTAGCTTCTGCAAAAAATATTATTGTTGCGATGCAACATGTCAATAAAAATGGCGAGAGTAAATTATTAACTAATTGTACTTTACCGCTCACAGGTATTCGTTGCGTTAAAAAAATTGTGACAGAATTAGCTGTCCTTGCTGTTTTGCCAGAAGGTGGATTTAAATTACTAGAAAGGGCACCAGGTGTTTCTGTTGAGGACATTAAAAAAGCCACGCTGGGAAAACTCATCATTGAAGGTGAGATCCCAGAAATGGCTTTTGATTAATCCGAACTTACTATAAATTTCCTCTTAGGTCTTGTTCTCTTTCAAGCGCTTCAAATAAAGCTTTAAAATTTCCAGCACCAAAAGATTTTGCACCTTTTCTTTGTATGATTTCAAAAAATAAAGTTGGTCTGTCTTCTACTGGCTTGGTAAAAATTTGTAATAAATAACCCTCATCATCTCTGTCTACTAAAATGCCTAATTGTTTTAATGGTGCTACATCTTCGTCAATAGGTCCTATGCGATCTAATAAATCATCGTAATAGGTGGATGGTATATTTAAAAACTCTACACCACGACTACTCAATTGCGTCACTGTATCCACAATATTATCTGTGGCAATCGCAATATGTTGAACTCCAGCATCCTTATAAAAATCTAAATACTCCTCTACCTGTGATTTCTTTTTTCCTTCTGCTGGTTCGTTGATAGGAAACTTTACAAATCCATTCCCATTACTCATCACCTTACTCATAAGTGCAGAGTACTCTGTTGAAATTTGTTTATCGTCAAATGTCAAAATATTTTTAAAGCCCATAACCTCTTCATAAAAACTCACCCAAGTATTCATTTGATTCCAACCCACATTCCCCACACAATGGTCTATGTACTTAAGTCCAACTGCGGTTGGTTGATAGTTGCTTTCATGCTTTCTAAATCCTGGCATAAAAACACCTTTGTAATTTTTTCGCTCAATGAATAAATGCACTGTGTCTCCATAAATATGTATACCACTCATTTTAATTTCACCATGTTCGTCTTGCATTGTTTTTGGTTGCATATATGGCTTCGCACCTCTTTTCACGGTTTGTTCAAAAGCATCATATGCATCATGCACGGTCAATGCAATGGCTTTTACCCCATCTCCATGTGTATGCACATGCTCCGCAATCACGGAGGTAGGATGTAAAGGCGTGGTTAAAATAAGTCTTACTTTATCCTGCATTAAAACATAAGAAACTTTTTCTTTATCGCCTGTCTCTGGTCCGCTGTATGCAAAATCTTGATAGCCAAATGCTGTTTTATAATAATGTGCTGCTTGCTTCGCATTACCCACATAGAACTCTACATAATCTGTACCTAGTAAGGGTAAAAAATCTTGATGATTCGAATTGCTTTCCATTTTTATTATTTAAATTTTTATTTTTTTATATTTTACTCAATATTATGTTGCCAGCTCTTATGATAGTTTTCGTCTTCTATTAACAATGCCTCTTCTGTGATCATGAGTGGTCTAAACGGATCTATCATCACTGCCAACTCATCTGTTTTTTCTTTTCCAATGGATTTTTCAACGCTGCCCGGATGTGGACCATGTGGTATTCCGCCTGGGTGCAATGTGATCTGACCTTGTACGACCGACTTTCTACTCATAAAATCTCCATCTACATAATACAATACTTCATCGCTGTCTACATTGCTATGATTATAGGGTGCAGGGATTGCTTGTGGATGATAATCATATTTACGAGGCACAAAGGAACAGATCACAAAATTTTTCGCTTCAAAAGTTTGATGTACTGGTGGTGGCTGATGTACCCTTCCTGTAATTGGTTCAAAATCATGAATAGAAAATGCCCATGGATAATGGTAACCATCCCAGCCAATAAAATCAAAAGGATGCGTGCCATAAGTATAAGGATAAATTAATCCTTGTTTTTTAATCAATACTTTAAAATCACCTTCTTGATCGAATGTTTCTAAATCACTTGGTCTTCTAATATCTCTTTCACAGTAGGGCGCATGTTCCATCAACTGACCAAACTGATTTTGATACCTCTTAGGAAAACGAATAGGGCTATAGCTTTCAGTGATGAATAGGCGGTTGTTTTCGTCATCAAATTTAATTTGATAAATCGTGCCTCTTGGTACAACCAAGTAATCGCCGTATGAAAATTTAATTTTACCAAATCCTGTTTGCAAAGTGCCCGATCCTTTATGAATAAAAATAACTTCATCTGCCTGACTATTTTTATAAAAATAATCGGTCATTGAATGTCTTGGTGCTGCTAATGAAATTTGTAAGTCAGCATTCACTAAAACTGGTTTTCTACTTTTTAAATAATCGTCTTCGGGTTTAATATTAAAACCTAATAAACTTGTATGACGCAAATGTTTTTCTCTTGCAATTTTTGGTTCCACCGAATAAGGTTCACCTAATGCTTTTACAAAAGTGGGCGGATGCGTATGGTACACCAAAGAATACATCCCAGAGAAACCTTCTGTCGATACAAGTTCTTCTGCATAAAGTTTTCCATTGGGTTGTCTGAATGCGGTATGTCTTTTGTGGGGAATCTCTCCCAAACTGTGGTATATTGGCATAATTTAGTTTTTGAAGGAATACAATACTAACAATTATTAGCAAATTATAAAATATTTATTTTTAACTTTGTTGAGCTTAGTTAAAGCCGACAATTATAGTCGATTTTTTTGCACAAATTACATTATAAACAATTGATAATCAATGAAATTAGTAAGTTATTTAAAAGCGGGTGAAATCCAACTAGGTGCGATTGTGAATGAGGGCCTCTACAACCTCCAATCTGTGAATGAAAACTTGCCAAAAAACATCATTGATTTTTTTCATGCTAGCAATGATCTTATACAACAAACAGAAAAGCAACTTTCAAAAATTGCAGACAATAGCTTAAGTGTGGCGCCCGAGAAGGACTTCAGTTTATTAGCACCAGTGCCGCGTCCGACTTCTTGCAGAGATGGTTATGCATTTCGTCAACACGTGGAGTCGGCAAGAAGGAACAGAGGCGTTGAGATGATTAAAGAATTTGATCAGTATCCTATATTTTATTTTACCAACCACAATGCAGTGCAAGGTCCTGGTGATATCTATTGTATGCCAGATCATTTTCAACAACTTGACTTTGAATTAGAAGTGGCCATTGTGATTGGAAAGGAAGGCAGAAATATCAAAGCAAAAGATGCAGATGCGTATATCGCTGGCTTTACCATTATGAATGACCTGAGTGCAAGAAAATTACAAATGGAAGAAATGCTTTTAAACCTTGGGCCTGCAAAGGGTAAAGATTTCTCTACGGTGATTGGTCCTTGGTTGGTGACCCCAGATGAATTGAGTTCTTATTTAGTCCCTGCAAAACAAGGGCATGTAGGTAATAATTATAATTTATCTATGAAGTGTTGGGTGAATGATATATTGGTTTCGGAAGGAAATGTAAAAGATATGGACTGGACATTTGCCGAGATCATTGAAAGATGTTCTTATGGCGTAACCGTTTTCCCTGGTGATGTGATTGGATCTGGCACCGTTGGTACAGGTTGCTTTTTAGAATTAAATGGAACTGGTAAATTACATAATCCAAATTATCAACCTCAATGGTTGCAAGCAAATGATACGGTTAAAATGACCATCGACGGATTGGGAACTTTAGTCAATACCATCAAAGCAGAAGCAACTGATTGGTCTATCTTGGCTTTAAAAAAATAATTGAATAAACTATTTTCATGTTAACATTAAATACGGATCAACTAAGCACACAGGAAATACAACAGTATTTACAATATGCCATTGCGCCAAGGCCTATCTGCTTTGCATCCACTATTGACTTAGAGGGGAATGTGAACTTAAGTCCTTTTAGTTTTTTCAATTTGTTTAGCATGAACCCGCCGATTTGTATTTTCTCTCCATCCCGAAGATTAAGAGACAATACTACTAAGCATACCCTTGAGAATATTAAAGAAGTATCTGAATGTGTGATCAATATTGTGAACTATAATATGGTACAACAAGTGTCTTTGTCTAGTTGTGATTATCCAAAAGGAACCAGTGAATTTACAAAAGCTGGATTTACCGAATTGGCATCAGAATTAGTTAGACCACCTAGGGTTGCTGAATCACCTATACAGCTTGAATGCATTGTACAAGAAGTGATTGCATTGGGAACGCAAGCAGGTGCTGGTAATTTAGTATTGGCAGAAATTAAAAAAATTCATTTACACGAATCTATCCTTGATGCAAGCAATCATATTGATCAAGCTAAATTGGATTTAGTAGCTCGTCTTGGTGGAGATTGGTATGCAAGAATTACAGAAGCGAATTTATTTAAAGTAGAAAAGCCAAATACTAAATTAGGCATTGGATTTGATCAACTACCTCAAGCAATCAAAGAAAGTAGTTTATTCACTCCAAACGAAAAAGCACAATTAGCCAATACAAGCATACTGCCTTTATTGAATATAACTAATGAGTTAAAATTATCTTCCCAAAAAATACAAGAAATTAAAGCGGCCCTCTCTAATAACGAAACCGAATTGGCTTGGGCTATTATTCAAACTTTAGTTTAGCATCAATAATCTTTAAGCCGTCCTTAATTAATTTTGAATAAGCTGGATATTTAGTAGACTGTGTATTTAAAAAAGTTCTTAATTCGTTTGCCAATGTTTGTTGTGATGGCATGGTGTCTGCTAATTCTAGTAATTCCATTGCCCCAAGCCAATCTGACTCAAAATCATTTTTAATATGTTGCCAAATTTGATTCAAACTGTCATCCGACTTGGCTTCTTCTCTATAGTTTCTTATTTGTTTAAACAGGGATTGGTATTGTAAGTCCTTCGCTGTATAATTTGGTTGATGGGTGGGTTGTTCAGACACATACAATTGATCTTCCAATGCATTTTTATCCGCACTGCCATTGAATACCGAAACAATGGCATCTCCAATGGCCATATCAAACATGCCCCATGCTGGTTCAAAAAATACTTGTCCTTCTTTGTCTGTCACTTTACAATCTGCAAAACTTAGTAGGACAAGTTTATCATCCATAAAAATTTGACTGACTAATTTACCTTCTACCAAAATGCCATTTTCAAAATTCAATGCAATCACATGGTCTATTATAATTCCTGCACATAAAAGATCTGCTGCAGTAAAGTCCTCTAATGATTTAGTAGCGTCCTTTAGTTTACCAACAGGTGATCCGAATCCATGTGCATGATAGTTGGTATCATGGCCTTTTAATAATTGGTCTTTAAAAGCAAGTGCGGTTGGACCTTGCGTATTAATATATTTAATTGCATCATGCGCATCGGTATACACTTTACTAAACACCCCTGACACTTGCAATCCTGAACTAAATACTGCTGTACAAATATTTTTACACTCAATAGCTTTGGAGACACTTTCAAGTCCACCAACTCTGTAAGCCATTGTAGATTCAAAATGTTCTAGCACATCAATTAAGTTCTGAAAAGTAGGTGTGACAAAAAGTTGCGGTTGCTCTTTTGTAATATCGTATCCATAGGTTAATGCATCAATTGTGTATTCAATTTTTTTAACTTTTGGATCCATACATGAAGCGCTTTCGCCAATCGAGGAAAGTAAGCCTGCACCATAAATTTTTGGCTGGTCAAGCGATCCTATCAAACCATATTCCACAGTCCACCATTGTAGTCTACTTAATAAAGCCATCTCGGATGGTGTGCCTAAATTTTGTTGGTTGTATAAAACCAAGGCTTCTGCCTTCTCTAATTCCCTTTCATCCACATTGGGCATTTCCTTTAAAATTGAAAGTGCTCTGATCGATTCATATAAAGCATAATCTTTTGAAGAGAATAATGCTTTGGTGCCAATGCTACCTAAATAACTTAAGTATTGATTGTACTTAGTGTCACTAATGATTGGCGCATGCCCTGCAGATTCATGAATGATATCGGGTGCCGATGTATACTCAATATGTTCTAGTTGTCTGATATCTGCAGCAATCACTAAAACCCTGTATGCTTGGAATTCCATGAATGCAGCAGGTGGGATAAATCCATCTACTGTCACTGCTCCCCATCCTATCAAAGTCAGTGCATCATTGATTTCTTGTAGACTTGGAATTTTCTCAATAGTCAAACCTGCTTTTTTAAGACCAGGTATATAAGGATAGTAAGCAACATTTTTTAAATAACTATAATTCTGACGCATTACATAACGCCATACCGCATGATCTACTGGTGTATATTTTTCATACACCTGAGGTACAATATACTTTCTAAGATGCAAGGGTAAATCGGCTACTTGTGCATTACTATAATCAAAAAATGTATTCATATAAAAAACTAAGCATTAAGATGTGCTAATAAAGTTGAAACCATTTCCTTTGGACCTGTATAAAATGGAACAGTTTGGTGGATACTGGTAGGTTGTATATCTAAGATAGCGGTATCATTGGCTGTAGCAAGTCCGCCAGCTTGTTCAGCTAAAAATGCTAAGGCATTTGCTTCAAACAATAATCTTAATTTGCCATTTGGATATTGATTGGTTCTTGGATATATAAAAATACCACCCTTTAATAAATTACGATGAAAATCGGCAGTTAAAGAACCTATATACCTAGCTGACATTCTTTTTTCCTTACACGCATTGATATAAGTAGTCACCCCTTTATCTAAAATGTCAAAACTAAGTCCCTCATTCATGGAATAATACGTACTTGCATTTTTAAATTGCAAGGAAGGATGTGATAATACATATTCACCTAAAGTGGTTTCATAGGTAAATCCATTAACTCCGTTCCCCGTTGAGAAAACCAACATAGTTGAAGCACCATATAAAATATAACCAGCCGCAATTTGTGTTCTTCCTTTTTGTAAAAAATCTGATGCTTGTAAGGGTTCGCTTGCTGGTGTTTGTTTTTTATAAATAGAAAAAATAGTGCCAATAGACACATTCACGTCAATATTACTAGATCCATCTAATGGATCGATTGTTACAATGTATTTGCCGTTATTTTTTAAATCAATAAACTGTTCTGTTTCTTCTGACGCAATCCCACAAGCTTCGCCTCCTTTGGATAAGGCCCTTGTAAACCTGGTATTGGCTAATAGATCTAATTTTTGTTGATGGTCACCTCCAGAATTCGTTACACCCACATAGCCCATGATGTCCACAAGACCTGCCTTATTGATTTCTCTATTGACTACTTTAGAAGCTAGTGCAATATCCCTTAATAATTGAGATAGTTCACCTGCAGCGTTTGGATATTGACTTTGATTGCTCTTAATAAAACGATCAAGTGTAATGCCTATCGGTAAATCGATTCTTGATTTTTCCATGTAAAAGTCGTTAGGTCAATTATTAATCAACTACTATGAATAATCAATTTTTTTGACAGCTTGATTATTGAAATTTCAAAATATTATTGTCAAAAAGTGTTTTAAGTTTATTTGCTTGTTGCACATAAGCAGCCTTATCGGACCAAGCATCTATCGGATTTAAAATAGTGCTTGGCACATTGTTACAAGATGCAGGAATGGATAAATTAAAATAAGGTTCCTTGTTAAAAGCCACATCCTGAAATAAGTTTTCATGAATGGCATCAATCATTGCCCTTGTATATTTTAAGTCTATTCTTTTACCTACACCATATCCTCCACCAATCCATCCTGTATTAATGAGCCAAACATTGGTATTGTGCTGCGTAATTTTTTCGGCTAATAGTTTTGCATAAACTGTCGACTTCCAAACCATAAAAGCTGCACCAAAACAAGACGAGAATGTTGCTACTGGCTCTGTCACACCCATTTCGGTACCTGCTACTTTTGCTGTATAGCCACTTATAAAATGATATTGCGCTTGTTCTGCATTTAATTTACTAATTGGAGGTAATACGCCAAATGCATCGCAGGTTAAAAATATAATATGATTCGGATGACCGCCCACACATGGGATCTTTGCATTGGGTATAAATTCAATTGGATATGCCGCCCTTGTATTTTCGGTAATCGACTTATCGTTGTAATCTACTTTTTTAGTGGTAGGATCAAAGACCACATTTTCTAAAATAGTCCCTCTTTTGATGGCTTGATAAATTTCTGGTTCTTTCTGTGGCTCTAGATTGATTGCTTTTGCATAACATCCACCCTCAATATTTGAAATACCATTTTCGCTCCAGATATGTTCATCGTCACCAATCAAATTTCTATTTGGATCTGCCGACAAGGTAGTTTTTCCAGTACCACTCAATCCAAAAAATAAACTCACAGCACCATTTGCAGCTTCATTTGCAGAGCAATGCATAGACAACATTTGATTCAATGGCATCAAATAATTAAGCAATGAAAAAATCGCTTTTTTCATCTCACCTGCATATTCTGTTCCAAAAATTAAAATTTCTTTTTGCTCAAAAGACAATTGGATAGAGGTGGTGGAACTAATGCCTTTGATAGACATATCTGCACTGGTGGCCCCTGCATTATAAAGTACATAATCAGGTGTGCCAAAATCAGCTAACTCTTGTTGCGTTGGTCGAATCAGCATATTGTACATAAACAAAGCATGGTATGCTTTAGTACAAATAATTCTTACTTTGATTCTATTTTTTTTATCCCATACCGCATATCCATCTACAATAAATAAGTCTGCGCAAGCATTAAAAAATGCGATGGCATTATTTTTTGCTTGATTAAAGGATGCCGGGTCGATAGGTTGATTCACATCTCCCCAATTAATATGTTCTTTGGAACTTTCCTCTAAAACAATTCTTTTATCTTTTGGACTTCGACCCGTTTTTTCACCAGAAAAAACCATCAATGCACCGGTGTCTGACAGAGCCGAACCCTTATCTGTCTCAAGTGATAATTGTATAAGTGCCTCACTTGATAGATTTACATGCACATTTGAATGCTGAATTCCTAGGTCTGATAAAATAGCCATAAGCAAGATTTATAACTGCAATAGTACTAACAAATGATAGTTTATTCAAATAAACACCTACAATTTAAATGAAATACTGTGTAAATAGGCTCATAAAATGCAATCTGTATAAGAAATTAGGTGTTTTTTAAGTGTAATATTGAATTTGTTAAAATTTGGTCAATCTGTCCCAAATTCGCGAGCCGGAACAAATAATCAGGGCTAAATGAAGGTAGGTTCATCCTATTTTTGTTTCTTAGTTCTTCAAAAAATAACCAACATGAAAAAAATTATCTTTTTACTAATGCTTTGCGCATTTGGATTTAACATGACAGCTACTGCTCAAAAAGCAATCAATTCTGTCCATTTTTATGATGTTAAAGATGCAGCTATGGAGAAAACCTATCTTGCTAGCCTAAAGGAAATTAATTCGATCATGGCCGAGATAGGCTTCCCTAAGAATTATTATAGCTATTTTAAATTAGCTGCATCTGATACCACAAAGACTTACAGAAATTGTACAATTGGACATTGGACATCTGAGGAAGATTACAAGACAATTCATGACCATCCAAAGTATAAAGCTTGGGCGAATAAGAACAAAGAAACTAATGGCGTTTATATGGCAGATCAATTGTATAGAAGGTTTTATGCTGCTGATTAATACATCAGGACTACATTTTTTATAACTAAAATAATTCGGTTCAAAAATCTAGAAGGTCTATGAAATCAAATTCATAGGCCTTTTTTAATGGATTAAAATAGATGCCTATGGCTCATAGAAATTGAGAACAAAATCTTATTTTCAATTATTAAAATTAAATATGGAAGTACATCACCACTCGCACAAACCAAAAAACTGGAAAGAATATATCACTGAATTCATCATGCTATTTGCAGCTGTTACTTTGGGTTTTCTCGCAGAAAATTTAAGAGAGCATCAGATTATGGAACATCGTGTTGAGCAAAATAAAATTGCTATTTTAAAAGATTTACAAACTGATTCAACCACAATTGCTAGAATCATTGCTGCAGAAGACAGCACCATCGAAAGATATAATAGAATTAACAATTATTTGTATCTCGCAAAAACAAATAAAATAAATCAAGCTCAATTATTTGATTCTATCAAGAATACGTCTGGATTTATTGGATACTCTACCACACTATACGTAAATAATAGTTCATTTAAAAATATGCAGTCAAGTGGGCTATTAAGTTATTTAGAAGAAGGAGCGTTGAAAGATAACTTGACAAAATATTATGAAGTAAATTTTAAATCTATTGAAGCAGCCAATGAATTTTTTGATCAAGTTGGTATTGTCTTTAATAATTATTTTCCAATTGGGCTTGGCAAATTAATTAGAGACTATCAACAATACTCAAAGGAGTACGCACTCAATGATGGTGATAATTATCAAAATTTTATGTTGAGCCTAAATAAATCAAAGCATGATTTTAGTTCTGATGAATTTATTTTTGAAGTTCAAAAATATTATAACTATATATTCATTTATCGTACTAGTTTATTGAGTGCGAAAAAAAATAACGACGCGCTTTTAAAATTATTAAGATCAGAGATGCATTAGTACATAGGTACATTAATACTTTAAGCAACCTGATTCACCGCAGTGATAAACCTGTGACATTTTGCTGAGACCGTTCCTTGCTCATAATCCGTAATGCGCACTTTTACAAAATTATAATGCACATGAATTTCGGGGTGATGGTCTTGGTCAATCGCAATTTGCATGACTTTATTGGAGAATAAGACTACTTCATTGTAATTATGAAACTTAAAAGTCTTTTCTAATTTATTATTGAGTTCGGTCCAATCTAAAAAGGCCATAGTGATTGATTTATATTTTTCTACTAAGATTAAATTATTGGACTTGTATACTCAAACTTCATTAATTCATCCAATGAAATGTATTCCAAAGTTTTTATATGGGTTGCTTTCAATATAATTGGAGGTGCAACACCTGCTTTGTAGGCTTCTATCCATCTGGATACGCAAAGGCACCATTTGTCTCCATGCACTAACCCTTTAAAATTAGAAGGCGGGTAATCCATCGTCAAGTCGTTGCCCCTACTTTTTGAGAATTGTAAAAAGGCATCGGTTACTACCGCACAAACTGTATGTGTGCCTCTGTCGTTTGCTCCTGTGTTGCAGCAGCCATCCCTGTAGGCACCTGTCATAGGGCTTGTACCACATACAATTATAGGTTCATTGAAAACATTGATTGCTTCCTTCATTGGGTTCGTTTAAAATTATTTTCTAGAATGGGTTGTTAAGGTACGCTTAATTAATTTTTAAAATCAAAGTTTTAGTTGAACAAATCCACCGCTGTTCTGAAAGTGTTGCAATGCGCTTCCACAATTGTTTTAATATCGGGCGAGTAGCCGCCTCCTAAAGTAACTGCAACGGGTATCTTATTTTTTTTGAGCTGCGTAAATACAAAAACATCCCTTTGTTTGCATGCTTCCAAACTCACTTTAAGTTTCCCAAATTTATCCGTGCTTAAGATATCCACCCCTGCCAAATAAAAAGCAAAATCTGGTTGAACCTGCTCGATCAATTTAGGTAATACTTCTTCTAATGTTGTTAAATAAGTTTCACTAGTGGTATCGTCTAGTAAGCCAATATCTAAATCTGATGTTTCTTTATGAAAAGGATAATTTGTTAAACCATGCATACTAAAAGTAAATACCCTAGACTCATTTTCCAGTAATTTAGCAGTGCCGTTTCCTTGGTGCACATCTAAATCAATGATCAGTATTTTACGAACCAGTTCTTGACTGATTAAGTAATTAGCTGCAATCGCCTGGTCATTCAATAAACAAAACCCCTCACCTCTTTCTGCAAATGCATGGTGTGTGCCCCCTGCAATATTCAATGCACATCCATTTTGTAAAGCATACAATGCACAGTCGATGGTGCCTTGCGTGATGACTAATTCTCTTTGGACCAATTCCGGAGAAAGCGGGAATCCTATTTTTCGTTGCTCTGATGCAGATAATTGTTGATTGACTAATTTGTCTACATAAGCTTGATCGTGCGTTTGTAGAATAATTTCTGTGGCACAAGTTCCAGGCTTAAAAAAATTAGCCTCCGTGCAAGTTCCTTCATGCAATAATTGATCGGGGATGAGCTCATACTTTAACATTGGAAAACGATGATTTTCGGGTAATGGATGCGCATACACCGGGTCAAAAGCTATTTTAATCATTTTCCTTAAAATATAGAATGTGTGTAGAGAATTTTCAAAGTTGTGAAGTTACTGATTTTAGTTGTGGTGTATTTAAATAATGTACCTTTAAGTGTGTTGAAAGGCTTTAAATTTTAATTTTTCAAAATATATTTTATGCTCCAAATTTTAGTCATCTCTATGAGTGTCTTATTGGTACTATTTTTTAGTGTGGTGGTTGTCAATCAAGGGACCATCGCTATCATCACCCTTTTTGGTAAGTACCAAAGAATTATGCTGCCAGGTTTAAGATTTAAAATCCCTTTAGTGGAGAGTATTTTTAGAAGAGTCAGTATTCAAAATCAAAGTATTGAGTTGGAATTTCAGGCGGTAACCATTGACCAAGCGAATGTTTACTTTAAGAGTATGCTTTTGTACTCTGTACAAAATGCCGAAGAAGAAACCATCAAAAAAGTGGCTTTTAAATTTATTAGCAATAAGGATCTGATGCAGGCCCTTGTTAGAACAGTTGAGGGAAGTATTAGAGCTTATGTGGCCACAAAGCGTCAAGCCGAAGTGTTGACAGCACGCAGGGAGATTGTAGATTTTGTAAAAGAACAAATTGATAATAGTTTAGAAGAGTGGGGGTATCATTTACAAGACCTTCAAATCAATGATATCACTTTTGACCAAGTAGTAATGGAAAGTATGAGTAAGGTGGTTGCTAGTAATAACTTAAAAGCTGCTGCCGAAAATGAAGGTCAAGCTTTATTAATCACAAAAACCAAGGCTGCCGAAGCAGAGGGTAATTCAATTAAAATATCTGCACAAGCCGAAAAAGAAGCAGCTCAATTAAGAGGTCAAGGTGTTGCCCTATTCAGACAAGAAGTAGCTAAGGGTATGACTGAGGCTGCAGAGGAAATGAAACAAGCAAACCTAGATACCAATGTGATTCTATTCAGCATGTGGACCGAAGCCATTAAGAATTTTGCAGAATATGGTAAAGGCAATGTCATCTTTTTAGATGGTAGCCCTGATGGAATGGATAAGACGATGAAACAAATGATGGGCTTGATTACAAAAAAGGAAAATACCGAAGCTTAGAACTTTACAATCCATCCTAATGGATAAAAATTCTTAGCATTGTCTTGAGCTAATATTTCAGCGGGATAAGCTTAATGATCCCTAATTTGTTGAAGAGCTTAATGATTGGATACACTGGATCGATTTCCCACCATTTGGCTGCAAAGTTTGGTCGGGCGCCAGCATGATGATGATTGTTTTGAAACAATTCACCCAACATCAAGAAGTCTATGAATAAGGTGTTTTTTGAATGGTCTTTTTCACCTGGAAAATTTCGATACCCATATTTATGTCCAGCCCAGTTGACGATTGCGCCTTGTATAGGACCAATTAAAAAATGGATGGGAAGCAATAAGTACATCCACCATGCAGTTGCAAAATTGATGTAAAACAATATATATAGTCCAGCAAACAATAACCTTGTAGCGGTATGGTCTGCTATTTTATCGATTTTTGGATAGACTGGGAAATTCTTATCAAATCGTTTTTCGATTTCTAGTGTGCCATGCAACACCCCATTGTAGACATTCTTGGTGTGCATCATCATAGTAAAAACCTCTTTGAAAAAATGTGGGGTGTGCGGATCTTTCTCTGTATCACTGTATGCATGATGCATACGGTGTAATATCGCATATGCACGGGCGTTTAAATAAGAACTCCCCTGGGTTACCCAGGTAAAAATATAAAAGTACTTTTCCCAAAAAGGAGTCATCGTAAACATTTTATGTGCCGAATAACGATGTAGGTAGAAAGTCTGCCCAAACAAAGAAAGATACCAATGTAGAATCAAAAAAATCAATACGGCCATTCTAAAAAATTTAAGGCATGAAGGTAACCTACCTAGGCATTATTCTGTGAATCTGTTTAACAAAAGGGATAGATTGGAAGATGGTATAAGCAGATTTTGTCTAAGCGAATGTTTTTATTTTGGGTAA
Organism: Chitinophaga pinensis; assembly: GCA_945877085.1. Classification (GTDB taxonomy): domain Bacteria; phylum Bacteroidota; class Bacteroidia; order Chitinophagales; family Chitinophagaceae; genus Sediminibacterium; species Sediminibacterium pinensis_G. The sequence goes on from CAMCQV010000015.1 coordinate 20,382, forward strand.
AACTTATTGTTATCTTAATACAGCTGATGCCATAAATAGCATAAATTGTATATAATAAAACAGATTCCTATGGTTTGGCGTAAGTTCAATGGCGAGACTTTAACGATACCTATAGAAGCACATTTGAGAAAATGTATCGAGGAAGAATCAGCAAAACATAATAAACTCAAAGTGTATATTGGCACCGATAGTCAGGTGAAACAAGCTGTAACAGAATTTGCTACGGTCATTGTTTTTTTAAGAGAGAAAAATGGAGGATTTATGTTTATTCATAATGAGAAAACAAACCAAAAATTACACATCAAGGAAAGAATGTTACTCGAAGTGTCAAAGAGTGTGGAAATTGCATATTCTCTTTGTGATTTATTCATTGAACACGATGTCGAAATGGAAGTACACGCAGATATCAATACCAATAGCCAATTTAAAAGCAATGAGGCGTTAAAAGATGCCATGGGCTATATTATGGGGATGGGTTTTGCATTTAAAGCAAAGCCAGATTCCTTTGCGAGTAGCTGTTGCGCAGATAAAGCACTGAATTAATTATTATAAGCCACCTGAAAATCAATCTGTATTTTGTTATCTACTTTTACAAATAACAAACTTGGTCTTTCTACTTTATAGTCTTCTAACAAAACAGGCAAGCTGCCAGAAAATATCAATTTACGATTCTGCTTTTCAAGTTTTACTTTAGTTTCAATCATGCGCTCTACTCCATGAAATTGTAATTTACCTTTTACAAGAATGCCGTCTGGAGTATACTGCACACTTGAGCTACTAAATAAAATTCTCGGATAAGTTAAGCCATCTAATACTTCCATCATATGGCTGTCTCTGCTAGAGAGGCCGCTATTAAAAGTTGCCACATTCACGACAATTGAAATTTGTTCAATTTCATTTTTTTGTTCGTTCCACTTGGTAGCCACTTTTAAATCTTTACTTACCCCTTGCCAACTATGTAATTTGTGTCGCATTGAATAAGTGACCGAAGATGCACTTGTTTCATAAGTTGGACTTTGAAAGAATATAGATACTAGGAAAGAAAGTATTACGTGTAATAGCATAATCTAAAATTTAATGACCACCATAGCTGCGGCTAAACTAATAAAGCTTGTATAGGCTGCTGCTCGATGATAAGGTTTAAGGGCATAATTATTTTCAATTTGGGTACCTAGGATATTGGTTGCGATCATACCAGACATATGCGCAATAGCCAACCACTTATGCAATCTGATTGATGTTAATTTTTTATCTCTTTTAAAAGTGGATGGCGGTGTAAATAATCCATTGATGGCTGTAAACCCATAAGTCAGATTGATTGCAGTACCTAGTTTTTCGTGTGTTTCCTTTAATTGATAGGAACCTTTATACAACTGACTTCCAATAATGCCTTGTGCCACCATACCCCCTAATGTAACAAAGCCACCTATTTGATGCAATTGTAGCATTTTTCTCCTGATCCTTAAATCAATCTTTCTTCTTTCCACTAGATCTTGGTTGCTGCCATACCTGTTCTTTAAAATTCCTTTTTCCCCCCAGATCAAATCTTGCGTAAATAGCATTTTCTTAGGGGCAATCAATTGACTATCAATTTTTTCATCTACCAATAAGGTTTGCAAAAGTGAATCCGTTTGTCCTTGGACTTTATTTAGACTTCCAATCATAATGAATAAAAAAAACGCCTTTAACAAAGATTTGTATTTCAAATGGTTATGCATGGAGGAGCTATTTTTGATTAAATTCAATCCAAATACTACAACAAAAGTACCTTATCTATTGTTGTATATTAAATTTATTATTATGGAAAGAAAAGATTTCATTGAACAAGTTGGCCTTAGTGCTGCTTCAATATTGATATTTGGTTGTATGCAAGGATGCTCTAAATCAGACAGCCCTGCTGCTCCTACACCACCGCCATCTAATAATAACACAACTAAAGCGATTGATTTCACAATCAATATAACATTAAATCCTTATAGCAGCTTAAACACTGCAGGTGGATTCTATGTAGATAAAACAAATAATATCATCATTGCTCGAACACTTACCAATGAATTTTTAGCAGTTAGTGCGCTTTGCACCCATCAACAAGTTTTATTAGATTTCCAAGCAAATAATAATCGTTTTTATTGTTCTGGTCATGGATCTACATTCAGTACAACAGGAGCAGTACTCAACGGTCCAGCTGCTACGTCTTTGAAACAATATAAAACTACCCTTACTGGTAACAACCTTAGAATATTCGAATAATCAAAAATGCCACAAAAAAAGCCTGCTATAAATTAATATAGCAGGCTTTTTTATTCACTCATCTTTACTAAAATATAAACTTAGTACTTAAGAAATTAGAATGATGAGAAGATACAATATCATTGATGATATGCTTGTTCTCCTCGGTTAATTTTGCTGCCACTAAAGACCTGATTGAGAAAGACCTCAACGCATCCACTACAGACAAAGTGCCTTCTGCGCTATCCTTACGTCCTGTAAATGGAAAACTATCAGGACCTCTTTGGCATTGGCAATTGATATTCACCCTGCTTACTTGATTCACCAATGGATCAATTAAACTTGCAAGTTCAGATTGATTTCTTGAGAACAAACTCACTTGCTGACCATGTGTTGATTCAATAATGTATTGTATAGGTTCTTCGATATTGTCAAATGGAATCACTGGAATAATTGGACCAAACTGTTCTTCGGTATAGATCTTCATTTTATGGTTCACTGGAAATAAGATAGCTGGATAGAAAAATGTTTCTTTCATTGTTCCACCATTTTCATTCATCACTGCTGCTCCATGTAATTTCGCATCTTCAATTAGATCATTTAAATAAGCTGGCTTACCTGGCTCTGGTAGCGCAGTCAAAGTCACTCCTTTTTCCCAAGGCAACCCAAATTGTAATTTTGCCACCTGCTCTTTTAATAATTCAATGAATTCTTTTGCAATGGATTGATGCACAAAAATGGTTTTAAGTGCTGTACATCTTTGTCCATTAAATGAAAGTGATCCTAAGACTGTTTCTTGCACTGCTAATTTAATATCCGCGTCCTTAGTGATGATGGCTGCGTTCTTTGCATCTAAACCTAAAATCGCTCTTAGCCTATTTACTTTTGGATGTAATTTTTTTAATTGATTGGCTACTTTACTTGATCCAATGAGCGTCAATACATTGATTTTACCCGATTCCATCAATGCAGGGATAATCATATTGCCTCTACCATAAATCGTATTCACGACGCCTTTAGGGAAACAAGATTTAAAAGCTTCCAACATTGGGTAATGCAATAAGGTGCCGTGCTTTGGTGCCTTAAACAATAATGTATTCCCCATGATGATTGCAGGGATCAAAGTAGTGAAAGTTTCATTTAAAGGATAGTTGAATGGACCCATACACAGAACAACCCCTAACGGTGATCTTCTGATTTGCGCAACAATACCTTGTTCGATAGTGAACCTTGAGGAGTCTCTATCTATATCTTTTAGTGCTTCTATGGTAGCATAAATGTATTCCACTGTTCTGTCAAACTCTTTTTCAGAGTCTGCATAGGTTTTACCAATCTCCCACATGATCAATTTCACAACAATCTCTTTTTGTGCTAACATCTTTACGACGAACTGTTCAACACAGTTAATTCTTTGTGCAACTGACATGGTTGGCCACTCGCCTCTACCATCATTATAAGCTTTGCAGGCTGCATCCAATGCGATCTTCGCCTCCTTCTCGGTACATACAGGATAGGAACCTATCTTAATACGTTGTACACCATCTGGGGTGTGCATACAAATGGGTGAAAAGACCTCATGGGTGGGACCATCCCAAGTAACTAACTCACCGTCAGATAGATAGGTCCTTTGGTTGATCAATTCTGGTAATGCAAAAGCCTCAGGAATGGCCTGCTTTTCTATAATTAAGTGATCTAATTGTTCTTGAAATGTCATATTGATGCGTTTAATAATAAATATAACAAAAAATCGAGCTTATTGTTGAATGCATGAAAAAGCATCAAAAAGCTTTTGTTATAGGTCTCTTTTTTGGTGGATATACCTAAATCTGTACAAGAAGAAAGATGCAATTGCAAATAAAAAGCCTACGATAATAATCAAATAATTCATGGGCTTTTCGATCGTTAAAGACATTCTTAGTAAGATAGTTGTAATAATAAAACTTGCGTTTCTAAAAATGATGAAAAAAGAAGAATGAAAAGTAAATGAAATGATGAGCAATAATACATCCACAAATATCATGATAGAAAAAAAGTCTTCGTAAAAAACTGTGTTTGGATTTGGATAACGGTCATTTATTCTTAATGCTTCAACCATATCCATTGACCAATTTAATAAACTAGTAATACTTAAAATTAAAAGCACTACAATCATACTCAAAGAAACCAATTTCTTGATATTGATAAATTGATTTAACTCTCTGATGATCTCCTTGTTATTACTACTGTTATAAATTTTATAATATACAATAGTCAAACCTAACATGACAATAGAAGCACCTAGATCATACAATAAACTTAAAAATGCAGGGTTTTGAAAATGAATGGCTTCACTTGTATTAAAGTCAGCAATGTCATGGAAAAAACTCCTCAATGTAATTAATGTAATGACCTCAAATTGCTTACCTATAAACTCCGATATGGAATTGGGGATAATAATGATCAACAGAAAAACTTCATAAAAAAGTATAAAACTAAATGGCGTATAGATAGCCTTTAGATAACTATGTTGAACATTATGAAAATAGTTAAGATGATTACCTAAATAAATAATAATTAAATGCAGTATAAAAGAAAAGACGGCTGCCCTTAAAAGAAGCAACTCGATTTTTCTAATCACTTTAGGATTAAAGTAGGAGTCAAAGCTGTTACTTGCTATTTGTAAAAACTTTTTCATAAAACTATTTATACCCTTTAAATTTATTAAGTGCTAAGACAAAACCGACACCAAAAAGTATAGTTACGAATGCTGCAAAAAAAGGTATGATATCAATCATTTGAATTGTTTATTAATTTTAAGAAAATAGCAAACCCAAGAATTGATGGAACCCATAATCCAATAAATATAGCGGCTTCTTTTTCCCCTTTAAACCAAAGTAATTCGGAAAAAATTAAAGAAGAAAATGCTGCAATTAGCATTAGTATATCAGAAGGTGTAAGTTTTTTTAACATTTTTAATTTGTGATTGTACATAAATGTAAGCTTTAATAGTATCAAGTAGTTCATTATAATTAGTATTGAGGCTATTTTATTGATTATCAATATTCTAAAAAGAAAATAGTGTTATTTAATTTTTATAACCGAACAATTCATTCCACTTTATGTTATAGTTTAAAATCAACAACATGAAAATCAAAAACTTATTACTAGCAACTTTTGCAATTGTTGCTAGTACAATCACAGTAAACGCTCAAAAAACAATCGTTGACGTTGCTGTAGGATCAAAAGACCACACAACTTTAGTAGCTGCTGTTAAAGCCGCTGACTTAGTTGCTACTTTACAAAGCGCAGGACCTTTTACAGTTTTCGCACCAGTGAATGC
>CAMCQV010000016.1 GCA_945877085.1 Chitinophaga pinensis
GCATCTGCTTTAGCTTTTGGAGCAGGTGCAGCTAAGGGCTTGCGTCCTCTCTTTGGTTTGTCGTCTTTTTCTTGCACTGTAAATGAAGGGTTTTTAAATCGAATTGAGATCGGGGAATGTTTGAAAAAATCTAGTTGAATTTGGCCAAGATTTGACCAGAAATGAAAGAAGCGCGAAAAATTGTATCTGAGCTTTTGCTCGTTTCTACCACAAAGTAAAGCAGTTTTGCATAAAAAAACAATTTTTTATGGGTTATCTTTGAACCTCGAAATAACTAATATGTTCAACCAAAGAGTCAAAATCAAGCAATTGTTAAGCGGAACCGACGCTCAATCAGCTGTCGGAGCCGAAGTAGTAGTCATGGGATGGGTACGTACCTTCCGAAATAACCAGTTCATCGCACTGAACGACGGTAGCACCAATAATAATGTACAGGTGGTGGCAAGTTTGGGTGAATTTGAAGAAGCTTTATTAAAACGTATCACCACGGGCGCTTCTTTAAAAGTAAAAGGCCTAGTGGTGGAAAGCCAAGGTAAAGGACAAACGGTTGAAGTAAAAGCAATATCAATAGAAATTTTAGGAGATAGTGATGCAGAAAAATATCCTTTACAACCTAAAAAGCACTCTTTAGAATTTTTAAGAGAAAAAGCGCATTTACGTTTTAGAACAAACACCTTCGGATCTGTGTTTCGCATTCGTCATTCTTTGGCTTTTGCGGTTCACCAATTTTTTAATGATCGCGGATTCTTATATTTAAACACACCTATCATTACTTCAAGTGATGCCGAAGGTGCAGGTGAAATGTTTCGTGTGACGACACTTCCAATGGAAGGTGCTCCAAAAAATGAAGCAGGTGAAATTGATTTTACCGAAGATTTTTTTGGTAAGAGCACCAATCTAACTGTTAGTGGTCAATTAGAAGGAGAACTAGGCGCTATGGCGTTTTCAGACATTTACACTTTTGGTCCAACCTTTCGTGCAGAGAACTCAAACACCACAAGACACTTAGCTGAGTTTTGGATGATTGAGCCAGAGGTTGCATTCAATGACCTCGAAGACAATATGAATTTAGCAGAAGATTTCATGAAGCATTTGATTGCTTATGTCATGAAATACAATGCAGATGACTTAGCATTTTTAGATACGCGTTTAGCAGAAGAAGAAAAACAATTGCCTACCGAAAAAAGAGCTGGTTTAGGATTGATCGAAAAATTAAAATTTGTGGTCGAAAACAGTTTTGAAAGAATTACTTATACCGAAGCCATTGATATTTTATTAAACAGCAATCACTATAAGAAAAAGAAATTTACTTATGATGTGAAATGGGGCATTGATTTACAAAGTGAGCACGAAAGATTCTTGGTAGAACAACATTTTAAAAAACCGGTCATTGTTACAGGTTATCCAGCAGCAATTAAGGCATTTTATATGCGCATGAATGATGGATGTGAGCCAGGCAAAGAGACCGTAGCTGCAATGGATATTTTAGCACCAGGTATTGGAGAGATTGTGGGTGGATCACAAAGAGAAGAGCGTTTAGATAAGCTAGAAGCTAGAATGAACGATATGCATATTCCTTTAGCCGAAATGAGTTACTATTTAGATACAAGACGTTTTGGAACTGTGCCACATGCTGGATTTGGACTAGGCTTTGAGCGTATGGTTCAGTTTGTTACAGGTATGACGAATATTAGAGATGTCATTCCTTTTGCAAGAACACCAAAGAACTGCGAATATTAATGGGTATTTTTTATGTTTTAATTGGTGCGCTCTGTTTTGCAATAAGTAATGCATATTGGAAAAAAGCAACAGCGACAATTCCATATCAAATTGGTATGTTCTATCGAGGCATTTTTGCAACGATTATTTTTTCTATTTTATATTTTGAATTTCGTCATGCAGATTTTTTCAAATACTGGGTAGTGCGTGATGTTGTAATGGATTATGAATTTGTTTTATCTATTGCACTCAGTGTATTTAATATTTTTGGACTCGTGTTTTTTTTACAAGGGATTCAGAAAGCGCCTATAAGCGTTGTGGTGCCTGTGTCTTCGCTAAAAATATTTACCATTATAACGGCAGTATTTATCATGGGCGAAGTATGGTATCATAATTATTTAATTGCATTTATATTAAGTACTGTTGGTTTATTCTTATTGTATTTTAAAAGATCAGAAATACAAAATACAAAAGCATTTGAAAAAGGCATCTTGTATGGTATTGCTTCCAGTTTTTTTTGGGGCAGTTCTTTTGCATTGTATAAATTTCCAATTGCATGGTGGGGTCCACTTGGTTTTAGTTTAATCATCGAATCAGTAGCTATGCTATTTGGTTTAGTCTTAGTGATCAAAGATAGGCTGTTGAATCAGTTAACAACTTATTTAAAATTTGTTCATATCAGGGCTTATTTAATTTTAGGCGCCTTACTAGTCATAGGGGGTCTTGCTATTAATATGAGTTATGGTTATTTACCAGTAGTGGTGATTAATATCTTAATAATTGGTAGTCAAATTATCTCTGTGCTGATTGGTTATTTTATCTATAAAGAACGCTTAAGCATCAAACAGTGGGTTGGATTGGCCTTAATTATTGCTAGTTTTTTTGTGGTTGCAATCGCTGCCTAGTCTTTCTGTTTACCACTGATTTTCAATAAAGAAGCCTTATTTTTTGCTATTTAAGGTGGGTCTGCTTATATTTGCTGCCCGAACAAAGCAATTTGTTTGGATGGATGAAAATCCGATGGCGCTGTAGCTCAGTTGGTAGAGCAAAGGACTGAAAATCCTTGTGTCCCCGGTTCGAGCCCGGGTGGTGCCACAATCATTTATCAGCCCTCAACGAAAGTTGGGGGCTTTTTTATTCTTAATAAATACACTAATATTACATTCCCCTACTGTCATTATTTTATTAATTAAATTCAAATCAACATGAAATTTAAAAAAAGGGGGTTTTATTTAGCCGCAATGTTTTTTACGGCAATTATGTTATCAAGCAATTTAGCCAACGCTCAAGAAAAAAAGGAAGGATATCAAAGAAGCTCTTTACACATCATTAATATCGAAAATCTGAATTTCGACAATGCAGCTAAGGTGAACACTGCATATTCAAAGTATACATTTCCGCCAAATTACGACCAACACGATATTGGACAAAATATTATTAATTTAAATAATTTTAAACTTACCGACGAAGAAAAAGCTGCTTTAGGCATTAGTGAATCTGAGCTGGGAAACGGATTGAATTCAATGATTTCATCTGCTTCAGCGGGTATTCTTGAAAACAATACACAAGTAAAATATGAATTAGATAAATTTATCAAAGAACAAGGGGTGGGTAAAAAATTAGTCGAAAAGTGGTTTTCTGTCAATCAAGATGGAACTTATTCTTTCGAGCTGTTTAACAAAAGAGGTGAATCTAGCTTAACCGAAGAGGACAAAAAAAGAATAGAATCGGCTGCATTATCTCAAACAGAAAAGGATAAACTAGCAGAAAGTTTAGCAAAAAACACTTTCGTTGTTTTTACAAAATTAAATTTTGTGTCTAATGCTATTGCTGCTGAAGCAATACGTCAAGTTGCGTATGCGCAAGCCAACAAACTAAGCGGAATGTTGCAGGATTTAGCAAAAAAGGCTGCCGACAAGATATATGAAAAAACATCAGAAGGCTACTCTGTTTGGACAAGTGCTTGGTTGTATAGATTAGCATGGAATGAAGCAAAATATGAAGAGTTTAAAACTACACTAAAGTCCACTGGTGGAATGAGTTCAGCAATTGATATAAATCTATTCAATAAAATCGATTTTCCTTTAGAATTTGTTGGACAGGAAAAGGCCACTTCTTTAGTAACATTCTCATTGAAAAAAGGAGAAGCAGAAAGAACCGAAGATCAAATAATAGAATTATCAACAATTAGAAATATTGACAAAGTATTTTCTAAGCTTCAAAGAGAATATGAAGTATTCAAGCCACTTTATCAATTATCCAGTGTTGATCCATTTTCGGCAAAGCTTGGAACAAAAGAGGGTTTAGAGGGCGGTGAAAAATTCGAAGTATTAGAAATTAAGAATGGCCAATACAACAGAATCGAAGTAATCACTGTTGATAAAAGTAAAATTTGGGACAACTCATTCGGAGCGCCTAAGCAAGAAATTGAGCAAACTTATTTCAAAGGCAAAAATAAAGATGCTAGAGAATGGTTTTATGTTAGATATATTAAATAATAAATGAATTAACCATGAAAAATATTGTTTTATTTTTTCTTTTTAATACTGTATTACTTTCAGCTTTTTCACAAAGTGGAAGAGACCAAAAAAAAGCAAATATAGCCACCGAAGAGTGGCGATATGAAATTAATTGTAGAGGTACAGGAGGTGCCAATAGCTCTTATTTATTGGATGTTGTCTCCTATTTAAGAGACGACAAGTTATCTATCAACCAGTCTAAGAAAAACGCAGTACACGGTATCATCTTTAAAGGAGTTTTTGGAAATACAGCGGGCTGTGAGGCAAAACCGGCTTTATCATCTAATCCAAATCTTTTTGAACAAAAGCGTGAATATTTCGATGCGTTTTTTGCTGATGGAGGCACATTTTCAAAATTTGTGCGTTTGCCAACAGGAAGACCAGACATGGTTGACCAAGTAACTAAAAATGAATTTAGGGTTAACATGACAGCTCAAGTGGACATTGATGCCCTTAGGGCACAACTGGAAGCGGATGGTATTATTGAAAAATTTGCAAAACTTGATGCTAATATTGTTAGGCCACAAATTATGATTTATCCTAGTGATACCTGGGCACAACAAAAAGGGTATGTGAAAAAAACAGATGATCAAAATGGAGGTTTTACAGAAACGACAGATTATGAAAAAGCAATACTTGATCCGGAATTTGTAACAGCAAGTGCGGCAATTACAAAACTATTGATAAAAAGAGATTATACTCCCATTGCATTGAAGGGTATAATAGATCAAATCAAACAAGACAAACTAGTAAAACAGTATTCTGAAAATGAACGTCAAACTAGTATGTTAGATAAAATTCTAAATATTGCAAAAGCAGATATAAAAATATCTGTTTATTGGAAAGTGATACCACAGCTTCCAGATTTTAAACTTGAATATATACTAGACGCAACAGATACATATACAGCACAGCCTGTTTCAGTTGCACAAGGAACTGGATCCCCATCTAGATCTGCAGACATTAGTGAATTAATTGTTCAATCTGTGAATGATAAGATGGACGGTTTTACAAGCTTGTTTCAAGTTTATTTTGACAAAATGCAAACTAGCGGTAGAAACGTTCAAGTAGAAGTTGCGGTTTCAAGTGCTTTTGATGGTAATTTAGATAAACTTTACCCCGTAGACGGTGAAGAATATTCTTTAAAAGAAATCATCAATGCATGGTTTACTGATAATGCTAAATCAGAGCCGAACGTGACTAGTTCTTCAAAGACTGGTATGGTTTTAAAAGATTTAAGAATACCATTAACAAAGGTGAATAAGTTATCAAAAACAGCAAAGCCATCTGCAGTCAATACAGAAACTTTTTTGGATGATTTAAAAAGACATTTAAAATCTAAGTACGGAATTAGTAGTACGATTGAGTCAAGAGGCTTAGGTATGGCTACTATTTATATTGGCATAAGTGATTAAAATAAAATTATATGAAAAAATTTATTGTAATTATTACAGTTCTACTTATCACCTCATCTAGCTATGCACAAAACGCATTAAATAAAAATGATGATGCTGCAAGAATTGTATTGAATACATATATTCCAGAAGATGGAAATATCAAACCTGCAGCGTTTAAAATATTTGAAACAAGACTTAATGCAATTACTTCTGCAAACGGTTTAGGCGGTTCAGGCATGTTTCAACGTTTTGTAATTAGCGGAAAAGTAAATGAGTTGTCAAAAAATATTGTTGTTGGCCCTCCAGATCAAATTGTACTTGAATTAGAAGTGAACTTTGTCATTGCTGATGCGATTGATGGAACAGTTTTTTCTACGGAGTCACTTACCTTCCAATCAATCGGTGACAATGAAACAAAAGCTTATATAGAGGCGTTAAAAAAAATTAAGCCATCAGATAAGAAAATTCAAGCATTTATTGAATTAGGTAAAAATAAAATCATAGAATACTATAATTCAAAATGTGATTTTATCTTAAAACAATCAACAACACTTGCTAATCAAAAAGAGTATGACAAAGCTCTTTATAATTTGGCTGAAGTGCCTGAAGTATGTAAGTCTTGTTATGACAAATCAATGGATTTAAGCGTTAAGATATACAATGATAAAATGGAGAACGAATGCCAGCAAAATATATCGTTAGCAAATTCTTTAATTGCAAATGATCAATGGGATGAAGCGGCTAAATATATTTCATTTTATACACCAGATATGAAATGCTATGCCGAAATCAAAGTTTTATTAGCCAAAATAACCGACCATAGATGTGCCGTTTCTTTAGGCAAGGCAAAAGGTGCTTGGGCCTCTAAAGACATTGAGACTACGAGTATGTATTTATCTGAAATCGCAACTGATTCTAAATGTAATGATGAAGCTCAAAAGATTGCCATAGAAGTTAGGGCTTGGGCAAAAGAGAAGGATGGCAGAGAGTGGAAGCTAGAGCTAAAAAAACAATCAGATGATGTTGAGCTCAAGAAAAGAGCCATTTCTGCTGCACGTGATGTAGGTGTTGCATACGGCAAAAATCAACCCAAGGTTGTATATAACACTCGCGTAATTAGAACTTGGTGGTAGTATATCAATAAAAATAAACAGGGTAGCCGAAAACTGATTTAGAGTAGGCAAAAATTCAAAAAATATGAAAAAATTTTTAACCTTAGGAATGATTGCCGTTTTGTTTAGTTCTTGTGCTTCATTTCATGCAGGCTCTATTTCTGGATCAGCAGCTTTGGGTAGTGCCAATTTTGAATATATTCAAAAAGGTGTTACTGGATCTTCAAGTGCTACATATATTTTAGGAATTGGGGGTATGGCAAAGCAAAAAATGGCTGATGAGGCAAGAGTAGATATGTTAAAAGCAAATCCTTTGAAAGCAAATCAAGCATTGGCAAATGTAGCTGTTGATTATAAAAACACATTTATCTTAGGTACATTGTATAGAAAATTAACCGTTAATGTAACTGCAGATATAGTTGAGTTTAAAAAATAGTAATCCTATTTTATATAAAAAAGCCCTCAACGAAAGTTGGGGGCTTTTTTATGCGATCTTTATTTAATCTGTATTTGTTTTCTTTGAACTGTATGCGCCGAAAAAATTCCTAGGGCCCCACCAATAATATTGGTTGGTGGATTTGAAGGAGTGGTTCCGCCACCTGGTCCAGCACCCGATTGTTGATATAGGGTATAAAAATATAAATAGACAGGCCTTGTGATACACTGCATTTCTACATCAACAATATCTTTTAATTTTACTTCTAAAGAATCTGACCCCCCTCTTAGTGGTCGTTGATTCACTTTTCCATTATTCAAATTATCATTAAAAACATGAAAGGTTTGATCTAGTGTATCGTTGATTTTTTGAATAAAACGATAGCTATTCCCTAACTGGATAGGGTCGGCGTAAACTGGGATGACATTATATCTAATTTCATTATTGATTGGGATGGGATTGATTCTTAAACTATCCAAGGCAACTTTTTGTGGCATGGTAGCATTGGCCGTATACCTTTTGTCTGCAACTTGTACCTCTAAATAATAAGTGTTCCCATAGCTACCTTTTAATTTACTTGTTTTGTAGCTCCCGCCTTTTTCGTGTTTTAAAGTATCAATTATTCCAAGATTGTCTTTAACAATGACAAGTGCACCAGTCACAGCCAAAAAATTAGAGGCTTCTGATATACCAGTTGACTTGCTGAGTTTAATATAATAAGGTCCAGCCTCGTCTGTGATACTCCCATCAATGACAAGCAAAGACTGATTGGGATCTAAGGGAAGTTGAATTTCTTTTTCACAACCCAATAAAAAAATTCCGATTAAAATTGTACTAAAATATTTTTTAAGCATCATTAAAATTTGAATTGATATGTTACACTGGGTACCCACCTAAATAAGGAGGTTTGAATAATTTGTGTTCTACTAAGATCTTTTGGATCGTCTTGAAAATTAATTTGAAACGCATTTTCTCTACCATACACATTGTATAGACTAAAGTTCCAAGATTCTTGAATGCGTTTTTTTCTTTTCTTATCATAAGTCACACTGAGGTCCATCCTGTGATTTGTTGGCATACGATTGCCGTTTCTCGATGCATATTGATATAGCGTCTGTCCTTGAATTGAATATTTTCCTGTTGGAAAAGTAACCGCATCTCCAGTGTTATATACAAATACAGAGGAGATAGACCATCTTGAATTAAGGGTATAGACGCCTACAACAGCAATATCATGGGTTCTATCTTGTCTTGCATTGTACCAATTATTTTGGTTGATACCAGTAATTTTTCTTTCTGTTTTTGATAAGGTATAACTTACCCATCCCGTTAGCATCCCCTCTTTCTTCTTCCATAATAGTTCAAGACCATAGGCTCGTCCAACACCAAACAAGAGCGCACTTTCAACATCGGCTAAAGTAAATATTTCAGCTCCATCTTTATAGTCCAATTGATTCTGCAAATTTTTATAATATAATTCGGTGCTTAGTTCATAGCTATTATTTTTCCATCCTTGCACAAAACCTACGCTTAGCTGATCCGCAATTTCAGGTTTAATATTATAGGAATTTCCAATCCATTGATCAGAGGGACTTGAAGCTGTTGAATTACTAAGCAGGTGCAGGTGTTGTACATTTCTTGCATAACCCGCCTTGATACTTGTTTGATCTGTGACACGGTAGTTGGCCGTCATCCTTGGCTCAGGATTAATATAGGTCTTGCCAAAACTTTGATTATCTAAACGTATTGTGTTTACAAGCATATCATTTTCATAAATATTATACGCATCGCCGCCCATTAAGCTATAAGTAGAAAGGCGCATTCCATAATCAAGACTTAAGTTGTCTGATGCTTTATAGTAGTTACTTATATAGAGGGCGTTTTCAAGTGCATTTCTGCCGCTCTTTGGATTACTATTGATCACAGTTCCACTAAATGTGCTTGGACTAATGGTGTGTAAAATACTATTGAATCCAAAACGCAATGTATTTTTTGGGTTGAGGTAAAAAGTATAATCTTGCTTTAGGTTGAGGTCTTTAATATTGGAGTTGATATTAAAATTAGATAAGCCGTTCTTAAGCTTTACATTATAATTATAGTCACTGTAAATTAAAGAGGTATTTGAAAATAAGCGGCTAGATACAATTCGGTTCCATCTAATGGTGCCCGTTTTATTGCCCCAATCAATTCCAAAAGTGTCTCCCAATCCTAATTCGTCTCTTCCAAAATATCCAGAAATAAATAATTTATTTTTTTCGTCAATCTTGTAATTCGCTTTCATATTCAGGTCGTAGAAATACAAAACATTGTCCTTAAATTCATCAGATGCACGTAGAAAAATATCTGCATAGGTTCTTCTTCCTGAAAGGATAAAGGAAGACTTTTCTTTTTGAAGCGGGCCTTCAATGCTAAGTCGACTGCTAATCAATCCAAGGCCCCCATTCACGTTAAAGTCTTGGTTATTGCCTTCTTTCATTTTTACATCTAATACAGAAGACAGCCTACCGCCATACTGAGCAGGACTATTGCCTTTAATTAATGTGGCATCTTTGATGGCATCGCTATTAAAAGTGCTAAAAAAACCAAGTAAGTGAGATGCATTGTACACTGGCGCCTCGTCTAATAAAATTAAATTTTGATCAGCTGCACCACCTCGAACATAAAAGCCACTATTGCCCTCGCCAGCCGACTTTACACCAGGCAATAGTTGAAGTGTTTTTAAGATGTCTTTTTCTCCAAAAATAACAGGCACTTTGCTAATGGCATTTAAGTTCAGTGTCTCTGTGCCCATTTGGGGTTTTAATAGGTTGTCATTTTTTCTTCCGCTTTCAACCACCACTTCTTTCAAAGTATTAGCAGACCTTAATAAAATAGTTAAATTTAAATTACTATCTAGTCTTACCTGTTCCTTGTATTTTTCATACCCTAGCTGCGAAACAACAACCGTATATTTCCCTTTAGGTAAAGCAATGGCGTAAAATCCATATTCATTGGAAAGCACCCCTAGGCTTGGTAGCTCTTCAATCCTGATTACGGCCTTTATCATGGCCTCTCCGGTTGCTTGGTCTTTTACATTTCCGTTTAAAACGAATTTGTCCTGTCCAAAAGCAAATTGAATTTGAAAAATGCAAAGCATCGACCAAATTAGAATGAGATTACGTGTTATTTGTGCCATATTTATTATCAACGAAGGTATAAACTATTCCTATTTTTATTTATATATATATGTTAAACTATTTTAATTTTTTGAAAATAAAATCTTGTCTAATTTTCAAATTAAAAGTGTACAAGAAAATTACCTATATCTATTTTAATTTCTACATTAAGGTGTATAAACCTTTCATCCTATTTTATCGATGCAGTAGAAAATTTTCGATAATTTAGACGAGTCAATTTTTAGTTCACCTTTTACCTATTTTCGTGCTTAAATTAAATCCAATGCGTTATTTATTGATTTTATCATGCCTATTTTGCACCTTATCAAGTGCTGCTCAATATTCAAACCCGCCAATCATTCGTACAGAACAGATCAATATTGCTAGAGATAGTTTTGGCGTGCCACATATTTTTGCACCCACAGATCCCGAAGTGGCGTATGGTCTTGCTTGGGCACATGCAGAAGACGATTTCGCAACCATGCAAATGTTGATTTTAACTGGAAAAGGAAAAGTAGCCACGCATTTGGGAAAAAAAGGCGCACCGATTGATTTTGTTTTTGGTTTATTAAATACAAAAGCAACTGCAATTGCGCAAATGAATCAATTTGATCCAAAGTTCATACAATTACTAAAAGGTTATTTGTTAGGATTAGAAGCTTATGCTAAAGCACATCCTGATAAAGTGTTGAACAAACATGTGTTTCCCATTACCATCGAAGAATATTTAGCTTCAGCTGCATTTTCTGTTGCGATTTTTTGTGGCGTAGACAAAGCCTTACCAAAAATTTTAAATGGTACGATTCCAAAATTAGAAGGATTTACAGGAGAAGGCAGCAATGCATTTGCGATCAATGCTAAGAAATCCACGTCGGATGAAACGATGTTAGTAATCAATGCACATCAGCCGATTGAGGGTCCAACCGCATTTTATGAAGCACATCTACAAAGTGAAGATGGCTGGAATATATTAGGTGGATTGTTTCCAGGGGCGCCCATGATTTTTCATGGTGTGACGCCAGATTTAGCATGGGCACATACCGTTAATTTTCAAGATAAAATAGATATCTATCAATTAGAAACAAACAAGTCACATCCTGGTGAATATAAAGTAGACGGTAATTGGTTAAAATTAGAAAAGCGAAAAATAAAACTAAATATTAAAGGCATTCCTATTCCAATTTACAAAACAGCTTACCAGTCTATCTATGGTCCAACTGTAGCTACACCAAAGGGTGAATTCTTTTCTATGCGCTTACCTGCATTAATGGACGCAGGGGCATTGCAACAATGGTATGCCATGAACAAGGCGACCAATTTTACAAGTTTCAAAAAAGCTTTAGAGCAAAATCATTTGCCCATGTTTAATATCATGTATGCAGACAAAGCAGATACTATTTTTTATATCTCTAATGGTAAAATGCCTTATCGTAATAAAGACACAAGCTATCACTGGAATAGCACATTGCCCGGAAATACAAGAGCTACTTTATGGAATGAATTTAAACCATTGAACGCCTTGCCGCAAATGTTGAATCCAAAAAGTGGTTATTTATTCAATGCAAATCACTCGCCTTTTTTAGCAAGCAGTGAATCAGATAATTTAAATCCAAAGGATTTTGATGTGAATGATGGCTATGAAACCTATCATGATAATAGAAGTAGAAGAGCGAAGGACTTGATTGATCAATTAGATAAAATTAGTTACGAAGACATAAAGCGCATTAAGTTTGATCGTCAATTACCTAATCCTATTTTATTTCCATATGGCTTTACTGCCGATTCTATGTTTATGGTAGATGAAAATAAATATCCTCAATTGTCATCCATCATCACCACTTTAAAAAACTGGGATCACAATGCAGTTGCTGAAAGCAAGGGCGCATTGATTTATAATTTAGCATATTATAATGTACCAGTGGTGATGGAAGGTCGCAAGAACGATAAGCTAACGATGAACGAAGCAGTGAAAGTGTATCAAATCATCTACGATTTTTTACAAACCAATTATGGTCGTACTGATTTAACATTAGGAGATGTACAAAGATTAGTAAGAGGAAAAGAAAACTGGCCACAGGGAGGTATGCCAGATGTATTAGCTGCAGTGATGTCTGAGCCTTTTGGAAAAGATAAAAGAAAAATGAATAGTGGAGATGCCTATATAAATTTTGTAAGATTTCCTAAAAATGGAGGACTGCCGCTTATTGAATCTGTGAATACTTTTGGCGCAAGTTTTAATGAGGGGGATAAGCATTTCAATGACCAAAGGGCCAT
This sequence comes from Chitinophaga pinensis, assembly GCA_945877085.1. Classification (GTDB taxonomy): domain Bacteria; phylum Bacteroidota; class Bacteroidia; order Chitinophagales; family Chitinophagaceae; genus Sediminibacterium; species Sediminibacterium pinensis_G. The sequence goes on from CAMCQV010000016.1 coordinate 12,613, forward strand.
GTATCAAGCACAACAATTAAAAAGGATGACTTTGGATAAAACGGAAGTACTTAAAAAAGCTATAAGACAATATCATCCAGGGAACTAAATTTTTTATTCCTCTAAGGAAAAAAATAGTTTTATCATTTTGAATAGGCTATGCATAAAAAAGCCCTCAATCACAATTGAGGGCTTTTTTATTTGCAGTTCTAATTATTGCTTTGATCTTCTTCTAGCTTCTTCAGCATCTTTGTAGATTCTGATCCAAGTTAAAGATATATCGATGATGGCTAATAAAGGACCTAGTATAATCACCATCACCACTTCTAAGCCTGGTGAATAACCAATAACGCCATCTAAAGATATATTTTTAGAGCGCTTAAAGAGTTTGTACACACAGTAAATGGCCGATACGACCCAGATACCAAAAAGAATATTCTTGTCCATAATTTTATTTTAGTGAATATAATATATTTTGTTTTATTTGCAATACATCAATGAGTTAATCATGAAAAAAAGTCTATTTTATTGCAGCTTGTTGCTTTTAGTTACATCAAATAAATTAACAGCGCAATGGCCTGTTCCATTCAATACCATTTTACCAAGTATCCAAGATAGCGTTACTAAAAAAGTACTGGCTAGTCCTAAAACATACAGGTATCAGCTTGTTTATACACAAATTGATAGAGATCAAAATGGCGTCCCCCATTTTACAAACTATACATTACACGCAGATCCCGAAAATTATTTTAATCCTGCATCGATGGTTAAAATGCCACTTGCATTTTTAGCGATGGAAAAATTAAATGAATTGAACCAGGCTGGCGTAAACAAGTTCACGACGATGCAATTTGATAGCAACTATCAAAGACAGGTAGCTATGTATGCAGATTCAAGTGCACAAAATAAAAAACCATCTATCGCACATTTTGTTAAGCGTGCATTTTTAATTTCTGAAAATGATCCCTACAACCGACTCTATCAATTTATGGGTCAGGGTCCAACGAATCAAAAACTAATTGCAAAAGGATATACTAGCACAAAGATCACTAGACAGTTCATGGGCTATACAGAAGATCAAAATAGACATACCAATGGAATCAATTTTATTGATGATAAAGGAGTGCCAATCTTAAAACTTGATCCTCAATATAATAAAGACAGTTTTCAATTTGGAGCGCCCATTTTAATTGGTGATGCCCATTGGAATAGCAAGGATGAAGTGGTGCATGCGCCTTTTGATTTTACACGTCACAATAATATTTCATTAGTCGATATGCAAAAAATGTTGCAGGCGGTTATATTTCCATCGTCGGTACCAAAACAAAACAGGTTCAATATCGCCGAAACGGATAGGTTATTTTTATTACAGTACTTATCTCAGTATCCATCTGAAACCAATTACCCTAAGTATGATAGCGCACATTTTTATGATAGCTATGTGAAGTTCTTTTTTCAAGACAGCACGCATGCCATGCCAAAGCATATCAGGGTTTTTAATAAAGTGGGATGGGCTTATGGCTTCTTAACAGATGTGTCTTATGTATTAGATACAAAAAACAATATTGACTACATGCTTTCCGCTACAGTCTATGTGAATAGTGATGGCGTAGTGAATGATTCAAAATATGACGAGGAAACTGTTGGTTTTCCTTTTTTAAATAAAATTGGCACTGCTTTTTATGAATATGAATTAAAGCGTCCTCGAAAACATCAACCAAAATTGATCAATCAGGTAAAGCAATACGAAAAACGCAATCCAAAAGATACCAGGCCTAGCATTTTAAATGCGGACAACTAAGATCTATTGGATTGCGTCTTTATAATGAAGCAAGAACTGTTCTTACCAAATAGCACCCATGCCTAAATCCCACAATTGCTTGTTGAGTGCTGGTATGGCTACATTTTTTAAGTTAAGTCCTCTTGCTTTTAATTTTTCCCACTCAGCAGTGTATTCTTTTAATAAATCTAAATTGGGTTGATTCACTTGAGGAATATCACTCTCTGTTTGATTCATCATGAACATATAGTTCGCAGTAAATTTATTAGGGAAGTTTTCTACATCATCATAAGAAGTTGATTTTCTTTGAATCATATCCTCATCCCATGCTTTTAAATTTGCAATTAAACTTGCTGCATTTTCTTTTAAACTTGCATATTGCGCACCACTATAGTTTGTGTCAGACTTTAATTTTTTAACCAATGACTCTATATGTGTAGCATTGTCTTTTAGTTGGTTGACCATTTGGTGCATTTCTGTTACTGTGCTTTCCATCAAACGCATCAAATCATCATATTGTTGGTATTCGCTTGCAGTCGTAGCAAAGTTTGGATTGGCTTCAATCACGCCTGTTGTGCTGCCAATCAATTTGCCTCCCGCCATTAAACGAATGGTATACTTACCTGGGATGGCTTTGTGGCCACTAAAACTACTTTCAATATACACATTTGGAATTGCAGTAGTGGTTGCGTGACGAAGGTTCCATACAAATCGATTCAAACCTTTTTCTTTACTTAATGTTGGATCTTTTCTTGGAGCGCCGTCATATCGCTTATAATTTTCGTCTGCCTTTGAACTAAAACGTCTTACTAATTTACCAGCTGCATCTATGATTTCCATGCTTAATTCAACGCCATCTTCCATCTTTGGCAATTGATAATATAAGACCATACCAGTTGCAGGGTTGACTCCAGCATCAGATTTGGCTCCAGTAAAGTCTGCATCATTGTTATCCAGCTCACTATAGCCAGTTACCAACATGGTCGCATCTGGGGTAAATATTTTTACATTGCTTGTGTCTGCTTTATATGCTCGAATTAAATTCAAGTCATCTAAAATCCAAAAAGACCTTCCTGATGTTGCAGCAATTAAATTATTTTGATGCACACGTAAATCTGTAATTGGTGTAATAGGTAAATTTAATTGGAATGGACTCCAACTTTTACCACCATTGTTAGACATATACACTCCTAATTCCGTTCCTGCGTACAACAAATCTTTAACGACATTGTCTTCACGCACTACTCTTGTAAATGCATTGTTAGCAATACCCGTATTTATTTTAGTCCAAGTGGTTCCATAATCTGTTGATTTATATAATCCAGGTGTATGGTCGTTGAACTTATACCTTGTAGTTGCAATGTACACAGTTGCTTTATCGTGCGGCGATACTTCAATGGCATTGATTAAACATTCTGCTAAACCAGCAGGTGTAATATTTTTCCAAGTAGCACCTCCATCTTTTGTTAGATAAACATAACCATCGTCACTACCAGTGTAGATCACCCCTTTTTCGTGCAAAGATTCCATCACATAAGCAAGTGTACCATAATTTTCCGCACCCACCGCTTCGTTTGTAAATGGTACACCAGGTTTTCCTTGTTTTGATTTTTCGTTGCGCGTTAAATCTGGAGAAACTTCCTTCCATGTTTTTCCCATGTCGGAAGTTTTTAATAAATACTGTGACCCATGATAATAGGTATTTGGTTCATGCTTACTCCAAATGATTGGCGCGTTCCAATTGTATCGATACTTAATATCTTTTGCATCTCTTCCTAAATACTGAATTGGTGCAGCCATGATATTGGTGCTACCTTTTGTTTTTGTATCTAATACTTCGATGGTGCCTTGATAAGAGCCACCTAAAACATATCTTGGATTGTTTGGATCAAATGCCAAGAAGGCGCTTTCACCACCTGCAGATGCAGACCAATTTCTTTCATCTATTCCACCAGCACCAATGGCACGACTTGCAATTTTAACTGAACTATTGTCTTGTTGACCAGCATAAATATTATAAGGCACTTCGTTGTCTACATTGATTCTATAAAATTGTGCAGTGGGCATATTGTTTTGACTGCTCCAAGACTTACCACCATCATGCGTTACAGCCGCACCTCCATCATCTGCAAGGACCATATTTTTTCCATTGCTAGGATGGATCCATAAATCATGGTAATCACCATGTGTGCGTGCAAAGTCTGTAAAAGTTTTACCACCATCAATTGATTTTAAAGAAGGTGCACTCATTACATATACATTATTTTCGTTGGTAGGATCTGGAAACAGTTCAATATAATACCAAGCACGCTGAATCAAGCGATGGCTTTTATTAATTTGTGACCAACTTTTACCAGCATCATTAGAAACATATAAACCACCTGCGTCTTTGCTAAAATCACTTTCAATTAAAGCAAACACTTTTTCTGGATCTGCTCTTGATACAGCGATAGACATTTTACCCATTTCTTTTGGTAAACCATTTTCCATTTTTACCCAGTTGTTACCGCCATCTGTAGATTTATACAAACCACTTCCTGGACCACCACTGATTACCTGCCACGGTAAACGACCGTGCTCCCACATTGCAGCATATAAGATAGATGGATTGTGCATGTCCATTGATAATTCGGCACAACCTGTTTTATCATCTACATACAATACTTTTTTCCAAGTAACACCACCATCCACAGATTTGTAAATACCGCGTTCAGTTGATTTACTATACAATGCACCTTGCGCTGCAATAAAAACAATGTTTGGATTTTTTGGATCAATCGCAATTCTTGAAATATGCTGTGTCGCATCCAATCCCATTTTTTTCCAGGTCTTTCCTGCGTCTGTACTTTTATAAACACCATCTCCATGATGTGTCATCACACCTCTTATGGCGTGTTCACCCATGCCTACATAAACAATATTGGCATCACTTTCTGCAACAGCAACAGCACCTACAGAACCAGTTTTAAAAAACCCGTCAGAAATATTATTCCAACTAAGTCCACTGTTTTCAGTTTTCCATAACCCACCACCAGTAGTGCCCATATAATACACGTCTCTATTATTCAAAACGCCAGATGCCATATTGGACCTGCCTCCTCTAAAGGGACCAATGCTTCTCCATTTTAGTGGAGATAGGTCTTTGTTTAGATCCTGCGCAATGCCCATCTCGGCGCATACGATTAAGCTTAGTAAAGCAATTATTTTTTTCATCATAAAGTGGTTTTAGATTTCTAAATTTAAGCAAAAAAAAGACCCATTGTGCAATGGGTCTAAATATCTTTTATAGATGCCGTAAATTATACGCGGTAAAAATCTGCTTTCCAGTTTTGAATAGATTGCTTGATCTCTTTTCCTGATAAATTGTTTGTTTCAGCTTTTTCCACAAGTGCAGGGAATTCAGCATCTGGCGCAAAACGCAAAGCAACGATCTGACCTACGCTTAAACTAGCTGGTAGTAATTTCCCTGTTAATACATAGTGGCGTAAATTTTCTTCTGCACGGATGGCTCTATCTTGTGCCTTTAATGCAAATGTTCTTGTAAACCATGCTACCAAAACAAAAATGATAGCTGCTAAGACCAATAAAGAAGCCAAGTATTTATTTTCTGCACTTGATTTTAATAAATAGTTAATGGCGCCTCCTAATAAAGCAATGATTCCACCAAAAGTTAGATAGTGAAATCCAGGAACCATTTGCGCGTGATTGTTAAAATTTTGTTCTTTCATATTGTATATTTTGTGGGGGCAAGATAATTACTTTGTTTAGTTTTAGCTTCATGAATTTTCAATTTGCATCCGATTTACATCTAGAGTTTGCTCAAAATAAAAAACGATTGAGCAAAAAGCCGATCCTTCCTGTTCAAGAAACTTTAATCATAGCAGGAGACTTGATGCCGCTTAGCGCAATGGATCAGCATCAAGATTTTTTGAATTTCCTCTCCGATCATTTTAAAATGACTTATTGGCTGCCTGGCAACCATGAATATTATGGAACAGACCTGTCCACCATGCCATCTAATTTTGAGAAATCAATTAGACCCAATATCCTACTGCTCAATAACATCACAAAGGAAATACCAGACCCTGAAGGTTCAATTGAACTCATTTTTTCGACTTTATGGTCGTATATCCCCCCTCATATAACCGAAATAGCAACTACAAGGGTGCAAGATTTTAGCCAAATTCAGTGGAAGGGCAGTAAAATGACGCCTCAGGTATACAATCAGCTACATCAAAATGCCCTTGATTTTTTAGGTACCGCCTTGGGGTCAAATTGCAATCGAAAAATGGTCATTTCGCACCATTGTCCAAGTTTTTTGAATTATCCCAAAAAACACCAAAAAGACCCAATAAATACCTGTTTTGCCTCAAATTTGGACGATTTTATCCAAAAAACAGCTCCAAATGCCTGGATTTTCGGACATCACCATAGTAATATTCCACCTTTTTTAATAGGTAAAACGATGCTATATACGAACCAGTTGGGGTACACAAAATTCAGAGAAGGAGCAGGTTTTGATCGAAGTGCAACCATTACCGTATAAACCATCCTTTTTAAACCCAACCTCTTGGTTAAAAACGAATTAAGATTAGTATAAATTCTATATAAAATTTACTAATTGAATACTAATTATAGTTAACTTAACGTTAACAAAGGGGTCATACCTGAGTTCATTATTCACCAAAGATTTAAATTTATGCAAACCAAAGGTTTATGGAGTTTGTTATTGGTACTTTTTGCAAGTATCTCAATAGCAAACGCACAACAAAAATTGGTAACTGGTAGGGTTGTCGGCAGCGACAAATCACCTTTGTCCAATGTTTCCGTTCTTGTTAAGGGAACAAGAGTAGCAACAAGTACCGATAATGCAGGTACTTTTTCTATTTCTGTAGCAAACAACCAAGTATTAACTTTTTCATTGGTAGGATTCGAGTCCAAAGATGTGAGAGTAGGCAATGCTTCTTCAATCGAAGTGCGTCTTGCTCCAAAAGACAATACTTTAGACGAAGTGGTAGTTACTGCAATGGACATCAAGCGTAATCCTAAAGAATTAGGTTACTCTGTTCAAAAAGTAAAAGGTAGCGAACTTGCCGAAACACAACGTAACAACTTTGTAAACGGATTACAAGGACGTATCGCAGGTTTAACCATCAATCCTACAAGTGGATTAGCGGGTGCAAGTTCTCAAATTGTATTAAGAGGTTTTAACTCTTTGTCATTAGATAACTCTCCTTTATTCATTATTGATGGTGTGATCATTGATAACTCTTCGGTAAATGAAAATAATAGAAATACAGGTTTAGCTGTAAAGCCAACAAGTGCCAACGTATCAACTGAAAACAGATCAAACGACTATACGAATCGTATTGCCGATTTGAATCCAAATGATATTGAAAACGTAACGGTATTGAAAGGTCCAGAAGCGACAGCCCTTTATGGTAGCCAAGCAAGTTCTGGAGCAATCGTCATCACAACTAAAAAAGGCGGCGATAGCGATGGTAAAGTAAAAGTGAGTTATGACAATAGTTTTAGATTATCGACTTATACTAGGTATCCAGAAATCATGACAGACTATGATGCGGGATTAAATGGTGTTGCACAAAATATATTTTCTTATTTTGGACCAAGATTACCTTGGGAAGTAAAAGGAGATAAAAATTCTACTAGATGGGATAATTTAAATAATTTCTTTCAAACTAGTTTTTCTAACAACCATAATGTGTCTGCAGAATATGGTAAAGGAAATCATTCAGTTCGTATGTCAGGTTCTTATGTAGATGAAAATTCTCCTGTACCAACTAATAATTTTAGAAAATACAATTTCAGAATTGTAACCAATCATAAAATTGGAAAAAATTTAGAAATATCTCCTAGCGTTAGTTATATTAAGAGTTCTAACGACAAGCCTTTAAGAGGTGTCAAGGGCTATGTTTTAAGTTTATTAGCTTGGCCTGTTGACAATGATGCAAAAGATTGGTTAAATCCAAATGGCACTAAAAAAGGTTTGTTTGCTGGAGATCCTAACGCGGAATTAGACAATCCTTATTTTAATTTATACAGAAACAGGAGCCGCGACGAAGTATCAAGAACTGTAGCAACAATTTCTGTAAACTATTCACCAACAAAATGGTTAACTATTAATGGAAGAGCTGGTTATGATACCTATCAACAAAATGGTTATACAAAGTGGGATTCTGCATCTAACTTCTTAAGCCGTGCACAAAAAGGTGCTTTAGAAAACTATTATCGTAATTATTATGGTTACAACCACACCGTAACTGCAACAGCTAAGAAAAGCTTTGGCAAGATCAATACAAGATTGATGATAGGTAATATGTGGCAGGATTATGAAACACAAACCACTTCAATTTTTGGTAATAACTTAACAGACGCCAACAGAACAGATAGTGGAAATACTGCAGTTGCTTCAAGAATTCGCAATAGCAATATGAATCGCTTTGGTCGACCAAACTATAATATCAATCGTCAAGCAGCTTATTTTGGTGAAGCCGCAGTGAACTATGATAATAAAGTGTTCTTAACGTATTCTCACCGTTTCGAAGAGTCTTCTATCTTCCCTACTGCTAGTAGAGCATATGACTATCCAGCAGGAAGTGTGAGTGTGATTATGTCAGACATCTTCCCAATTGTGAAGGAAGTTGCTAGTTATTGGAAGTTGAGAGGATCCATAGCAAGCACGGCTCGTTCTAGTGCCCCATATGCTAACCAATCTATCTTAAACTTCAATACTGGAAGCGGTGGTGGATATTATTATGATTTCACCAATGCAAATCCTTACTTAACGCCAGAGCGTCAAAAGACAATGGAATTTGGTACTGAGATGAAATTTTTAAATGGTAGATTAAGCACAGAAGCAACATATTACAAAACCGAAAACACAGACTTGATTGCTGAAAACTTTAGAGCAAGTTATGGTACTGGTTATGTTTTAAATACTTTGAATGTAGGATCAAATGAAAATACAGGTATTGAAGTTGTGTTAGACTACTTAGTAGTAAACAACAAGAATTTTTCTTGGAATACTCGCTTTAACTTTAATAGAATGCGTAATAAAGTAACATCTTTACCACCAAACGTACCTGAATTTTATATTTCTGATACTTGGGTATATGGAAATGCGAGAGGTGGCTTGGCGAACGGCGGTCCAACAACAACCATTACGTCTCATGGTTATTTAAGAAACAAAGCAGGTCAAATCTTAATCAATCCAACTACTGGCTTGCCTTTGATTGACCCAACCTTTAAAGTTAGAGGAGATCGTAACCCAGACTTCACATTAGGTTGGTTAAACAATATTACTTTTAAAGATTTAAGAATCTCTTTTCTCTGGGATGTTAAAATGGGTGGTGATATCTTCAATGCGACAGAAAGATACTTAACTACAATTGGTAGAAGTGCACTTACAAAAGACAGAGCTGTTGCAAGAATTGTACCTGGTGTTTTAAGAGACGGAAAAGAAAATACGACTACGCCAACGCTAAATAATATTTCAATCACACCAGAAACCAATTCTTTATTTTATACAACCATGCCAGAAGAAGCATTTATTGAAAAAGATGTGAACTGGTTTAGATTAAGAGACCTTACTTTTAACTACAACGTAAAGAAATTATTAAAGGGCGATGTAAATAAATTAGCTAAAACATTAAATGTATTTTTAACGATTAATGATTTAATTCTTATTTCAAATTATAGAGGAGCTGATCCTGCAGTGGGCGCAACAACTTCTGCTAGCCGTGGTGTTAGTGGATTTGGTTTTGACTATGGAAACATGGGCGCACCTGTTAGCTTCAACTTTGGATTTAGAGCTTCTTTTTAATCAATAAAAACTTTTATTTATGAAATATAATTTTAAAAATCTTTTAGTACTAAGCGCGCTGATTGTTTTAGCGGTGGCTTGTTCTAAAAAAATAGACGAGGCGTATAAAAACCCGAACTATGATGTGAAGGTGGCTCCAGAAACTTTAATGCCTCAGATTGTTGCCTCAATGGCTGGAAACTATGGTGGACACGGACCAATGAATGATCTTAGATACATTGGTGCATATGTTCAAAACTTTGCTTTTGCAGGAACACAAAGTAATTTTGATAGAATGGGTCATACCAATACCGATGTAGCTCAGTCTTTCTGGCGCTCTCATTATTATGATATTGGACAAAACAATGTTAAATTAATTGAATGGGCTTTGGAAAATAAGCAATGGGAATTAGCTGGTGTTGGAAAAGCTATTTTTGCTTGGAGTTGGTTAACATTAACCGATTATCATGGTGAAGTGATTTTGAAAGACGCTTTCAATACAGACTTAATTACATTTAAGTATGACACTCAAGAAGAAGTGTATATGCATGCAAGAAAACTTTCTTTTGAAGCACTGGATTTATTAAATAAAACAGGTGAGAATGGAAGTCAAGCAGCATTGGCGAAGGGGGACGCTTTTTTGTATAGTGGCAATGTAGCTAAGTGGAAAAAATTTGTGTATGGCGTATTGGCTAGAACACATCATCACTTATCTAATAAATCCATCTACAAAGCAGATTCAGTATTGTATTATACGAATCTTGCAATGAAAGAAACGACAGATGATGCACTGGTTAAATTTGCTGCAACAACTGTTAGTGCAACTAATAATTTCCTTGGACCATTCAGAAATAACTTAGGCGGCGCATCTGTAGCATCACCAACTGCTATTAGACAATCTGCATTCATTGCTAATTTAATGAGTGGGTTAAACCCTGCGTTTAGTGGTGTGGCAGATCCAAGAGCTATCTATTTATTAAGAAAAAACACGAATGGCACTTTCAAAGGTATTGAGCCAGTGAAAGGACAATTAGTATTGGATGGAGCAGATCGTCCAGAAAATTTTCATGGTGTTTCTCAAGCAAAAGGAACGGTCAATACAGCACCTACAACTGATGTGAATTGTCGCTTTATATTTAGAAATAGTGCACCTTTCCCTGTGATGACTGCTACTGAAATGGCGTTTATACGCGCTGAAGCTGCTTTCATTAAAGGAGATAAAGCAACGGCTTTAGTTGCTTACAAAGAGGGTATCTCAAAGCACTTTGACTTATTAATGGCGAACTACAACACGAATGTGCCAACTGCAGATTTATTAACTGCTGCTAAAAGAGATGCTTTCTTAGCAAATACAGCAGTGGTTCCTGCAAGTGCAACAAGCTTAACATTACCAATGATCATGTTACAAAAATACATTGCCCTATGGGGACATGGTACTTTTGAAACTTGGGTAGATATGCGTAGATACCATTATACAGACAAGGATGCAACTGGTGTACAAGTGTATACAGGCTTTACGCTTCCTGCAGCGGCAGACTTGTTCCAAGACAATGGTGGAAAAATGGCCTACAGAATGCGTCCAAGATTTAACTCTGAATATGTTTGGAACATCAACGAGTTAACCAGAATTGGTGCAACTACAATAGACTACCATACTAAGGAAATGTGGTTCTCTACAAAGTAGTCAACGAATACATTTAGTAAGATTTGAATAAAAGGCCTCTCAGCAATGAGAGGCCTTTTTGTATATATACATTTTGATAAGAACCCTTAACTTTAGGTAACAAGTTTACACTCCTATGAACCATACTATGAAATATCCAAAGCTAAGTTTACATCTTGCATCAATCTTTTTTTGCTTATACCTTCTAGCAATGCCTTTAATGGCTCAAAAGCTTGAGTGGAAAAATGTTTCAAATGAGTTTGGCCTAACAACAAATAACATTCAGGTATTTACATCTACGTCCAACACCTTAAATGATAGTGCTTTTAAAGCTTATTATGTGCTTATTAATACCAATGCACCTAATCTACAAATGGGTGTGGACACCACTTTATATAGACGCTTTACCCCGTCTGCTTTTTATGAGCGATTGGTCCAGCCAGTGGTTGTGATGAACGCATCTTTTTTTGAATTCAAAAACAACACCAATTTAAATGTATTGGTCCATCGTGGAAATTTACTGGCATTGAATAAACAAGATATAGAAGGTAAGGGGAAAGATACTTTAACCTATACACATGTATTGAACTCTGCCATGGGCATGCAAAAAAACGGCAAAATGGATATTGCATATACCTACACCGATTCTAATAGCAAGCAGGTTTTATACCAACAAAATCCAATGATACCAATTAAAAATAAAAATGCAAAATTAGCATTGAACGAGGGTGCGGTTGCCGATTTAAAAAAATGGAAACTAGATTGGGCAGTTGGTGGTGGACCAGTATTGGTGAAAGACGGCGCTATTTTTATTTCAAACAATGAAGAAAAGAAATTTGCAGGCAAAGCGATTGCAGACCATCATCCGCGCACTGCGATGGGTTACACGAAAGACGGCTATTTAATTTTATTAGCAGTGCAAGGGCGTATGAAAAATATTGCAGTAGGTACTACGCTCACGGAGACTGCACAAATATTTATAGACCTTGGTGCTGTAGAAGCCATTAATTTAGATGGTGGTGGTAGCAGTTGTTTATTAATTAATGGAAAAGAAACCATCAAGCCATCAGATCCAACTGGACAAAGACCAGTTCCCGCAGTATTTTTTGTAAAATAATGTGAAATAATTTCGACTACATTCTAAGGCCTACAATCCTTTATAGCAGGGCTTATTAGCCTATTTTCTATTTCAACTATATTTTTTAACTGAAATTTTTGAGCGTATTTTTACGCTGAAAAGCAGTTCATTGATTTTTTATTTTAATGCTATCAACTTATACAATTCAGTGTAAGTATAAAAAAATAATAGCATGAAAAAATCAACAGGTTTTATAGGAATACTTTTCCTATCATTCATATTTTTAACCGCTTGTTCAAAAAAAGATCAGCAAGGTCCATTAACTGATCCACCAGAACAAAATTTGCCTGCGCCATTATCGGCACCGCTCTTTGACGAATTAAATGAAACGATTGCGCGATTCGACCCATTGTATTTACAAATCGTATACAAGGACAAAAGATCAAAAGAAACAATCAACGAGGAAGCTGCTAGATTGCTGACTGCAATCACTCAGAATCCAACAAGCTTGGTCACACAAAAAGAGTTGACTGACTTGTATCACTTTAAGAATTTTGCTGATTTACAAAAAGCGTCTAATATCATCAGCAATAATTCTGGAGAATTAAAAAAGACCTTTCTTGGAAAAGACACTGTGCTTTCAAAAGTAAAAATGAATCAGTTGAACGTGGCAAGAAATACATTTTTAAAAAATAAAATTACTACGCTCGAAAAAGCCAGTCAAAGAACTAGTAGTGGTCTTTGGACAGACAATGCAGAGTGGATTTTAGCACAGTTTCATTATTATTCTCAAATTGCAAATTTAGAAGTGGGCTTGGAT
>CAMCQV010000017.1 GCA_945877085.1 Chitinophaga pinensis
TTGTAATAATTGCTGAGCGGGTATACTATCTGCCACGACCCATTGTCCTTCTTTTAAAAGACTGCTGTCTTGAATGACCGGGAAAATATGTTGTCCATAAAAATGAAACGCGTTGCTATTGGGCATTTTATACAAAGCAGCTTTTTTAATGTCCCATTTTTTTTGTTTCGCTTGCTTAACCAAAGCATTCCCCCACTGGTATTCCAATAGATGAGGATAAAAGAAACTATTTAAAATTAAGTTTAGTCCAATCATTAACACGATACTCATGTTGATCCATCTTTGAATATAGCTTTGTTGCTTTGGCCCAATATTTATCATAATTAAAAAGGTGCCAAAAAGAATCAAAAGACCCAATAAACCCATTTTCCCAAAAGGTATATTGGTAATCAACCCCATCGCAATTAATAGGATCAGAAAAATAAATAGATGGAATCCGAAAAACCATTTAATCCATTTTTGTAAACGATCGGCTTGTTCTAGTAAAACTGATAAATGTGCAGCTATGAGGATCGCAGCCAATGGGAATACTACAAAAATATAATGTGGCAATTGTGCCTGGCTTCTTGACAAGACTAGATAGGTTAAAAAGAAACCAAAAAAACTAATTCTTTCTGTTTGTACATTAAATAATCCCTCCTTAAACATTGTGATGCCCTTTGCTACAAAGGCCCAGATAAATATAAAAATCCATGGTAAAAAACTCCAAAGCATATTCTCCAAAAGAAAAGTAGGATAGCTCATCTCATGGTAATAATTCTCCCCTGTATACCTGCCAAAACTTTGGGTCCAATAATAAAACCTCAACCCTGATTGTATCGGAATATTATTAATTAATTTACCAGGATGTAAATCGAATTGTTGGTACAACCCCCAGCTCATAGGTATCAATAAAATGCCAATGATCAAGATGCCTAATAGATAAATTGGTTTAAAAAAATAAGTCCATTTTTTTTCAAAAAACCATTGTGGTGCAAAAGCCAACACAGGTACCACCAGTGCGATAGGTCCTTTGGTCATCATGCCTCCAGCAATCGCCACCATAGCCCATACAAAGTCTTTTAAGTCATTGGAGGCTGCCCATTTTGCAATCAACCAAATACTTAAAGCTACCCATCCCATCAACATGGTATCTGTTCTTACATCATGGGCAATTAAGAAAAAGGCTTGACAGCTTGCTAAAATTAACACTGCTAATTCTGCTACAGTTTGATTGTATTTTAACTTCGCAAATTTGAACGTAGCAAATAAAGCAAGTAATAAAAAAATAAATGATGGTATTCTATAAGCCCAATCATAAATGCCAAAAATTTTCATGGATAGTGCCGATAACCAGAAAAGCATTGGGGGTTTGTCTAAATAATCTTTTCCAAGATCATAAATTTGAAGAAAGCTATTACGTTCTAACATTGCTCTACTGATAGACGCATATTGTGCTGCATCGATATCCATTAAGGGAATACAAAACACCCCAACCAATTGAACCCCTAAAATTGCAGCGAGTAAAAGCCAGAATGTATTTTTATTCATTTTTTTATTTTGATTTTATTAGAGCCTTAGACTCCTAGAGACTTAGCCCCTTAAGCTTGTTTAAATAGCATTGGGCCTGCCCATTTTAAATACGCCTTTGCCATTGCAAATCCTGATATCAATCCAATGATGGCCCCACCAACAATATCCAAAGGAAAATGCACCCCAACATAGATTTGAGCAAAAGCAATGATACCTGCCCACACAAAAAAGAATTTTGTATAGCGTTGTTGAGATATCCCCCATGTGATAAAAATAAATATCGCTAAACCAAAATGATTAGCGGCATGGGAGGAAGTAAAACTAAAACCACCAGAACAATGGTCTAATAAAAGTCGGGTTTTGCCTATTAATGCAGGATTGTTACAAGGTCTTAAACGATGAAAAAATGGTTTAAAGACACTGCTGCTAATTTGATCTGTCAGGCCTACATTGATCAATGCAAACAAAAGCCATTTTAAGGTTTTCCATCCAACTTGATAGATCAACCAGCCCAAGAGTCCAATATACAAGGGGATCCAATTATTGGAATATCTGGTCCAAGGCAGAACAGCGTCTAGTATAGGATGGTGCCATACCCCATTGATTTGGTAAAACAATGCTTGATCGATGTCCTTAATTTGTTGAAAAATACTTAGCCCCATGCAGTAAAGATACAAGGAAGTGGAAAAATTTAAAGTAAATTTGCATACCGATTTATTTTAATATTTAGCTATGTCATTAATCAAGAGCATTTCAGGTTTTAGAGGCACCATTGGTGGTCGCCCAAACGATAACCTCACACCAATCGATATTGTAAAATTTGCATCTGCCTATGGCACCTGGTTGATCAGAAAATCAGCGGGAAAAAAGAAAGTAATTGTGGGTCGTGATGGAAGAATGAGTGGCTTAATGGTTGAAGCCTTGGTGGAACAAAGTTTATTGGCCCTTGGCATTGATGTGGTGCATTTAGGATTAAGCACGACACCAACTGTCGAAATGGCCGTGGTATTTGACAATGCGGATGGTGGCATTATTTTGACTGCTAGTCACAATCCAAAAGAATGGAATGCCCTTAAATTATTAAATGAAAAGGGTGAATTTGTAAGTGGCGAGGAAGGGAAAACCATTTTGGCTTTAGCAGAACAAGAAGATTTTGTATACGCTCCTGTGGATGCGATGGGCGAATTGATTGGTGATAATAATAGTTTATCAAAACATATTCAAGCCATATTGGAACATCCATTGGTCGATATTTATGCGATCAAGAAAGCAGGCTTTAAAGTAGTTGTGGACGCTATTAATAGTTCTGGTGCATTTACAGTGCCTGCACTGTTAAAAGCGATAGGTGTAGAGGATGTTGTTGTATTGAATGCCGAAATGACTGGAGATTTTGCACATAATCCTGAGCCACTTAAAGAACACTTAACCGAACTTTGCACTACCGTTGTAAATGAAAAAGCACATCTTGGTATTGCTGTAGATCCCGATGTAGATCGTTTATGTTTTGTGAGTGAGGATGGGAATTTATTTGGAGAGGAATACACCTTAGTCGCTGTTGCGGATTATATTTTACAATATACCAAAGGTGCCACAGTGAGTAATCTCTCTTCTACAAGGGCTTTAAGAGATGTCACTGAACAACATGGCTGCACTTATTTTGCGAGTGCTGTTGGCGAAGTGAATGTGGTGACAAAAATGAAAGCCGAAAAAGCAGTGATTGGTGGAGAAGGTAATGGCGGTATCATTGTGCCAGATTTACATTATGGAAGAGATGCATTAATTGGTATTGCATTGTTCTTATCGCATCTTGCTAAAGCCGAAACAAGCTGTTCCAATTTAAGAGCTAGTTATCCTGCTTATTTTATGAGTAAGAAAAAAATGGATCTAAATGCCAACCTTTCATTGTCAACAATATTTGAACAATTAAAAAAAGAATTTGCCGCATTCCCAATGAACGATGTGGATGGACTAAAGATAGACTTTGAAAACGAATGGGTGCATTTAAGATCAAGCAATACAGAACCAATTATGCGCATTTATACTGAAGCTAAAACACAAGATGCAGCTGATGCATTAGCCGATAAAATTATTCAGCTGATCCATAAAATTCAATAATTTAGCAATCATGCAGAGAATCTATTTTGACAATGCAGCGACTACGCCGCTTGCGCCTGAAGTACTAGAAGCAATGATGCCTTATTTGACCGAAAAATTTGGCAACCCCTCCTCTATTTATAGCTATGGCAGAGAAACAAGATTGGCCATTGAACAAGCAAGAAAATCTGTAGCAAGAAACTTAGGTGCCAAGCCTGCTGAAATTTTTTTCACTAGTGGTGGTACTGAAAGTAGCAACACGGTTTTAAATGCTGCCATCAACGATTTAGGTTGCAAGCATATCATTAGTTCTCCAATAGAACACCATGCTACTTTGCATACGGTAACACATTTATCAAAATTGTACAACCTTAAATTAAGCTTTGTACAAATATTACCCAATGGACATATCGATATGGACCATTTGGCAACATTACTTGCAGGATCAACTGAAAAGACGATCGTAACCATCATGCATGCCAATAATGAAATTGGAACCATGATAGATATTGCAGCTGTAGGACAACTTTGCAAACAATACCATGCTTACTTTCATAGTGATACGGTGCAGACCGTAGGGCATTTTCCTTTTGAATTAAGTCAGGTTCCTGTTGATTTTATCACTGGCGCTGGACATAAATTTCATGGGCCTAAGGGTGTCGGTATTTTATACATCAACGAAAATGTGAAGATCAGTCCTTTGGTACATGGAGGATCTCAAGAGCGTAATATGCGTGCAGGAACTGAAAACTTATACGGAATTGTTGGTTTTGCAAAAGCACTTGAACTCGCTACAGAAAAATACGAGGAAGATCGTGCTCATATCCAATCCTTGAAACAGTATTTACATGATCAATTGGTTGAAAAAATAC
Organism: Chitinophaga pinensis; assembly: GCA_945877085.1. GTDB lineage: Bacteria > Bacteroidota > Bacteroidia > Chitinophagales > Chitinophagaceae > Sediminibacterium > Sediminibacterium pinensis_G. The sequence continues at coordinate 4,479 of CAMCQV010000017.1, forward strand.
CTCATGTGAGTTTCAATGGTGATCCGTTTGGAAGAAGCTTATATAATTTATTGAGTGTGAACTTTCCAAAAAATGAAAAAACAGAAATGATCTTATTTAATTTAGATATGCATCATGTTTGTGCAAGTGGAGGAAGTGCCTGTTCCAGTGGTGCGCAACAAGGCTCACATGTTATTAATGCATTGAATAAAGGTTCAGAAATTGTAACTGTTCGTTTTTCATTTTCAAAACAAAATACCATAGCTGAAATTGACCAAGTTATAACAGCTTTATTGACGATGTTGCATTAAAAAGAATCTATTAAAAATAAGAGCTTATCGAACTTGAATCTTTAGATAGATAGATAAATAAAATATCCTATAAAAAAGGCGCTTCAAACGAAGCGCCTTTTTTATAGGAATCAATTCAATTTAAGGTTGACTTGCTACAGGGATAGCTTTCTCTAAATTTTCAATGACATTGATCAATTGATAACAAGTCAGGATATCCTGAATAAATGAAGCTTGTTTATTATTAAATTCAGTGGCTTTATTCTGATACGCGTTCTCTGCATTTTGCATAAACTGCGCCTCAGACATTGGCGTTCCCAATGATTTATAATAGGCCAATTGTTGTTTTAAATCTTTCACGACAGAAGTACCAATTCTTTTTCCTAATTCAATATCGCCAGCCGCATAGGCAGCTTGTAAGAATAAATAAGAGAAGTAATTATGTTGGTTGCCTCTATTAGAAGCCATACCATAAGGAAGATTTTTAACACTGATCTCCTGATCTAATTTTCTTAATATTTTTACTGCACTGTCTTTTTTACCAGCTGCAACCATTGCTTGTGCAATTTGAGCTACATTCAATCTCAATGAATTCAAATGTCTTCTATTTTCTTCGTCGTAATATACATTTGGCTTATTTGAATTCTTGAAATCAAATTTGGTCATGATATTTTTAAATGCCTCGTCTGTATCAACCGACGCACCTTTCACAGGCACCAATTGATAGGCCAATCCAGTCTGACGTACATATTGATCCAACCCTAAATCTTTTAATTCTTGCGTAGAAGTAAAGCATATTGGACGCTTGAACTGCGTTGTTGCAATGATTGCATAGATAGCCAATTCATTTTTAATCATGTATTGTCTATTAGGATTGAAATCAATCAACATTTCTGACTCAATATTGTCTGTTGGTTTAGCAATACCAGAAGCCAATGCAAATTCCTTGTTAACAGGTAATTTAAATTTATGCGTTGGGAAAATATTCACTGGACCTTCCTGGGTTGATGCTTGGTATTTTCCAGTTTGATCTCCGACTACATACCTTAAGATAGAATCTAAATTATGGTAATTTGTTTCATCAAATTCTGGAAGCGGATTGTAATACGCCACATTTAATTTATTACCAGCAACTTGTTCTTCGGTGAAAATAACATCAAACTTATCGCTCTTGTTCACCTTATATCTTAATTCACGCATATACCAATCAGATCCCAATAAACTATTTACTACGACACGCACATCTGGTCTGATACCTTCTACCTCCTGTGCATACCATAATGGATAAGTATCATTGTCTCCGAATGAGAATAAGATAGCATTAGGAGGACAGCTTTCTAAATAAGCTCTTGCCATATCACGTGCTAAAGTCTTTTGGCCACGATCATGGTCATCCCACTCCTGTTGTGCCATCAATGTTGGCACTGCCAATAAACACAACACAGTGGCAATCGTCGTTGCCATATTTTTATTGACCACTTTACCCAACCATTCTGCTATTTGTAAAACACCTAGTCCAATCCATATTGCAAATGCATAGAAGGATCCAACATAAGCATAGTCACGTTCACGTGGTTGTAAGCTCACTTGGTTCAAATAAATCACAATGGCTAAACCAGTGAAGAAGAATAATAAGCCTGTTACCACAAAATCTTTTTTATTCTGTTGGTATTGATACAATAACCCAATGATACCTAAGAAAAATGGTAACATGAATAAATTGTTATTGGCCTTGTTGTCTTTGTTAATACTATCAGGTAATTTAGATTGTTCACCAAAGAAGAAATTATCAACTACTGATATACCGGTTTTGAAATTACCATCACGTACATTACCAAATCCTTGTAAGTCGTTTTGCTTTCCTGCAAAATTCCAAAGGAAATAACGCAGGTACATAAAACCAAATTGATAATTTGTAAAGTACTTGATATTGTCTCTTAGCGTTGGCACATCGCCATCTTGAATACCAGCAAAAGCACGGTAACTATCTAATTGACCACGATCATTATCGCCATCCCACATTCTAGGGAATAAATGCGCCGAAGGTGCAGAGCCCCAATCTCTTTTAATATTCTTTCCAGAGAACTCATAATTGGTTGGTGTTTTCACATATTGGTCGCTACCTTCTACTGTTTCTGCTTTGTCTACAAAATCAGGTCCGTATAAAATAGGCCAATCGCCATATTGCTCTCTTCCTAAATAACCTACTAAGGTGACTGGATTGTCTACATTGTACATATCTACAGATGGGTCTGCATTAGAGCGTATCATGGTCGTCAAATAGGTAGAATAACCAATTAGAACAAATACCGTTGACCAAATACCCAACTTTAAAAAATAGTATCCATTTTTATTTGCATAGCGCACTCCCACAAAAAATAAAGCAGCTAACAATACAAAGAAAGTAACGAACCCACTATAAAAAGGCAATCCTAAACTGTTTACAAAATGTACGTCAAAAGAAGCTGCCCACTTTATCGTGTATTGAATTAAAAATACTTGTACCAATCCTGTAATGATCACACCAATAAAGAATGCAAATAAGGCGCCTTTGAAACTTGGCTTATACAATCTAAAGTAATACACCATTACAATTGCAGGAATTGTCAAAAGGTTTAATAAATGGACACCAATTGAAATACCCATAATATAGAAAATGAAAATGATCCATTTGTCAGCACCTGCCTGATCTGCTTTGTCTTCCCATTTTAAAATAGCCCAAAACACCAATGCAGTGAAGAAGGAACTCAATGCATACACCTCACCCTCAACAGCACTATACCAAAATGAATCACTAAATGTATACGCCAATGCACCAACTACGCCCGCACCCATCACTAATAAAATTTGGTTACTGGTTAATTCAGTGCCAGACTTTGCTACTAAAATACGTTTTGCAAAATGGGTAATTGTCCAAAATAAAAATAGAATGGTAAAACCACTTGCAATCGCACTCATACTATTCACTGCCAAAGCCGCTGTTTGAGGATTGTCTCCAAAAAAGATAATAAACACCCTTCCTAAAAGTACGAACATCGGTGCTCCAGGAGGATGTGGAATTTGTAATTTATAAGCACTGCTGATAAACTCTCCGCAGTCCCAAAAACTACCAGAAGCTTCCATCGTTAATAAGTAAACAGTACAAGCAATTAAGGTAACTGCCCAGCCTGTTAGATTGTTGATTTTTTTGAAATCCATTTTGTCCATTTTATTAGTTGCAAACTTAACTGAAACTGAGCAAAAAGGGAAATTTGAGGCAGTTTTAAGCTTATTTTAAGATTTTAAGCTTCCCTCGCCTATTCTTAGGTAGGGTTTTTTATCTTTGTGCCCCATGAGTCAAAATCGATCTGTCGCTTTCCATACATTAGGCTGTAAACTTAACTTTTCAGAAACTTCTACTATGTCTAGGCAACTAGAGCTGGAAGGCTTTGAGAAAAAGCAGTTTACCGAGCAAGCAGATGTGTATGTGATCAATACCTGTTCGGTGACCGAAAATGCAGATAAAGAATGTCGACAATTGGTAAGAAGGGTGCAAAGATTGGCCCCTGAAAGTTTTATTGTCATCACAGGATGTTATGCCCAATTAAAGCCCCAAGAAATTGCCACTATACCTGGAGTCGATTTGGTATTAGGTGCAGCTGAAAAATTTAATTTAGTGCAGCATCTTGCCAATCTAACAAAAGGCGATGAAACCAAAATTTGTAGTTGTGATATTGATACCTTAACCGGATTCCACAGTTCCTTTTCTGTGAATGATAGAACTAGGACTTTTTTAAAAGTACAAGATGGATGTGATTATAGTTGTTCTTTTTGTACCATCCCAATGGCAAGAGGTAAAAGCAGAAGTGATACAGTGGCAGGTGTAGTTCAACAAGCAAAAAATTTGGCTGAAAAAGGCGTGAAGGAAATTGTATTGACAGGCATCAATCTTGGAGATTTTGGAAAAGGGGGCGATGGCGGAAAGCATCATCAAGAAAGTTTTTTTGAACTCATCAAAGCCTTGGATACAGAGACTGCAATTGAACGTTACCGCATCTCGTCTATAGAGCCAAATTTATTAACAGACGAAATCATTGCTTGGGTTGCACAGAGTAAAAAATTCATGCCGCATTTTCATATTCCTTTGCAAAGTGGATCGGACGCAGTATTGAAATTAATGCAACGCAGGTACAATAGTCAGTTTTATAGAGAACGTATTGAATTGGTTAAAAAATTAATTCCTCATGCAGCAATTGGTGTAGATGTGATTGTTGGCTCACCGGGTGAAACAGAAGCCTATTTCCAAGAAAGCTTTGCATTCATCCACAGCTTAGACATTTCTTACTTGCATGTATTCACCTATTCTGAACGAGCAGCGACCAAGGCCTTAGATATTAAGCCAATTGTACCTATTGCAATACGAAACGAACGCAATAAAATACTACGCAATCTCTCTTACCAGAAATTACAATATTTTACAGAAGCACATAGAGGTGAAAATAGAAAAGTCTTATTTGAATCCGTGAAAAAAACAGGCGACGGAGCAATGGAAATCTTAGAAGGCTATTCTGATAATTACATTAGGGTTACCACACCATATAGAGCAGAATGGAGTAACCAAATTGTGGACTGGACCATCTAACTCAAAAATTAGCCCATCTGCAAGTGAAATTATTATAAAAGAGAGATTTCTTCCAACTTGAACTCAACTATCATCATCATATTGATGCTTTCTAGTCGAACATAAACAGATTTTTTATCTGCTTTTACAACTTCTCCTCTTTGACCCATAAATAATCCATTGTTCACTGCCACTTTTGTTTGTGGTTTTAAAGGACCCAAGTCAACAACTTGAATATTAGCATAAGACAAGCCAAGGTATTTTCTGATCAATTCAATTTCATTGTCTCTAATGATGGCTGGTTTTTTTTCAAAATAAAGAAAACGTACCACCCCCATTGTATTTAACACATTGGTATATTCTTCCTTGGTTGATTTTACAAAGACATAAGACTTAAACAATGGTTCTTCGATAATCTTCTTTCTATCCGACCATTGGCGTTCTTTTTTCTGTGTAGGACACCAACTCTCTATGCCTTTTTGTGCAAAATTAAGGTCTACTTTTTTTTCCCATTTTGGCTTTGTATATACTACATGCCACTTCCTCAACTTTTCCATGTACTCCGTTATTTTTTTACAACCGCTGTTGTTTTTTTATTCAATGCCGCTAAAATTTTACTCGACTCATTCACTTGAAAATCTTTCGCTAAATCTTTAATCCATGCTTGATAACGATCTTGCTTTGATTTATCAGGATTATTGTAAAATTTATTGTAATCTACTTTTATCGGCGCCAATTTCATTGGGGTCTTTAATTTCAAAGCTTGCTCATTCTGTTTGGACACTTCTTGAATACGCTTTTTAAAAGCTTGGTACTTGTCTAATTTTAAATAAACTGGATTATCGATTTGACTAGATACCCATTGTAGGTTTTGTTTGAATTTATTTAAAGCGGTATCGTTTTGTAGTTTCGAATTTGCTAATTGTACCACTTGAGACAATTGTGCATTATTAGGCCATACATTGTATCTAGCTCGCTCCATCTCATCCCAGCTCAGTGCAGACTCATTGTCTTTTTCTCTGTACTTAAGGTACTCGTATTCGTCTGGTAAAATAACATCTGGAACGACTCCCTTCTTTTGTGTTGAACTTCCAGTGATTCGATAGAATTTTTGGAAAGTGAGTTTTACTGCACCATATTCAGTTTGTATACCCAATGAATCCAAGGGTTTACCGAATGCTACATTTCTTTGAACAGTACCCTTTCCATAGGTAGAACTACTTCCTAAAACAATGCCACGCTTATAATCTTGTATAGCGCCTGCAAAAATTTCACTTGCAGATGCACTAAATTCATTCGCCATCACAACCAATGGGCCATCATATAAAATGCCTGGTGTTTCGTCATATAAAGTTTGTGATCTACCTTCTTTATTTCTGATTTGTACTACTGGACCTTTGTCAATAAATAAACCCGCCATTTGAACTACTTCGTATAAAGAACCACCTCCATTAAAACGTACATCAATAATAATCCCTTTTACGTTTTCTGCTTTCAACTTTTTAATTTCTGCAGCCACGTCTTCGGAACATCTGTGTCCATCTTCTCTTTCAAAATCGGCATAGAAATCTGGTAATAAAATATAACCATATTTATCTTCCCCATTTTGTATTACAACGCTTCTTGCATAGCCTTCGTCTAAAACTATTTTTTCTCTTATTAAACCTACTACTTTGAAAGTGCCATCTGGCTTTCTAAAAGTCAATCTTACTTCTGTGCCTAAATTGCCACGGATTAATTTTACTGCATCCGTCGTTTCATAACCAGATACATCCACTGGCTCATCCGCACCTTGTGCAATTTTTACAATCACGTCATTCACTACAATCTGTCCAGACTTCCATGCTGGGCCACCTGGTTGAATGCTAGCAATACGAATACCAAAATCATCCTGCGTCAACTGTGCGCCTATACCATAGATCACACCACTCATTTGTTCTGTAAATGAACGTTTTTCTATTGGTGCTAAATAGTCGGTATGCGGATCCATTAAACCTGTAATGGAATTCAAGAATAGTTCGAATCGTTTTTCTTTTGTAAAAGTTTTTTCAAAAGATTCCAATCTTTTTTTGTAAGATTTTTTGATATAGGCCCTTGATTCCGCTTCTAATGTAGAATCGTTTTTAATCACAAATTTTTCCTTGCCTTTGTTTTTTTCTCGCTCATCAATCAAACTTGCATAACGTTCAATTGTTCTATACTTCAACAACATTTCCCAACGCTTCGCTCTTTCAACTTCATCTTTTGGATATACTAACTTATCTGTATTCAAGTACACCGAATCATCTTTACTAAAATCAAATGGCTGATCCATGATTTGATTGAATAAAGCTTGTGTTTCTTTAATACGAATTTCATAGATACGACTCACCGCAGGTTGAAATGTAATTGTGGCTCCATGAATTTCATCATCAATTGTTGTACTGTATTTAGATAAACCATCTATATCTGACTGCAGAAAAGTATTTTTTTCTGGATCTAAAGCCTTGAAATAAGCACTAAAAACTTCTTTAGAAAATGCGTCATCAATATTCCTTGGACTATAATGTTCTGATTCCAATAATTGCCCAATAGTAGATAATAATTTTCGCTGTCTTAATTCAGGCGATTCTTGATTTTCTGATTTAACTGTATTAAAGGCAAAGAACAAAGCGCCAAATAAGAATACTGTGGCAAAAACTTTCCACTTATTTTGTTTTACGTATATCATAATGTTGTGCATGAAGGATTTCAAAAATAGCGTAAAATGGGAATCTTAAGCGCCTAATTCAGTTTTTCTACTCTTTTTTAGCATTATTTTACAAAAACATGCTCAACTAATTTTATAGATTACTGAATTAACGTATTTTTGCAGCCCAAATGGAGGGCGTAGCTCAGTAGGTTAGAGCGACAGTTTGTGGCACTGTAGGCCGTGGGTTCGAGACCCATCGTTCTCCCATTAAAAACCTGTCCCAATTTTAGGGATAGGTTTTTTAGTTTAAATGCATTTTATGATATTTTTTTTAATCCCAATTTTAGTGGGTGCTTTCGGTTGGTGTTTGGTTTGGGCCATTTCGATTATGCCATTCAAATGGCCCTTTTTGGCAGACAAATGGGTTGGGCAAATCGATTTATCAAAACTGATACCCGAAATGACAGAGAACAACCCTTTTGAAGCAATGAAACCAGTCATCAATGACAAATTGGACAATTTTTTTAGACATAAATTAAGCTCAAAGCTCCCAATGATCTCCATGTTCATTGGAGATAAGACCATTGAGGAATTAAAGGCTGTTTTCATGGACGAATTAGCCCTTCTCTTTCCATTACTTATTGGCGAGTTCAGTGCCCATTTAAACAAGGACTTACGGCAACAATGGGCGCAAAAATTTAGAATCATCCTACAACAGAGAATCATCAAGGCAAGTATACCATATAGATGGGCCGCTTTTGTATTAGGTGCCATTTGGGGCTTTGTAATTGCTTTAATTCTTCCTCTTATTTAACCGCTTATACTTTACAGACACCTTTCTTTAAACATTAGCACGAATTTTGTGTTATTGGTTAAACAGAATCCAATCTATCTGGTCTTATTAGACCACAAATACAATTATGAAAAAAATTACAATAGTTTTTAGTGCTTTATTAATCCAAGTGGCCTTATTTGCTCAAATTCCTACAGGTCGTCCTGCAGGTGCCGGTGGTAGCATGAATATGGGTCATTTTTATGGTAAGGTCGTAGATGCCAATAAAAAAGGGGTCGATGGTGCGACTGTTCAATTAAAAGGGAGCAAATTCGATCCAGCAACCAAAAAAGCAAGCGAAGTGACATTGGCTACTATGATTACTGCAAGCAACGGTGATTTTAGCTTTGATCAATTATCTATCATGGGTAATTTTAAATTAATCATCACAGGTATTGGGTTTAAAAAATATGAAAAGCAAATAAGCTTTAACCTAAAGCCAGGCGGCAACCCTCAAGACATGATGGCTTTGGTAGATAAAGATTTAGGTAATATTAAATTAGATCAAGATCCGAATCAATTACAAAGTGTTACAGTGACTAGCTCTGCTAGACCTCAATTTGAAATGGGGATTGATAGAAAAATTTTCAATGTAGATAAGAACTTGGCAAGTACAGGTCAAACTGCAGTGGAAGTGATGAAGAATATTCCCAACTTAAATGTGGACATTGATGGCAATGTGACTTTAAGAAACGCGACCCCTACTTTATTAATTGACAATCGTCCAACCACATTGACGCTGGATCAGATCCCTTCTGATATCATTGACAGAGTTGAAATCATTACCAACCCTTCTGCTAAATACGATGCATCAGGTGGTAATGCTGGTATTCTTAATATCGTTTTGAAGAAGAATAAGAAGAATGGTTATAATGGTGGACTTAGAGGTGGTGTGGACATGCGTGGTAAAATCAACGCAGGTGGTGACATCAATTTAAGAAGCAGTAAAATTAACTTTTCAGCCAGTGCGAACCTTAGAAATAGTAAATCAATCAGCACGATTGATAATGTGAGAAATATCTTGTTAACCCCTATACCTACAAGTATTCGTAATTATACAGATAATATTGGTTTAAGCGAATTTGCTTTTTACAGAGGCGGATTTGACTATTTGATTGATAACCGTAATACTTTTTCCATTTTTGGGAATATCGTGAAAGGAGATTTCGGAAATACCTCTACTCAAACAATCGACTCCATTTTTAATGGCATCAACAGAAATAACAATATAGCATTAGACAACAACTCAATATTTTCATTTTTAAATAAGGGTACACAAGCGAGTTTCAAGCACTTATTTGCTGAAACCGGACATGAATTGAGTGCAGATTTTAATTACAACGAAAGTAATTCTGATAATAATTCACTTATAAAGTCAAGTATCTTAAACCAAAGAACAGTTGGAGCAGGAACAAATAAAAACTATACTTCGAACATAGATTACGAACGTATTTTTAAAAATAATGTGAAATTCGAGGCTGGTGTAAGAATGAATAACAGAGATGAATATAACAATAGAGATCAGTTTAGAATAATTGATGGAAAAGAAGTCCTCATTCCTAGTATCAGTAATCAATTAAAGTTTAATGAAAGCGTTTTAGCTGCTTATACTAATTTTGGTGGTAAAAAAGATAACTTAAGTTACCAAATTGGCTTAAGAGTCGAAAATAGAGACTACATCGTGAATGTATTGAATAAGCAAGGACAGGATTCACTAGAATCAATCATCAAATTGCCTATTTCATTATTCCCAAGTGCATTTATAAGTTACAAATTGAATGATAAAAATGATGTGCAGTTTAATTACTCTAAAAGAATCAATGCACCCAATCCATTTCAATTGCAACCCTACCCTGACTATTCAGACCCATTGAATATTGCAGTTGGTAATCCTAATTTAAAGCCGCAGTTCACGCATTCATTTGAAATGGCATACAATAATGTCTATAAAAAAGGTTCTAATTTATTGGCCACAGTTTATTATAAATATAGCACAGACTTAATTACAAATTATATTTATAAAGACATCAATCCAATTACAAATGATAGCGCATTTTATAGTTCATTCATCAATGCAAACACATCAAAAGTATACGGATTGGAATTAAGTAATAAAACGACTGTGACTAAATGGTGGGATGTGAATCTAAGTTTTAACTTATTCAGATCAGAGATCAACTCAACGATTATAGGTCAAGATGTCAACAATAATCTAACGAGTTGGTTTAGCAAAATGAATAACAATTTCAAACTTGTAAAAGGATTGTCGTTACAATTTAGTGGTCAATACCAAGCCAAAACAATCCTGCCTCCAGGTGGTAATTCTGGCGGTGGTGGTGGAAGAGGCGGCGGTGGATTTGGCGGTGGCGGATTCGGTGGACCACAGTCTACTGCGCAAGGATACAATTTACCTAACTATGAATTTGATTTAGCCATTAGAAAAGATTGGACTTTCAAAGGTGGTAAAACTGCATCATTGACTTTGAGTGCAAGTGACGTCTTTAAAACAAGGGTGATTCAGACATATTCAGAAAGTTTATACTTTACGCAAAATGTAATAAGAACAAGAGACCAGCAATTCTTTAGATTGAACTTCTCTTACCGATTTGGTAAATTTGACGTGAATCTATTAAGAAGAAAAAGTACAAAGATGCAAGAAGGAAGTGGTGGAATGGATCAAATGCAACAATAAGCAACAACTATTTATTTAGAAGTTTTACCTTCTAACATAGGAACAAAAGAGCATGCCGCAAAGGATTCTCTTTTTTCTTTTCCATCCTTTTTCTTGGTTAAACGGAGCATCCTTTGTTCCGCACCTTCCTCATCCAATGGAATAATCATTTTACCATTCAGTTTCAACTGTGCCCATAGTTTTTCGGGTACCTTAGGTGCAGCTGCGGTAATTAAAATTTTATCGAAAGGCGCTAGTAATGGCAATCCTTCAAAACCATCCCCAAAAGAAAAATAAATATCAGGATACTGTTCTTTGAAAATATAAAAGGGCGTTAAATCAAATAGTTGTTTTTGTCTTTCGATCGTAAAAACTTTCGCACCCATTGCAGCGAGTACCGTAGTTTGGTACATACTTCCTGTGCCTATTTCAAGCACTTTTTCTCCTGGCTTTATTTGTAATAATTGTGTTTGATACGCCACGGTATAGGGCTGGGAAATCGTCTGATCTGCTGCAATCGGAAATGCACGATCCTCATAAGCGATTCTATCAAATGCCGAGTCTAAAAAGAAATGCCTAGGAATAGAACCAATTGCTTCTAACACCTGTTCGTCGGTAATGCCCTTGGTTCTTAATAGCGCTACCAATTGCTTGCGCAATCCTTTATGCAGGTAAGCATCTTCTAATTTTCGCATGCTTGATTTAGTTTAACTGCATAGCTGCAATGATGTTGTTAATTTTGTTTTGCAAATGTGCATAGACTTCATCAAAAGCTTCCCTATTTGGTAAAACTGAATTCACGCTAAAGTAAAATTTAATTTTCGGCTCCGTACCACTTGGTCTAGCAGAAATCTTAGTGCCGTCTTCGGTCACAAACTGCAACACATTGCTTTTAGGTAATTGTATTGTTGTTTGAACTCCAGTTTGCAAATTGGTACTTACCTGTAATTGATAATCCAATAAGGTAACTACTTTCATGCCAGCAATTTCAGTTGGCGGTTGTTTTCTGTAGCCTTCCATCATCGCTGCAATTTCTTGCTGACCATTCATGCCTTTTTTTGTAATGCTAATTAAATGTTCATAATAGAACCCATATTGCATATACAATTCGATCATTTTATCAAATAAGGACTTGCCCTTGTTTTTTTCATAGGCAGCCATCTCACACAATAAAGCCACTGCACTTACTGCATCCTTATCTCTAATTTGATCACCAATCATTAAGCCAAAGCTTTCTTCACCCCCAATGATGTAATTTTCTTTCCCTTCTTTTTCTTTAACCAATTCAGCAATCCATTTAAAGCCTGTCAATACATTGTAACAATTCACTTCGTTTTGTCTTGCTACTTCATTGATCATTTCGGTCGTTACAATTGTTGTGACCACCATGTCGTTTGGTGCTGCAATACCCTTGGCTCTTCTTGCTTCCATCATGTATGCAAATGCCAAAACAGCAGTTTGATTGCCATTCATTAAAACCCATTCTCCTTTATGATTTTTAACACCAATACCTACTCTATCTGCATCTGGATCGGTTCCCAAAAGGATATCTGCATTCAAGGCCTTTGCTTTTTCTAAGCCAATACGCATTGTTTCACTCTCTTCTGGATTAGGATAAGCGACCGTTGGAAAATTGCCATCGGGTGTCGCTTGTTCTTCTACCACATGCACATTCTTAAAACCATATGCCTCTAACACTTTTGGCACCAAGGTGATCCCTGTACCATGAATTGGCGTATACACAATTTTCAAATCACTCTGCGCTGCAATCACTTCTGGATAAACACTCAATGTTTTTAACATAGCAATATAAGACGCGTCGATCTCCGCTCCTATGATTTCAATCAATGCATCACCACCCGTCCATTTTACTTCTTCTAAAGACTGAATCGCTTCCACTTCGGTAATGACATTTTTATCATGCGGTGGTACCAACTGACCTCCATCATTCCAATAGGCTTTATAGCCATTGTAGTCTTTTGGATTATGTGAAGCAGTACAAACTACCCCAGCCTTACATTGTAGTTGACGAATAGCAAAGCTTAATTCAGGTGTTGGTCTCAATGCTTCAAATAAATAGACTTTGATGCCATTTGCAGCAAAAACCTGAGCGGTCGTTTCTGCAAGGAACCTTGAATTATTTCTACTATCATGACCCACCACCACTGAAATTGATGCATTGGGATAGGTTTTTAATAAATAATTAGAAAAACCCTGCGTCGCCATCCCAATGGTATATTTATTCACCCTATTGGTGCCCACGCCCATCAATCCTCTTAATCCTCCAGTTCCAAACTCGAGATTTCTATAAAATGCGTCTTCTAACAAATCGGGTTGATTGGCCTGTAAAGACCTGATTTCCTCCTTAGTGGCAGTATCGAAATTACCCTCTAACCAGCTTGCAATTTTTTGATGGATTGCTTGATTCATAATGGAATGGATTAAAATACTTGAGAATAGCGGCAAATTAAATAATTCTGCTTAAATAAGTCCATAAAAACAACATTAGTTTCCTGATAATCTGTGAATTATTTGAGGGTATTTTAAGTATGAGACTAAAGGAAATGGAGTAAATTCGTGTCTCAGTCAAAAATGCTTTTAACCATGGAATTTATCAGCGGAATTGTTTTTTCGATCCTATCGGTCATTGCTTTTTACATTTTTGCAAAAAAGCTGTTGACTATAAAAAGAAACATCCATCTTGGAAGACCAGTTGAACTCAATGATCAACCCATTGCTAGATGGAAAAACGTTTTTTTATTGGCATTAGGACAAAAGAAAATGTTTCGCAATATTCCAGTTGCATTATTGCATTTAATTCTCTATGTTGGATTTATCATCATCAATATTGAATTACTTGAAATAATAATTGATGGTATTTTTGGCACCCACCGTTTTTTCATGCCATATCTTGGGGTTTTATACCCGATTTTGATCAATAGTTTTGAAGTATTAGCTTTCTTGGTTTTTGTAGCTTGTCTATTCTTTTTATCCAGAAGAAATATCATCCATGTTAAAAGATTGATCAGTAATGATTTAACTGGATGGCCAAAAACAGACGCGAACTTAATTTTAGTAATTGAGATTGTATTGATGGGTTTATTTTTAACAATGAACGCCTCAGATCCATCTGCAAATTTTATCATCTCTTCATGGATAAAGCCTGCTTTATCTAATTTGAACGAACATCAATTACATACGATCGAACAAACTGCATGGTGGATTCATATTTTAGGGATATATGCATTTATGAACTACCTACCTTATTCAAAACATTTGCATATTATATTGGCCTTCCCAAATGCCTACTATGCATCATTAGAACCAAAAGGCAAAATGCACAATATGGTTGCCGTTCAGAACGAGGTACTCTATGCAATGCAACCAGAATTAGCCCCTACCAATGCAGCGCCTCCAGAAAAATTTGGTGCTAAAGATGTGATGGATTTAAGTTGGAAAAATTTAATGGATGCCTATAGTTGTACGGAATGTGGAAGATGTAGCGCCGCTTGTCCAGCAAATAGTACTGGAAAACTATTGAGTCCAAGAAAGATTATGATGGATACAAGAGATCGTTTGGAAACCGTTGGTAAAAATATAGACGCTAACGGACAATTTGTAGATGATGGAAAATCTTTATTAAACGACCATATCACCATAGAAGAATTAAGGGCTTGTACTACTTGTAACGCCTGTGTGGAAGAATGTCCTGTGAGTATTTCTCCAATGGATATCATTATTGAATTAAGAAGGTCATTGATTATGGAGGACAGCAATGCACCTTCCGAATGGAATGGCATGTTTAGCAATATAGAAAACAATTTTGCTCCTTGGAAATTCGCTCCAGACGACAGAGACGCATGGACAAAGCAATCTTAAAATAAAAGAAGTATGAAAGTATCTACAATGGCAGAAATGATGGCTGCTGGCACCAAGCCAGAAGTTTTATTTTGGGTAGGCTGTGCAGGAAGTTTTGATCAAAGAGCACAAAAAATTACAAAAGCATTTGCGACGATCTTAGATAAGGCTGGCGTGGTCTATGCGATATTAGGTAAGGAAGAAGCTTGCACTGGTGATCCTGCAAGAAGAGCTGGTAATGAATTCATGTTTCAGATGATGGCCTATCAAAATATACAAGTGATGAACGCCTATGAAATTAAAAAAATCGTCACTACTTGTCCGCATTGTTTCAATACTTTAAAAAACGAATACCCTGCATTGGGAGGTAATTACGACGTAATTCACCATACGCAATTTTTACAGGAGTTGATTGAAAATGGAAAGATCAAAATTTCGGATAGCAATGAATGGAAAGGTAAAACAATCACCTACCATGACAGTTGTTATTTAGGAAGGGCGAATGATATTTATGAAGCACCAAGAAAAGTATTGGAATCATTGGATGTTGAACTAAAAGAAATGCGCAGGTGTAAATCAAAAGGACTTTGTTGTGGTGCAGGTGGAGCTCAAATGTTTAAAGAGGAAGAAAAAGGTACAAGCAGGGTTAATATGGAAAGAGCAGACGAAGCCATTGAAACAAAAGCAGATTTTGTAGCAAGTGCTTGTCCGTTTTGTAATACCATGATGACGGATGGTATCAAAAACAGAGACGCAGAAGTGAAGACAGAAGTATTAGACATTGCTGAAATCATTGCGAAAGCAATACAATAAATCATTGCGCAAGCAACAATAAATTAAATATGGTTGACTTACCTACTATACTCCCAAAAAATTTCGATCCCCAGTCTAGGGTTTGGGTCTACCAAGCCAACAGGACTTTCACCATGGGTGAAATTTTTGAGCTGGAACCATTGCTAGAAAATTTTGTAGAAGACTGGAAAAGCCATGGCGCAAAAGTAAAAGGCTATGCCACTGTTTTATATGGTCAATTCATTGTGATCATGGCGGACGAAACTGCTACCACCGTTGGCGGATGTAGTACTGACAGTTCAGTGCATGTGATTAAAGCCATTGAACAATTAACGGGTGTACAAATGTTCAATAGAACCCTTTTAGCCTTTTTTGTAAAAGATAAAGTGCAAACCGTTCCTCAAGCGCAATTCAATTACGCCCTTGAAAATGGATTGCTATCTATGGATACGCTTTATTTTAATAATTTAGTCAATACAAAAGCGACACTCGAAACTGAATGGCTACAACCTATTTCAAAGAGTTGGCTCGCTCAGTCCATTCAAGCTAAATAAAATGAGTACAACTATCGTATACGCCATCCCTAATTGCAATACAGTAAAAAAGGCATTAGACTGGATGAAGGCCAACAAGCAAGCTTATAATTTTCATGATTATAAGAAACTGGGCATTACAAGTGCTCAATTAACAAGCTGGGCTAAACAAGTTGGATGGGAAGCATTGATCAATAAAAAAGGTACCACCTGGAAATTTCTCGGGCCTGAGGTTCAAGCCACTATTACCAATCAAAAAGCTGCCATTGCATTGATGGTAGAAAAAACATCTGTAATACGTCGCCCTTTGATTGAGCAAGACGGAAAAATTATTGCACTTGGGTTTGATGAGGCTGAATATAAAAAAGCATTTAAATAAAAATACTAGTTATAAAAAAAGTCCCGAATCACTTCGGGACTTTTTTTATTAAGATCTAAATCTTAAATAGATTATTTCAAATTAGTTGCTAAAAATTTATCTAGATCAGCACCTCTTAAATCTCTTGCTACAATTTTACCAGTTGGGTCAATTAAAAAACTAGCAGGGATACTTTGGATACCAAACTGGGCTGCCACTGCATTGTTCCAATATTTTAAATCACTTACATGGCTCCAAGCAAGGCCGTCCTTCTTAATCGCCTCTAACCATTTTGCTTTATCCTGGTCTAAAGAAACGCCCAAGACAGTAAAGTTTTTTGATTTAAATTTATTGAATGCTTTTACAATATTTGGATTTTCTGCTCTGCATGGCCCACACCAGCTTGCCCAAAAATCAACCAATACATATTTCCCTCTTAAAGAAGACAATGTAAAAGGTTTTCCGTTCACATCATTTTGTGTGAAATCAGGAAGCAATGTTCCAATCTGTCCAAATGTTGTAGAAGCAATCGTTTTATCTATAAACTCAGCAAAAGGACCTTTTTTAGCTGAAGGTGCTAACTCTTCGTAGATTGTTGCAAGGTTTTCTTTTATTTCTGGGAAAATATTTGAAAACTGCAATAACATTAAAGTGGTTACTGGAGAAGTCGCATTGGCTTTATACAAAGTATTGAATGTAGCAATGATCTCTTTAGATTGAGTAGCAGCTGCACTATTCATCGAATCTTTTTTTGCTTTATTATTTTCTTGCGCTGCTGCTTGCATATTCAAGACATATGGCATCATTTTTGGATTCAATGAATTCATATAAACATTGTATACATCATGACTTGAAGAACCTGTTATATTTAGTGATGCAGGATTTTGTACATCCCCCTCAATTGATACATTTTCATTGCCTACAAAGACTGGTATTTTTTGCGTTAGTCCATCAATACTCAATATCAATAAACTAGGATATTCTAATTTTGTTTGAAGCATAAAACTACCTGCTACTGATTTTGCAGAAACCAATTCTTTGCTGGTTACCCCGTCAATTAGACTTACGGTGGATGCCTCTTTTACATTGGTCAACTTGCCTTGTAAATTCAAAGATTGAGCATATAAGAATGGGCTAACCATTAAAAATGCAATTGCGATTATACTTTTTTTCATACTTATTGATTAAAGGTCAAATATATCAATTAAATCTGGATAGCCATTATGGCTTATGCCTCATTTTTAATATTTTAACAACATCGGCTAATTTGAATCCTTTAGCTTGAAGCAAGATGAGATAATGAAAAAGAAGGTCTGCGGATTCTTCTAGAAACAATTCATTGTTTTGGTCTTTTGCTTCAATCACCACTTCTACCGCTTCCTCACCTACTTTTTGTGCAATCTTATTGATACCCTTAGAGAATAAACTGGCCACGTAAGAGCTATCTGGGTCAGCCGTTTTTCTTTGTCCAATCACTTGCTCTAATTGTGCTAAAAAATTGATTGATTCTGGTTGATTTTCTTCACCCCAACAAGTATCTGTTCCAGTATGGCAAACAGGTCCAACTGGATTGGCTTGAATCAATAGGCTGTCCTGATCACAATCCAATGCCATACTAACATAGTTTAAACTATGACCACTCTCCTCACCCTTGGTCCACAACCTATTTTTTGAACGGCTAAAGAAAGTGACTTTTTGTAAGGAGATGGTTGCATCCACTGCAGCCTGATTCATAAAGCCCAACATCAACACATTTTTTGTGGATGCGTCTTGTATGATTGCAGGCACTAAGCCATCTGCATATTTTGTAAAATTGATATTCATATTGGTCGTTAAATTATGAGTGATATAAATTGAAAAATGTTTTGATCGATTGATTATTTGATAGATTAAATGATTGATTGAAAAATTAATTAATCTATTATTTACTGGTTCTAAATTCTAATAGGAATGCCTTTTTGGTTAAGATATTGTTTTAAATCGGGGATGGCCACTTCCTTATAGTGAAAAATACTTGCCGCCAATGCTGCATCCGCTTTACCCTCTGTAAACACATCATAAAAATGGGATTCTGTTCCTCCTCCACCTGAGGCAATGATTGGCACAGGTAAATTTTCTGCTAATTGGGCTGTGATATCCAGGGCAAATCCTTGCTTTGTGCCATCATGGTTCATCGATGTCAACAAAATTTCTCCTACCCCTAAATCCACTGCTTCCTTTGCCCAGTCTACAACCAATTTATCCGTCTTCGTCCTTCCTCCATTTAAATACACATACCATTGATTGTCTGCTTCACATTTTGCATCAATTGCAAGTACAATACATTGACTTCCGAATTGTTTTGCAAATCGGCTAATGATCGTAGAATCTAAAAATGCTGCTGTATTGATTGAAATTTTATCTGCTCCATTTTGTAACAAAACACGCACATCCTCTTCGGTCTTAATGCCTCCACCCACCGTAAATGGAATATTGATGCGATGGGCAATTTTATTCACCAAAGCACTCAAAGTTTTACGGCCTTCAATGGTTGCTGTGATGTCTAAAAAGACCAACTCATCCGCACCTTGACTGGCATAGAATGCGCCAAGTTCAATAGGATCACCTGCATCTCTGATTTGCTCAAAGTTGACCCCTTTGACAGTGCGGCCGTCTTTAATATCCAAACAAGGTATGATTCGTTTTGTTAACATAGTTTATATAATAGCATTCAAGTAGATAGATCAATAATTTTAAAATTTCGAAAGCTCCGTTAAACTTATTTTATTTTCATAAATAGCTTTCCCAACGATAGCGGCCGAACATCCAATCGATCTTAATTCCTCCAAATCCTTTAGCTGACTAACACCCCCACTTGCAATCAATTGTAACGTAGGATGCTGTGCTATTATTTTTTGATAGAGTACAATGGATGGACCTTCTAGTTTTCCATCTTTTTGAATATCTGTACAAAATAATTGCGTAACTCCTTTGTTCATATAAGATCCTATAAATTCATAGACATCGATGATTGTTTTTTCAAGCCATCCTCCTACTGCAATCTTTTCTTCATACACATCTGCTCCCAACATAAACACCGCGGCTCCAAATCGTTCAATCCATTCTTCAAAAATGGCCCTTTGCTTTACTGCAAGGCTACCAATGGTTGCATAAGTCGCTCCAGTATCTAGGACTGTTTTTAATGTCGCTTCTGTTTTAATGCCTCCTCCAAAATCTATGACTAGGTTCGTTTTATTGGCTATTTTTTCAAGCACTTTCCAATTCGCCACAGCGCCAGCTTTGGCGCCATCTAAGTCTACTAAATGTAATCGCATTAAACCAGCACCTTCAAATTGCTTGGCCACTTCCAAAGGGTCTTCATTGTAGATTTTCTTTTGGGCATAATCGCCTTCTGTTAATCGAACACATTTTCCTTCTATGATATCTATTGCTGGAATAATTTGCATGTACTTTATGATTTTAGCGCTAAGAAATTTTGAATGATTTGTTCCCCAATTTCGGCAGACTTTTCTGGATGAAATTGCACACCATAAAAATTATCTTTATGTAATCCGCTGCTGTAAGCTTGGATATAATCTGTGGTCGCAATAGTATTTTCCCCTAGTCCCGCATAATAACCATGTACAAAATAAGCAAAGCTATTTTCTGGGACAGCTTTGAATAAATCAGTTTTTAAATGCATGATATTATTCCAACCCATCTGTGGTATTTTTTGTACCATTTCAGTTGCTTTAAATGCCAATACCTGCTCTTCAAAAATACCTAGGCAGTTGGTGTCATTTTCTGCTGAATGTTGACACATCAATTGCATGCCTAAGCAAATGCCCAAAACTGGCTGTTTCAATGAAGCAATCAATTGGTCTAAATTTCTTTCCTTCAAATAAGCCAT
>CAMCQV010000018.1 GCA_945877085.1 Chitinophaga pinensis
AATAGTGAGTACACTTATTCTGGAGGAGGTATGAGCTATAGGTCCAATCAAAAAAAGTATAATTTTTCGACAGGTTTATCTTTACAAAAAGCTGTGCTAGATGGCGAGAATATCAGTGCAAAAACAAAACTGAGTCAAAGTTTTCAAGATATCTTACCTAATGCCACATTTAGATATAATTTCTCTCAAACAAAAAATTTAAATATTGATTATCGTACATCCACTAATCAGCCTTCTATCACTCAATTGCAACCTGTTTTGGATCAAAGTAATATTAACAGACAATCTATAGGTAATCCAGATTTAAAAAGAAGTTATGTACATAATTTAAATATTCGTTTTTTTAGTTCTAAAATTTTAGCAGGTAAAAACTTTTTTTCTACATTAAATGCTTCTACGACCAATAACTCAATTGTGAATTACGATAGCGTTTTGCCCAATAGAACCATTCTTACAAAGCCAGTCAATGTAGATGGAGCTTATAGAATCAACACCTCATTGAATTATGGATTTGCCATCAAAAAATTAAAATCAAGGCTTAACTTTGGCTTGAATGCTGGCTTGAATAATAATATCTCTTATGCGAATGGTTTATTGAATACCATTGTGACAAAGTCAACAGGTCCTAGTATGTCCTATACCTATATTGTAGACGATGTCATTGACATCAATTTGACGGCACGTTATTCCTTCAGTCAAACATCGAATGAAGTGAATCCAACATTGAATACCAACTTTTTGACAAAAGTTTTTGGTGCGGATATGACCAATTATTTACCATTGAATATTGTATTGAATCAATCCTTCAACTATGCCATTAATACCGGCCGTGCAGAGGGATTTAATACAGCAGTTCCAATTTGGAATGCAAGCTTTTCTAAATTTTTCTTAAAAAATAAGAGAGCAGAAATTAAGATGAGCGCATTTGACTTATTGAATAAGAATATTGGTATTAACCGAAACGTATCTCAGAATCAGATTGTGGATAGATCCTATAACGTAATCAGTCAGTATTTTATGTTGACTTTCACTTATAGTTTACAAAAATCTGGATTGGGCGGTGGTGCAAGACGAGGAGGCATGATGATTAGAATGTAAAATCATCTAATTTTGTTATTAAAAAATAGAATCAATTAAAATAAAGTAAAATTTCATTTATGAAAAAAATACAATTAGTATTTGGATTGTTGATTGCATTAACAAGTATATCAATAACAGCTACGGCGCAAATGAAGGAAGGGAAAATTAGTTATGAGCGTAAGATCAATATGCACCGTAACCTGCCCGATCCTCAAATGAAGTCCATGATACCTGAATTCAGAACAGACAAGTTTGAATTAATTTTTAATGAGTCTGTAAGCTTATTTAGATCAGTGGTGGATGAAGAAGCACCAGACCCGTTTGCCAACGCTGGCGGAGGAGGCGGTGGTGGTATGCGTTTCAATTTTAGAATGCCATCAGCAAATACCTATACCGATTTAGCAAAACAAATGCAATATGAAGAACGTGCATTTTTTGAAAAAGAATTTTTAATTGTAGATTCTTTGAAGCAATACAAATGGAAATTATCAGAGGAAACTAAAACGATTGCAAAACAATTATGTAAGAAAGCAACGACCATGATTACGGCGCCTCAAGTGATGCGTATGCGAGTTAGCATGGGTGGTGGTCCTAACGCAGATACTGCTGCTAGTGCCCCAGCAAAGCCAAAAGAAACTGAATTAGTAGTTTGGTATGCCGAGAATATCCCAGTGTCTTTTGGTCCAGATAGTTATAGCGGTTTGCCAGGTGTGATTATGGAAATAGATCAAGACAATGGTGCAAATGTAACCACTGCTGTAGAAGTGAGTGCGAAGTATCCAAAAAAGGAATTGGTTGCACCAACAAAGGGTGAAAAAATGAATAGGGTTCAGTTCCAAGAAAACATGCAGAAGTTAATGCAAGAAATGCAAAGAGGCGGCGGCATTAGAATGGGTGGTACATCAATTAGAGTTGGGGGAGGAAATTAAATTCCATCTCCATCCCACTGCGAATGTTCTGTTATCTCCAAGATAATAGGCATACGCATTGTTGCCTCGTACACTAAAGTTTTTGGTCGCCATACTGGCATAAAATTGATTCGTCAGGTTTAAACATTGGAACCAAAATTCATGTTTTTTGATGCTGTAATTCACCCTTAGGTTCAAGACATCAAAACCATTGTAGCGAGTAGCATTGATTTCGTCCATATAATAACCAGACTGGTGTTGCCATTCTAAGGATGAACTTAAAGCAGTATTCCATTGACTCAATACAGTCAGGTTACTAAAAAAACGAGGTGCAGCTACCATTTCTTTATTGCTAATATCTGTCCCCTTTAAAATGGTATTCACATAAAGATGCTTTGCATTGCTACCATTAAAATTGATCTGCATTAATTTACTAAAATTATATTTTAGTTGGTATTCTATCCCATAATGTTTTGTTTGACCTGTATTTTGATTCAGGTTGACGCCATCTGTTTGTCGGACAGAAATAATTTCATTGCGGCCATTCAATTGGTACAAAGACCATTCGATATAACCATTCGGTATGCTTATCCAAGATCCAATTTCATAGTTTGAAAAACTTTGCGGCAATAAATAAGGAACACGAATGGCATTGTAGATTTCGGTGATTTGAGGTGGCACAAAGCCATTGCTAAAATTGAAATAACCACCCCAATTGATTTGATTATAGGTTAAACCAAGTTTAGGTGCCCAATTGGTGAATACATTATTTGCAGAAGGTGTTCCTGTTGCTAACTTATTTTTAAATTGATAATCAAACTGGTCATACCTCAATGTAGCATTGACACGTAGACGATTGGTGATGGGTTGAATCCAATTTAGATAAACTGCTTTATTGTAAATGGTTGTCCTATAGTTGGTAATCAAACTATCAACGGGTCGCCTTGTATAGCTTGTAAATTTATTGATGTTGGTGTCTTTAAAAATATCAATATAGTTCGCAACTAATCCTTGTTCAGTCGCATCCAAGTAGCCGCCTATTAATATTTTTGATTTTATTTTTTTTATTTGAATCTGATGTTGTAGATCAAAAACGTATGCGTCAAAACGATTTGAATTAATCTGTCCCCTAAACTTTGTAGGATTGGAACTTGCAGCAATTAAATATGCAGGATTTTGATCCATTGTATTGCCTCGATATAAAAGGTTCAATGTTGTTTTTTGTGTTGCACTCCATGCATAAGATAAATTTTGTCTAATACGAACCAAGTCTAATTTTCGATAGGTAAAGCTTTGTTGGGTACTATAGTTTCTTGCCTCAAATTTTAAGCTATCCACCGTGCCTGTCATCTGGCCATCGTAATGGATGTATTGCAATTGTTGATATCCTGTCCACTTTTCTTTAAAAGTAAAATCTCTTTTAAGACTCAAAGCTGTTTTGGTATAATCGCTGTATTCAAGTTGACCATTTTTTTGTCCAATCTGACTTAGGTTAATGGACAATCCAGATTGCTTCCCTGCTTTATTCCAAGCCAAATCAGTTTTTAAGAGGCCATTGTTATTGATATGATTGCTAATTGAAAGCTGATTACTTGTTGGTCTTGGTGCATGTATAAAATTGACCACACCTCCAATGGCTTCTGCTCCATACAAAGCCGAGGCAGGTCCCTTAATCACCTCAATTTGTTGAATGGCAGCTGTATTGATTTCAATGAGGGCATTGTTACTAAATAAACCACTTGTTCTAATTGGCAATCCATCTTCTAAATAGAGGTACAAGCCTTTCAAAGAAACAGGTTGTCTGATAGACATCATATGCTGCTCGTTTCCAATGGTTGGCATAAAGACCCCACTGACCTTATTTAATAAAAAATCTATTCTTACTGCTTTGGCTTCTTGAATCTGCTTTTGACCCAATACACTTATTGCAATGGGGGATTCAATTCGCTTCTCCTTTGATTTATTGGCTGTCACAATCACCGTTTGCAAACTACTATCAGATAATTGTAAAGTTTTTACTTGACTTAAGGCTAGAAGGGGTGTAGAAAGCAATAAAAAAAGAAAAAATCTGAAATGAATTTGCATAGATGCAAATTTAGTAGTTAATTTATTCTAGATTTAATAATACATCAAGATTTATTCATTTTAATGATTTCCAATATGAAATTTTTTACAATTGCAACTTCGCTCTTCCTTTTAGTCTTCTCTGCTCAGGCACAAGTATTGTCTGTAAAAGAACAAGCTGTCACTATCAACGAAGTATTGACAGATAGAATTGATAATTTATTACCTAAATTAATGGATGAAGCCAAAATAGATTGTTGGCTAATTATTTCAAGAGAATACAATGAGGATCCAATTTTAAAAACATTTTTACCTGCAGAATGGCTTTCTGCAAGAAGAACTACGATGCTTGTTTTTTATAGAGATAAAAAAAATGAAAGCATTCATAGTTATGCCATAGCAAGATACCAAGTAGGTAAAAGTATTCAAGCTGCATGGAATCCCGAAAAAGAGCCAAATCAATGGAAGGCACTTTCAAAGCTCATTGATAGTTTAAATCCAAATCAAATCGCTTTAAATACCTCAAAAGATTACGGACATGCAGATGGCTTACATCTTACAGAATTCAACGAACTTAAAAATGCAATGACCCCTAGTCAATTAACAAAAGTAGTATCAGCAGAAAAATTAGGGGTTGCTTGGCTTGAGACAAGAACTGCAAAAGAAATGGCCTTCTTTCCAACCTTACTTTCAATCAGCCATCAAATCATCAAAGAAGGTTTTAGCAATCGAGTGATTCAACCTAATAAAACAAGTACAAATGATTTGGTTTGGTGGTTTAGACAAAAAGTAAGCGATCTTGGCTTGTCCACTTGGTTTCATCCATCTGTAGAAATTCAAAGAAGGATAAGCAATGAAAAAGATGCTATTATTCGTCCTGGTGATTTGTTGCATGTAGATTTTGGTATCAGCTATTTAAGACTTAATTCAGATGTGCAAGAACATGCTTATGTATTATTACCAAATGAAACTTCAGCGCCTTCCGAATTAGTTGCAGCATTTAATAAGACCAATAGACTACAAGATATTTTAACTTCCAATTTTAAAACTGGCATAACAGGAAATGAAATACTAGCAGCTTCCATTCAACAAGCAAAAGCAGAAGGCATTCAGCCAAGTATCTACACGCATCCAATTGGATTTCATGGCCATGCAGCAGGCACAACCATTGGCATGTGGGATATGCAACAAGGTGTTCCAGGTACTGGAGATTATGCGATGCGTAAAAATACTTGCTACTCGATTGAACTCAATGCCACGCATACTATTGCGGGATGGAACAAACCTGTAAGAATTGCATTAGAACAAAATGGATGTTATGATGGATCAAGTTTTGATTATCTCGATGGTCGTCAAAAAACAATACTTTTAATTCAATAAAAAAAGGCGCTACAGATGTAGCGCCTTTTTTTATAATGTTCTCATTGTCATCTCATGTCATTCCATTATTATCCATTCAGTTTTTAAATTATCCCAAAAAGTATTTTACAATAAAATAAGTGATGGCTGCAAGTACAGCACTCACTGGAATGGTTAATATCCATGCCCAAAGTAAATTGGTTGTTACGCCCCATCTCACTGCACTTAATCTTTTTGTTGCACCAACTCCAATAATAGAACCAGTGATGGTATGTGTAGTAGAAACTGGGATACCCATTTGTCCAGTGAAGAATAAAGTAAATGCACCAGCTGTTTCAGCAGCGACACCTTCAAGCGGCGTTACTTTGGTGATTTTAGAACCCATTGTTTTAACAATCTTCCATCCACCACTCATGGTACCTAATCCAATTGCAAGGTAACAAGCTACAGGAACCCAACTTGGAAGCGATGCAAAATCTTGTATCGAACCGCTTGCTATTAATGCTGCGCCAATGATACCCATCACTTTTTGCGCATCGTTACCACCGTGTCCAATACTGAATGCAGCAGAACTAAACAACTGTAATTTTTTGAACATATTTCCTACTGTTAATGCTGTAGGTGTTTTGATTTTTTCCACATATAAGTAAATCAAAATAAAAATAAGTGCTGTACCAAAAATACCATTTACGATCATCGTATTGTCTGCTTTATCTATTTCATCAGAAAAAGTTTTCTCGATATTAAAATTGGTCAGCTTCGCTTTTACTTTGTCAATATTTTTTGGTTGAATCGGATAAATCTGATTGATCAATAAAACAGTAGAATCAACAGAAATTGTACCAGCTAAAAATAATTTTACGGGCGCTTTGTATTCCTCTGTAATAACTTTAGCAATATCATATTCCTTTTTTGCTGAATCATTTTCAGGCGCTTTGGCTTCTAATACTAAAAAATCGTTTGCGTTTCTTACCGCATCTTTTAATTTACTTACTGCAATTTGATCCAACCAGCCACTGTCTTTTGCAACTTTTGCAATATAGTTTGCACTTGTGTTATCAAAATTTTCAATCAATGGGTGTACTAAATTAAAACTAGCAGTGGCTTTTGTTAATTTCTCTTCTGTTAGCGTTAATTTTTTTAGTAAAATAGTATCTGCTTTATTTTCAGCTAATTCAGATCGAAGTGTTGAAACTTCTTTTTTATATTTATCAATACCATAGAACTTCTCGGCATTCTCATTCATTTTACTATTCTCAAAATAGTCAAACAAGAAAGCTGTCAATAAAGTAGTGACAACAATGATGGCAATACGATACCAAATATTACGCATAATAGTCACAATAGTGATGAACATAGAAATAATAATTCCAATAATTGGCGCTAAAAAAATAAATAAAATGGTTTTGATAATGGTATCAGCGTCAACAATTTTTGCCCAAGAGAAATGTATTCCTTTAATTGAAAGTGCGTGTGCAATTGCTGCTCCAGCAAATCCACCAATTAAAGTGTGAGAAGAAGATGAAGGTATACCATACCACCAGGTTAGTAAGTTCCAAAAAATTGCAGCTAATAAACCAGAAAATATAACAGGCAAAGTAATAAACTCTTTATAAACTGTTTTGCTGATTGAATTTGCTACGGCATGGTCTTTAAAAATCCAGAACGCCACCGTATTGAATAAAGCTGCCCAAAGTACCGCCTGAAAAGGCGTCAACACTTTTGTTGAAACGACTGTTGCAATGGAGTTCGCTGCATCATGAAAACCATTGATATAGTCAAATATGAGTGCAAGCGCAATAATGATAATTAATAATGTCATTTTAAATTAATTAAGCGTACTTGATGATAATTGACTCAACTACATTACCGGCATCTTCAATTTTATCAGTTGCGATTTCAAGTACTTGGTAGATCTCTCTTTTTTTAATTACTTCTTTAAAATCATTCTCTTGTTCAAATAATTTTTCGATACTCATATCAAAAACGTCGTCTGCTTGATTTTCGATGCTATTGATTTTGATCATCGCATCTGTCATCTCCTTTATATTCTTCATATTACGTAAGCCCAATACCACTTTTTTGATCTCCTGCGTTCCTTGTAAAACCAATTCTGCTAGTTTATGGATACCAGTATCGTTTGGGTTTACCTTGTAAAAATTAATCTTCTTAGCAGAGGCATAAATATAATCGGCAATATCATCCAATGAAGAAGCTAGATAGTGAATGTCTTCTCTATCAAAAGGTGTGATGAAATTTCTACCTAATTCTGTAAAAATACTATGAGTTAGATCATCGTTTTTGTGCTCTAAATTTTCGATTTGCGCTAAAATATTTGCCCTCACATCCACATCTGGCTCGTTGATCATTTCTTTAAGCTTAATGCCCATTTCGTTTACATGTTCAGCAACTTCTTCAAATAATTGAAAGAAAACCCTGTCTTTTGGTAAGAAAATCTTCATGATTGAATTAAAATCCATAAAATAAATTTTGATAATATGTGTATCTGTAAATTTCCTTCAAATTCCGCTAACCAGAGGTACGCCTATATTACGAAATTGTTAACAAAGGAAGGGGGGAATTCAAGGCCTGAGCCGAGGATAATGAATGAAAATCAATGCATTAAACTTGTAAAAATGAAAAGGGGAGCTGGTTGCCCGGCTCCCCTGTAAAATCCATAGCTTTCCCCCAAAAGCTGAAGCGAAAATCATGTAATTGAAATTAAATAAAAACGAATAGGTAAATAATTGAGTGATGTAATAGGTTATTTCTTATTTTTATATAGAATAAACTTATATACAATAAGTAAATTTCCTATTAAATACATGATTTACAATGTTTTATAAAAATTTAAAATTATTTGCTTTTTTAGCATTTTTACTACAAATAAACTCAATTACAGCTCAATTTGTACCTTGTGAAAGGTCTTACACTGTATTTTATAACCCACTTTTACAAAAAATTAAGAGTTTAGCCGATTTTAATGGCAGTATAGATTTAGGTAAAAGTTCAGATATCTTACCACTTGCAGGTACCACTTTTGGTCCCAATAAACAGGAATTAATCAAGCATCAAGGTAAAATATACCTTTTTTTAGCACAGACTGGTTTCATTTTTGAGATGTCGGAGCCCCAAGGGGATAGTGTGGTATTTAGAAAAATAGACAATACCATTAATATCAACTACAATATTAGCTGTACCAATTTCATCTACAAGGATCAAATCTACAATTATGGCGGATATGGGTTCTGGAATAAATTTTCGAATGTAAGAAAATACAATAAAATAGATAAGGAATGGGATATCCAACCCACCAATATCGAAGTTTTTTCTGCCGATCGCTATGAATGGTTCTCACCAACAGAAGGAAGATTATATGTGCCTTTTCAGAAAATGGAAAATAAAGGGCTTAAAGATCCAAAATTTAAGGATGTTGGATTTGAATATTCAAGCTACTATTTAGACATCAAAACTTTTGATTGGGTTAAAATTGGAAAACTATCTAATGAATTAATTAAGTTAATCAATGAAAAGAGTAATTATGGCAATATCCCATATGATGATGGTAGATTCTTCTTGATCAATGATGAGGCCTATTTGTTTGATTATGTTCATAATAAATTATATAAGTCAAAAAAAGCGGATCTAAATCAATTTTTTGTTCGCAATTCAAGCGACGTAACTCTATTTTTTTATAAAGGGAAGTATTATAAATATATACCAGGACTTCAAAATTTTGTTACCTGGGAGATTCATTCAAATGATTTACAATTATTGGATTTTCCAATTTGGGAGCAGGATTATACAAATTTGTTGATCGCCTTGGCTAGCTGTTTTATGATTATTATAATTGCATTATTTATTTGGTTTTTTAAACAAAGTGTAAAAAAGAGAATTGAAAATGTGCAATTAAAAGTGTTAAAAACAAAAACAATGAACCAGGCTTTTACTGAAACCGAAATAAGCTTGATTCAATTATTAATCAAAGCAAATAGCGCTAAACAAAATGTAGAAATTGCTGAAATCAACCGTGTATTAGGTATTAAAGACAAGAATGTGGGTTTACAGAAAAAAGTTAGAAGCGATGTCATTAATGCCATCAATGATAAGTACATTTTTATTACGCAGGGTGAAAATAATTTAATTGCTAGTGTTCGGAAGGAAGACGATAAAAGATTCTATGAATACTTTGTTGTTCCTACCGAAGTGAAGGCGGCGCAAAAACTTATTGAAAAAAATTAAGTTGTAGGCTTAAAATTTAAAGGATGAAGTTGTACAAACTTCATCCTTTTTTGTTTAAAGTTTCTCCAATGAACGTATTGTAAAAATCATCAAATCTTGTTGTATGCAGTAACCTAGATTCAATATGTCATCTGAATGTCAAAATACGCCATAGATTACACAATTATTCGTGATAGCCTTGATAGGACTGGAAAAGAAGTTTGACCTTTGCGTCCTGAATGAAAACAACACGCTACATCATCCTTTTTTTAGTGCTTTTACAAGGGGGTAACCTTTTTGCACAATCCCGTTTTGTAAAAGACACATTAGATGTTAGTACCGACAGTGTAGTTGTAACTGCAACCAGAACAGAGCGAAAACTTAGCAATATTACAGTACCCGTAACCATCATCAATGCAAAAACGATTCAGCAAAATGGGTCATTGCGATTGACTGATATTTTAAAAGAACAAACGGGTTTGAACTTGACCAGTGGCTTTGGCGCAGGTATACAATTACAAGGATTAAATCCAGACTATACTATTATATTAATCAATGGAGAACCCTTGGTTGGACGAACAGCTGGGGTATTGGATTTGAATAGAATTGCCTTAGGAAATATTAAAAAAATTGAAATTGTAAAAGGGCCTTCCTCTAGTCTTTATGGAAGTGAAGCCATGGCAGGTGTGATTAATATTATTACCGACGCAACTATGGGATCGCCGCTAACAATTGGACTCAGATATGGTACTTACAATACAGTAGACGCTAATCTTGAAACGAAGTTGCAAACTAAAAACTTTCAATACCAAGGATTTGTCAATAGCTATCAAACAGACGGATATAGTATCCGTCCCAATAGCAATAGTCGAGTTAGGACTCCTATCGAACGATATTCAACAACCCAACAAATCAAATGGGATTTATCCAGCAAAACCAATTTTGTATTAAACACGCGTTATACTAATGAACAAATACAAAATGAAATTGCAGTCGAAAATAATGGTGTTACTATATATTCGATTGGCAAGGAAAATATTAAAGACCTAAATGCATCCGCTAGTTTAAACCATCGTTTTTCTAAAAATTTAAAAACGAGTTTAAGAACTTATACAACCACTTATGATGCTGTTCAAAATTTATTAACAATTAATGGCCTGCCCTACAGAGACGTTTTGAATCACAATTTTAAAAGAATTGAAAACCAGACCGACTGGGAACTTAGTAAAAATTTGCAGGCGGTTTTTGGTGCGGGTGCTGTTTGGGAAGGTGTAAAAAGTAGTCGCTATGATAGTGAAAAACTAAGAAAGCAAAACGATATTCAGTATGCCTTTACACAATGGGAATGGAAGCCTTCGGAAAAATTGACTTTGATTGGAGGCGCAAGGTTTGATCAAAATACCCAGTTTGCTTCTGCTTATAGTCCTAAGCTATCTATGTTATATAAATTGAATCCACAGCATCAATTTAGATTCAGTATTGGTCAGGGTTTTAAAGCGCCTGATTTTAGACAATTATTTTTAGACTTTACCAATGCAGCTGCTGGCAGTTATAGTGTATTTGGTGCTGCGCAAGCACAACAAGTGATTGCGAGGTTAGATGCACTTGGACAAATTGGAAATTTATTTCCCAATTACTATTTATTAAAAGCACTTAAACCTGAATATTCCAATGGTATGCATTTTACCTGGGATTGGAAAATCAATCCAAGTTCAGCAATGTCCGTTCAGTTATTTAGAAATGATATTAAAAATTTAATCGAATCACAACAAGTAGGTACCTATATCTCGGGAGCGCAAATATTTAGTTATATAAATATTGGACGTGCTTTTACTACAGGTTTTGAGGTAGAAGGACAACATCAATTCAATGCAAATTGGTCTATCAATGGGGGCTATCAGTATTTGCAAACTGGCGATAAAGACCAGATTGCAGCAATTAAATCTGGCACAGTCTATACAAAAAATAGTCAAGGCTATAGTAGATTGATGAAATTGAACGAGTATGTAGGCTTACCTAATACAAGTACACATAAACTACAAGTAAAATTAAATTATAATTCGCCCAAGGGTTATTACTTGAATCTAAGAGCCATTTACAGAAGCAGATGGGCCGTGAATAATAATAACGGCAATGAAGTTTTTGACAATGGTGATGTATTTGCTAGTGGCTATGTTACTATCAACAGTGCTGCTGGCAAATCATTCAAGAATGGCCTAAGTATACAGGGCGGTATAGATAATATTTCTAATTATATCGATGCTGCCAACCTGCCTAATTTAC
This sequence comes from Chitinophaga pinensis, assembly GCA_945877085.1. Lineage (GTDB taxonomy): Bacteria > Bacteroidota > Bacteroidia > Chitinophagales > Chitinophagaceae > Sediminibacterium > Sediminibacterium pinensis_G. The sequence goes on from CAMCQV010000018.1 coordinate 11,916, forward strand.
CAGGGAGGACATTTTACACAAGTATTAAATATCAATTACAACAAAATAAAAATTAAAACATAAAAAACAATAACACATGAAAATGAATCTAAAAAAAGTTGCAATGGGATTAGGATTGAGTATTGCTTTAGTTGCTTGTTCAAAAGACGAAGGAACAGAAGTGGTCGTGCCAGTGAGTGCCATCACAGTGAAAGATCTTGCAGCAGATACCGTAACTGGTTTAGGCTTGGATGGTAGACCGCAAAGTGCCCTTACCACAACTTATTATAGTCTAGTAGACAACAAAGTGATTGCATCAACAGATGCTGCATCTACTAAATGGGATATTGCTTTTTCATCTACTAAAATTTTAATCAATGGAGGTACAAGTGGACCGGGTATTGGTGGTGCTTTTGTTTATGTAGGCTTATTTGATGCTTTAAAAACAATACCAGCAGATTCAAATTTTGCTACTGATAATTCAAATGCAGCATCTTATGCAATCCCATTGGGTAGCGGAAAAGCTTGGTACACTTATGACGGATTGACTACACTTGTAAGTCCAATTGCTGGTCGTGTTTTAGTAATTAGAACTGCAACTGGCAAATATGCAAAAATTGAAATTATAAGTTATTATAAAGGAGGCGTAACCTTGCCAGCTACTGCATCAGTAAACGATAAATTATTTAAGCAACGTTATTACACATTTAGATATGCGTATCAACCAAATGGTTCTAAGACGTTTTAGCTTTAAAACTCCAAGTGATCAAAAACTCCGCAACGGTTTCGTTCGCGGAGTTTTTTCCTTTAGACATACTTACAATCGTTTTGCCTTCACCTGTTTCAATTGATTCATTAATTGCCGCTTGAATCAAAGCGCCATCCTCGCAAGTAAAAAATACAGTACCAGTTGCTTTCTTAATAAAATTCACTTCCATCTTAACTACAAGCATACTAATCTTTGGGTTACGTTTGTACACCTGTCCAAATGCCAACATGCCCGAACACATTTCTGCAGCCATTGCTTCTACTGCGAAATAGATAGACTTAAAAGGATTTTTACTGAACCAAGAATACTTAATTTTTACAGTGCAAGTATTTACATCAAAATGTGCAATCCTGAGCCCTGCAAAAAATGCAGCAGGCAGTTTTTGAAATAAAAAAAATCTAAAGAAAATAGGGTTGCTAATTAAGGCACTAAATTGTTTGAAATTTGGGTTCATATCCACTAAATTATCCTTAAATATAATAGATAAACCTTAATTTAGATCACTAAACCCTGCATTATGAATCAAGGATTGCAAACCTATGACTACATTGTTTTTGTATTGTATTTTGTATTGATCTCTTCTTATGGAATTTGGATCTATCGAAAAAAGAATAACAATTCGACCAATACCAAAGACTTTTTTTTGGCCGAAGGACAATTAACATGGTGGGCTATTGGAGCAAGTTTAATTGCATCTAATATTTCTGCAGAGCAGTTTATAGGCATGAGTGGAAATGGATTTAGACTAGGACTTGCCATTTCTGTGTATGAATGGTTGGCCGCAGTTTCTTTGGTAGTGGTGGCGATCTTTTTTATGCCAGTCTATTTAAAAAACAAAATTTATACCATGCCTCAGTTTTTAAAAACGAGGTACAACGAAACAGTTGCAATGATCATGGCGATCTTCTGGTTGTTCTTATACATCTTTGTCAACCTTACATCTATTTTATATTTAGGAGCCATCGCAATCAACAACTTATCAGGAGGCACACATTTTCATTTGATCATGATTGGCCTAGCCGTCTTTGCCTTGTTCATTACATTGGGTGGAATGAAAGTGATTGGGTATACGGATGTGTTTCAGGTATTAGTTTTAACAGTGGGCGGTTTAATCACATCTTATATTGCATTAACCGTTGTCAGTGAACAATTTGGTATGGGTAAGAATATGGTTGCAGGCTTTCAACACTTGATGCAAGCAGCACCAGATCATTTTAAAATGATATTCGATAAACCAGGGCCAGGTGCAACACAAAAAGAAATCGAGGACTATTCAAGTTTGCCAGGTATGGCGATGATGGTTGCAGGTATCTGGGTAGCACATTTAAATTATTGGGGATGTAATCAGTATATCACACAAAGAGCATTGGGTGCAGATTTAAAAACAGCAAGGACAGGTATTTTATTTGCTGCCTTTTTAAAATTAATGATGCCAATATTGGTAGTGGTTCCAGGTATTGCTGCTTATGTATTGTATCAAAATGGAGGACTACAAACACAGATGATGACAAATGGTGTGTTGAATCAAGACAATGCTTATAGTGCAGTGGTTGGATTTTTACCAGTGGGCTTAAAAGGCTTATCTATGGCGGCTTTGACAGCAGCAATTGTAGCATCATTGGCAGGTAAAGCAAATAGTATTTCAACTATTTATTCATTAGACATTTATAAAAAGTATATCAATAAAGATGCTTCTGATAAAAAAATTGTCACAACAGGCAGGGTGATTATTGTACTTTCATTATTGATTGCTATTGTGATCAATTGGAAAGATACATTGGGTATTGGCGGCAAAGGTGGATTTGAATTTATCCAAAAATACACAGGCTATATTTCTCCAGCCATCTTCCCTGTATTTTTGTTAGGATTCTTTTGGAAAAAAGCCACTTCGAAAGCAGCGATCACAGGTATCTTTTTAGGGGTAATACTCTCCATTGTGTTTGATAAATTTTTACCTGGATGGATGGGTAACGATACTTTATTGTATACAGCATATCCAACTGCATCGGGTAGTTTTGAAATTCCTTATTTAATACAAATGGGCTGGGTATTTTGCTTTACCACTTTAGCAATTATAGTAGTAAGCTTATTGGATGTGAAAGGACAGAAGCATGAAAACGAGATTACCGAAGACAAGGGACAATTCAAATTATCCAACGCGCATTTAGCCATGGCCATGCTTGTTTTAGGTGTGGTGATTGCGTTGTATATAAAATTTTGGTAAGTAGTTAAACCAGCTGAGTAGCACTTTTAAATTGCCTCTTTATAAAAGTTGCATACTAAAATGTCCTAAGGTCGTGAAGATGGCACAACGAATGAGTACGCCCAAGCTACACCAAAATACCATTTTATTGGTGGGTACATTAAAGCCAACACCAATGCCAATACTAATGGGTGCGCCTACGGTCATGGTACCTAGTAAGCCTAGACCTATGACGCCATATTTTTCCCAAATTTTCAATACAAATCCAGGCTCTTTTTTAATTTTTTCGACTTTGTTTTTTCTAAATTGATTGACCAAGGATTTTATTTTGTCGCCTAGGTAAGCGGCTACAAAAACACCTAATAATCCACCAACCAAACTCGCTAAGAATATCATAATTGGGGAGAGTCCAAATGCAAATCCAGCAGGGATAGCGGCATAAATTTCAAAAGTGGCAAGACCAGCTACAGTGAGGATTTTATAAATCATTTTTGGTATTTAGAATCGTAAAGCTAACAATAAATAGGGTCTATTTCTGAATTCATTTATTAAATAAAACTTAACTTTAAGTTACCACAAAACCTTAAGTATGGAACGTAGACAACTTTTAAAACAATCTGCTTTTGCAATTGCTGCATTTTCCTTTTCTCGTGAACTTTTTGCAAATGCACCCAATACGCATTTGGATTTTAATCCCGCAGCTTTGAATAGTTCGAATATGCTAAGTAGTATGATAAGATTAGGCTCAAATGAAAATCCACATGGACCATCTACATTAGCGAAACAAGCAATGATAGACGCAGTAGGTATTTCTAATCGCTACCAATGGGATATGAATGCGCAATTAAAAACTGCAATTGCAGAAATGACTGGTCATACAAAAGACCATGTTGCACTAGGAGCTGGATCTTCTGAACTATTAGGTGTGGTTTCATTATGGGCTGCTTATAAAAAAGGAAATGTGGTGGCATCTGAACCAACATTTAAATTGTGGATGCCTGCGGCAAGACGTATGGGCTTGCCAACCAAATTAGTTCCATTAACGGAAACAAAACACAACGATTTAGATGGATTAATGAACGCCATGGATCAAGAAACAAAGATGGTTTATTTATGTAATCCAAATAATCCAACCGGTACAGTAAGTCCAACAAGCGCATTAGAAAGTTTTATTCAAAAAGTAGCTAGTACGACCATTGTTTTGCTAGATGAAGCGTATACAGATTATTATGATACCCCATCCATGTCTAAAATGATAGACACTTATCCAAACTTAGTGATTGCTAAAACATTTTCTAAAACCTTTGGTATGGCAGGTGCAAGAGTTGGCTATGTATTAGCGCATCCAAATACCATCAAGCAACTGAATGAATTTCAGGCTTGGGCAAATGCTGGCCCATCGGCAGTGTCCATGCAAGGCGCGTTGGCAGCCATCAAAGACAAGGCCTTTGTGACTTATTGTAAACAAGAAAATATAAAAGCAAAAGAGATCTTATATCAAGGATTTGATGCACTAGGCATCAAGCACATCAAGTCATTTACAAGTTTTGTTTATTTTGATACGGCGACGTATAAAAAAGATATACCAGCATTGTTATTAGCCAATCAAATTACAGGCGCAAGGTCCTTTGAGCAAAATAGTTCTTGGTTAAGGATAAGTATTGGCACCGTAGCCGAAATGGAAAAAGTAGTTGCTGTATTAAAACTGGGCGCGTAGATTATACTTTTTTTGGAGGCAAAGCAAATGCAGTCGCTTGGTGTTCGAACTGTCCATTGTGTGCACCATCACAAAAAGGTTTGTTTTTACTTAAACCACATCTGCACAAACCTAACACGTTTCTGCCACCTAAATCATAGGCATTCCCTTCTCTATCTACAATGGTGAATTCGCCTTCGATTTTCAATGATCCGTTATTGTTAACTGTAATTTTAGTTGACATGCTTTTTTATTTTAAGAATTTAAAGGTATTGAATTTTTACTTCAGTTCAATCAGGGTGGCTTGTAAAGGATAGGATATTTTTAAACCAATCTTATTTGCTGCTTGAATTTCGGATTTAATTTTTATTTCACAGCCATCACAAGGTTTTAAATGCGTCACATATACGGACGTATTTTTTAATTGGCCTTTGGATAGTTGATTCAATTTTGTCATTTCCTCCATCAACAAATTTGGAGTAAGGTGACCAAACAAAGCTTTTTCAGAAACACTATTGTCAAAAGACACTTCTATGAAGATGGCTTTAAGTTGATTGTTCATCACTAAAGGCGAAACGGTCTTCCATAATGTAGCTAGTTGTTCGCTTTGTTCTACTCTATCTGCCCCCGTATCACCAAGGTACAATAAGTAGCTATTCTGATTACGCACTAAAAAAGCAGTGCTCTGGTATGGCTTAACATGGCTTAATATAAAAGGCGTAACAAATAAACCTGTATTGTCTATCGCAATTTCTTTTGTAGGAACTAAGGTCTGGTATTTATATTTATTTAAGATGGGCGCTTCACCTTCATTGCCAAAATTGGCCCAAGCAGACCAAGTAAAATAGTTTTTCTTAAATACATCTAAAACAGAAGCAAGACCGTATAAATCTTTTGCATTGTCATTTGGGGAATTCATGATCAATCCAGCTGTATGGTCTAGATGTGCATGAGAAATAAAATACCCGCTGATTTGTTGTTGTTGAATGCTACTTGGATTGGCGGATTTAAATAATTTATTGGCAGAAGCTAATTCAAGTCCTTTATAAATGGTGCCTGCATCTAAACAAATGTATTGGTCGCTGCCATTTGCTGCCACTAGGTATGCGGAAAGATTTGACTCGTCTAATCCACCCTTTACTCCAAGTGGAATGACTTTAAAGCCATTGCTAAAATTTGAGGCATTGTTTGTTTGGCCTGAAACATCTAGAAAGGCCATCAACAAAATGGATACGATTTGTAATATTTTTTTCATATTTGATTAATCAATTTTTAAGTGCATGTCGTAATTACCACCTTGATATTCAAAATGACCAATTAATTTGAAGCCATTTTTAAGATAAAATTGAACTGCTGGTACATTTTGACACTTAACACCTCCCCATAATAATACGTCTTCGTACAATTTTTCTTTCAATATTCGAATTGTCGACTGTACTAATTTGGTCCCTACACCTGCATATTGATATTTGAGCGAGACAGCAGGCGCAATACAAGCAAATTTTTTATTTTCGTTATCAATCCTAATTTCATAGGTAGCCCATCTTTCTATATCATAATCAAATATCCATAATTGGGTAACGGCATAGCCGATCAATTCTTTAGTTGTGGTGTTTTCTGCAATAACAGCTATATAAGATGAATTTTCTAAAATTTGATCAGAAAGATAATCAGCCTTAAAATCGTGTGGTGCAAATTTTGCTTTATTTGTATCGTTTAGTTGCATGTAAAAGTCCGCAATATGATGCGCATCTGATTTTACAGCAACTCTTATTTGAATTAATTGATCCAATCTATGGTTTTGATAAAAATATCAATTTTTTCGTTCCATTTCCGTAATTGGGAACATATTAGATCGATTAAACGTATTTTTTAAAAATTGCTTAATATAGTTTTGGTACAAATCAAATCAATTATAATATGAAAAAAATGTTTATTTGCCTATTGGCATTATGCACATTGACGGCTACTGTTGTATCTGCACAAAAAATGGATCAGGCTACTAAAAACTTAAAGTTTTACGGTCATGTTTGGGATGTGGTAGTCAATGAGGGTAGAGTGGATATGTTAGATACAGCTTTCGCTGAAAATGTTATTTTACATACAACACCTCTTGTAACAGGTAAGGCAGATGCTAAAGCTTATTTCGCAAATTATGTGACTGGGTTTAGTAACAGACAATTTATTGTAAGAGAATCACTTGCACAAGGCAATAAAGTAGTAAAATACTGGAACTTCAAGGGCAAGCATACTGGTACTTTCTTTGGTATTCCTGCAACCAATAAGGATGTGGATGTAATTGGTTGTACCATTGCAACTATCGTAAATGGTAAAATCACAGAAGAGCGTGATTTTATGGATATGTTAGAATTCTTACAACAATTAGGCATTATGCCTCGTTAAACTTCTTTTGAGCTCATCGATTTTATAAAAGCGGAAGGGGTCACGCCCTTTCGCTCTTTAAAAGCGTCAATGAATTTAGATCTTGATGCAAATCCCGCATTCGTAGCAATGGCTTCGATGGTTAGATTTTTTGATTCGCCCGCTTCGATTAAGCTACATACATAATCGATTCTTAAATGCTTTCTCCATTCGCTAAAAGTGATATTAAGGTCTTTATTAAAATAATTTGATAAAAATCTTTCTGGTATTTTCAAGTCAAAAGACATTTGAGAAAGTGAAAATTCTTTATGAACAAAGGGGGAGTTCAATAAATAGGCTTGAATGATCTGCTCTATATCCTGAATAGAAGCAGTTTCTTTTTGCTTTTTAGGCAAATTTGATTTAAGGTCCTCTATGATATTATTTTTTCCTTCCTCGATGGTATAAGACACATTGCCATAAAGGATCTTAGGGAATAAGAATAAAAAAATGTTTTGTAAGAAAAATCCGCCGCCACAAATTTCAAAATAATATTTTTCCGTAAAAATAGAAGTAGAAGGAATGCCAAGTACGTTAAATTGTACACCGTATAAGGTACTCATATGTCCTATGCTATTGATCGCAATCACAATTTGTAGTAAACTTAATAAATAAATCCACCTGCTTATAATTGAATGATTGGAGGAGCGACTGCTATAAGCTTTTACTATTTTTTGACTATGCTGATAAAAATAACCAACAGAAAAAACGGCATAAAACAAAAGATGAATGGATCTTGAATAAAGGATAAATTCAAATGATACAAAATTAAAATCGAGTGTGTAGTTCTCGGTTACATTGACAATTTCATGTGCAATCTGCGCTTTTTGGTCAAAAGGCAGGGTGGTAAATGGTAAGCAGTTGATGACAATAAAAACTGCAGGAAGTAAATGCAGCCAATCCCATTTCTCAAGCTTGTTTTTATCTCCCAGGGTCGTTTTTACATAGAAAAACAACAAAGGGCCAAGTAAATAGGATAATGGAAGCCAATGCACAAAGCTGACGCCTTCCCAAAAAAGGTCCTTGGTAAAATGAAGGCCATAATACACCATCACCACTAGGTTACAACACAAGAAAAAAAGCGCTAAGAATATATTCGATCTATTTAAGGAACTTAAATAGTATAAAAGAATGAATGAAGTAAAAATCCCGAACAGGGGGAATAGAATAGCCATAAATGGATGATTACTAGTTTAATAGGTGTTCAAGATAAGTAAATTTGTTCCAAAAACCCCAAATGGAACATCATCCCACCTCATTTAGGACGTAAAAAGGCCCAGGCAAAATTGCCCGGGCCTTTTTTATAGAACCAAACTTAAAACTTATAATTTATTTGCTTACACGCTTGTAAGTCTTAATACTAGTTACTTTATTTACCGTATCAGAAATGGTTTGTGTGAACTCGTCTGGACCATTAAAAGTTACAGGGATATTGAATTTACCAATCCAAGTTCTATTGCTAGAAAAAGTTAAATCTTCGATTAGTAAACCATTGCTTAAAGTAAAGCTACCCTTACCAATGTGGTTAGCCATTACATTAGTAGTTGTATCAGTTATTGCTCTTGCAGCCCACATGAAATGACCAGCTTGGTATACTTTATATTCATTATAGGTGTTTACAACTGAATCTTGACCAGTCACATTGATACTTTTTGTTTGATGCCATAAGCCATCTAAATCAGATGTGCCAGTGCCTTCTAACTTTGTATAATCTTCAGAACCACTCCATTTAGCGCCAAGAACCATGATTTCAGAAATCTTCTGGTTGTAACCTTTCTCGTTTCTTGTGATTGCTAATTTAGCAGTACTTGCAGTGTCTAAATTGGTTGTATTAAAAATATTTACTTCTTCAATATTGTTCGCGTCTGTCTGAGTGTAAGATCCAACACCAAAAGAAATCGCACTATCCTTGCCTTCTACAATATAAAAATAAGACTCAGCAGTGTAGATTTTAAATTGGGTATGTCCGTCTGTAGCCAAAGACTCATTGTCTTTTGTACCGTCATTCCAAACCACTTTGTCTAAAGAATAAGCTCCAGCCTGAGATGTTGGGGCTTCTGGTTGAGTGCAACTTGCTAAAATAGCAGCCATTGCAAATCCTACAATCGTTGTTTTTTTCATTTTAATGTTTTTTGGTTTAAGCATTTAGATAGTTAAATTAGGAACTAACTTCATTGTAAAGCGGCAATACATTGTTAAAATTGTTCCAAAATAGCTTTAAGGAACAAATTATGGATCAAATCACCTGTGAAGTCCTACATCTACCACTATATTGGCCCTTCAATTAAAAATTAAATTCATATGAAAAAGTTCATTTTAGCATGTTTCGTGGTAAGCACCATCATTGCATGTTCTCCAAAAACAGAAACAGCAAGCACATTTGCGGTTCCTGCAGATGTTAACAGTTACAATCTTGACAGTTCAGCTAATATTGATTTGGTAAAGAAGATGGTAGTGGCTTTTGAAACAGGAGATTCTGCAACTTATAGATCATTATATGCGGATTCAGCTATATTCCATGACAATGGATCTGATATGACTTTAGACCAAAACGTCGTTTTATTTAATTACTTCAAATCCAACAACGTATCTGTAAAGGTGGAGAAAGTAGACCCAATTTGGGAAATCGTGAACAAAGAAGCTTCTCCAAATGGCATTACCAATTATGTGATGTCTTTTCAACATACAGTTTATAAGAAAGGAGATAAGGAAGTAAAAGTTATAGTAAGTGTGGTGAATGGAATAAAAGATGGTAAAATTGTGGAAGAGTGGGATTTATATAACGCAAAACCAATGTTTGATTTGATGAGTCAAAAATAGAAACATCAATTATTAGCATCCTTATTTTTGCATACGCCTTAAAGCCCGTCAATGACGGGCTTTTTTGTTTTGGGGTTTTAAGGGAATCAACTATTTTTACAATTACAAACAATCATTAGTTTAATGGACAAGATTTTAGTCATTGGCGCAGGGGGACAGTTGGGCACAGAACTTACAAAAGCATTAGCTGATAGGTACGGAAAGGATCATATTATTGCAACCGATTTTCAGGCCTCACTAAGTAGCAAGTTTGACTATTGTACTTTTCAGACTTTGAATGTAATGGATAAAGACAGTTTAGCTTCTATTGTGACAAAGGAAGGTGTGACACAAATTTATCACTTAGCTGCAATCCTTTCTGCTTTAGGTGAAAAAAATCCAGTACAAGCTTGGGATTTGAATATGGGTGGATTGTTAAATGTGTTAGAAGTTGCAAAAGACCATAAAATTGAAAAAATATTCTGGCCAAGTTCCATTGCAGTGTTTGGTCCAAATTCAGACAAAGATCAAACGCCTCAAAAAGCATTTAAAGATCCCAATACAGTTTATGGTATTTCAAAATTAGCAGGAGAACATTGGTGCGAATATTATTTTAATAAATATGGCGTAGATGTAAGGAGTTTAAGGTATCCAGGCTTAATTGGCTACAAGTCATTAGCAGGTGGAGGAACAACGGACTATGCAGTAGATATTTATCATAAAGCAGTGAAGGGAGAAAATTTCACATGCTTTTTAAGTGAGGATACTTATTTACCAATGATGTATATGGATGATGCCATTCATGCAACATTACAATTAATGGATGCACCAAAAGAAAGTATCACAGTAAGAACTAGTTACAATCTTTCGGGTATGAGTTTTTCGCCTAAGGAAATACATCAAAGTTTATTGGCGCATTATCCAAATTTTGAAATAACATATGAGCCAGATTTTAGACAGCAAATTGCAGACAGTTGGCCGAATAGTATAGACGATAGTGTTGCAACAAAGGATTGGCATTGGCAACCAAAATTTGATTTAAAAGCAATGACAGCAAACATTGTGAAGCACTTACCAGCATTTTTTAATTATAACGAGTCTAAATAGAAAATATGTACAATCAATTACAACCAATTTTAGCAAAGGAATTAGAAGCGATTAAAGAAGCGGGCTTATACAAAAAAGAAAGAATCATTACATCTGCTCAAGCAGCAGAAATTACGATACAAGGTGGCCAGCATGTGTTGAATTTTTGTGCCAATAATTATTTAGGATTATCCTCACATCCAAAAGTGATTGAAGCAGCAAAAGCTGCCATTGACAGCCATGGATATGGATTATCCTCTGTACGTTTTATTTGCGGCACACAGGATATTCATAAAACTTTAGAAGAAAAAATTTCCGCATTTTTAGGTACAGAAGATACTATTTTATATGCCGCAGCATTTGATGCAAACGGTGGTGTATTTGAACCCTTGTTTGGTGAAAAGGATGCAATCATTTCTGATTCCTTAAACCATGCATCCATCATAGATGGTGTAAGACTTACTAAGTCAATGAGGTATCGTTATGAGCACAATTCCATGGAGGATTTGGAAGCAAAATTAAAAGAAGCAATTGCTGCAGGTGCAGTACAAAAAATCATTGTAACAGATGGCGCATTCTCAATGGATGGTACCATTGCGCAGTTAGATAAAATTGTTGAATTAGCAGAAAAATATGAAGCCCTTGTCATGACAGATGAATGTCATTCAACCGGCTTTTTAGGAAAAACAGGAAGAGGCGTGCATGAATTAAAAGGCGTGATGGGAAGAGTAGATATTATCACAGGTACTTTAGGAAAAGCATTAGGCGGCGCATCAGGTGGATTTACATCTGGTAAAAAAGAAATCATTGATTTATTAAGACAACGTTCAAGACCTTATTTATTTTCAAATACTTTAGCGCCTTCTATTACTGGCGCGTCTATTGCGGTTTTTGATTTATTATCACAAACCACAGCACTTAGAGATACATTAGAAGCGAACACTACTTATTTCAGAGAAAAAATTACTGCAGCAGGGTTTGATATTAAACCTGGTACACATCCAATCATACCAATCATGTTATATGATGCGGTGGTATCTCAAAAAATGGCAGAAAAATTATTAGAAAAAGGTATTTACGTTATCGGATTTTATTATCCAGTTGTTGCGAAGGGTCAAGCAAGAATTCGTGTACAAATTTCAGCTGCACATACAAGAGCTCATTTGGATCAAGCTATTCAAGCATTTATAGAAGTGGGTAAGGAGTTGGGTGTGATCAAGTAAAATTCTAATTTACACATTGGGTTCGGCATAAAACAAAAAGGGTTTACGACTTAATATCGTAAACCCTTTTTTTAATTCATCTATAAATTCTTGGCATTAATTTATTTTAATGCGAGATATTACTTACTGAAATTATTTAGGTAAAACAACAGCATCCAATACATGGATCAAGCCATTGCTTGCAGCTAAGTCAGTAGCAACTACTGTAGCAACACCACCTCTTTCGTCTGTTAAAATAACTTTACCTTCTTTAATAGAAGCAACTAAGTTACCACCACTAACAGTCTTTAATGTTACTGAACCACCACCATCTGTAATTGCTTTTACAACAGCAGCAGCATTGAAGCTACCAGATACAACGTGGTAAGTTAATACTTTAGCTAAAGTTGCTTTGTTTTCTGGCTTAAGTAAGTACTCTACAGTACCAGCTGGAAGTTTACCAAATGCAGCATTCACTGGTGCGAAAACTGTAAAAGGTCCTGCGCTTTGTAAAGTAGCAACTAAGTCAGCGGCTTTAACAGCAGCTACTAAAGTTGTGTGGTCTTTTGATCCTACAGCAACGTCAACGATTGTTTTTTGAGCGTTTACTGTGATTGT
>CAMCQV010000019.1 GCA_945877085.1 Chitinophaga pinensis
TGTTCTTGCTTACCTAAGAAACGTACATCCGACTCAATACCGTATTGTCTTGCTAAGTCCTCGGCAATAGGACGTTCTGGACCATCGCCCACCATCAATAATTTAGAAGGGGTGGCTGCATGGATATTTTTAAATATTTCCATCACATCGCCAATCCTTTTTATTTTTCTAAAGTTAGATGCATGCACCACAATTTTTTCCTCATGCGCAGAAATCACTTTTTTAAATGCAGCCAATGGCTTTTTATTAAATCTTTTTAAATCCACAAAATTATGAATCACCTCTATTTCTTTGCGGATCTCAAAGTGCTTTAGTGTTTCTTGTTTTAAATTTTCCGACACTGCAGTAATCGCATCACTTTCATTGATCGAAAAAGTCACAACGGGTTCGTAGGTTTTGTCACGACCAACCAATGTAATATCTGTTCCATGCAAAGTGGTGATGACAGGAACTAGTCTACCAGTTTTTTGTTTTACAATTTGCTTTGCAGTATAAGCAGCAGAAGCATGTGGGATCGCATAGTGTGCATGAATCAAATCCAAGTCATGGTTTAAAATGACATCCACCATGGTACTTGCCAATGCTAATTCATAGGGAGGGAAGTCAAATAAAGGATAAGTAGGAACCCTTACCTCGTGGTAAAATATATTTTCGTGAAAGCCATTTAAACGAACCGGTTGTTGGTAAGTAATAAAATGGATTTCATGTCCTTTATCTGCTAAAGCTTTTCCAAGTTCTGTGGCTAAGACACCACTACCACCAAAAGTAGGATAACAAACTATTCCGATCTTCATTTTGAGCTATTGTGACTACAAAGAACAACTAAAAAATCGATAAAAATTAGTTATATTTAATAAATTATTTGAAAGTTAAAACAAGCACATTATGCGTACAATTTTCCTATTCCTTTTTGCCCTTCCATTGATGGCACAGGCGCAATCAAAGACAGACAGTACAACTATTAAAATGATGTCCGACGAGATCATGAGAAATGGTAAAGCCTACGATTTATTAAGAGAGTTAACCAAAAATATTGGTGGCCGTTTAGCAGGTTCTCCGCAGCAACAAAATGCAGCGATCTGGGGTAAGCGCCATATGGAATCCTTTAAGCCTGACCAAGTGTATATGCAAGCTTGTAAAACACCTAATTGGCAGCGCGGTGGAAAAGATTTTAGTGCAGTGGTTGCCGCAGACGGAAAACCAATTATGGATAAATTGGAAGTATTTGCTTTGGGAAATTCTTTATCAAGTAAAGGATTAGTGGAAGCTGAATTATTGGCTGTGGCTAATTTTGATGAATTGGAAAAAAGAAAAGACGAAGTAAAAGGAAAGATTGTTTACTACCATAGTCAATTTGATCCTACAACGATTCAAACATTTAAAGCATATGGTGAGTCAGGTGTATATCGCCGATCTGGCGCTAGCCGAGCTGCTAAATATGGTGCAGTAGGTGTGATGATTCATTCATTGAGTACGGCACCTGATAACGCACCGCATACTGGAACAATGGTGTATGACGAAGCGTATCCAAAAATTCCTGCTGTGGCTTTAGGACCAAATGATGCAAAAAAAGTTTGGGCTCAATCTAGAAACAAGCAATTGGTTGTGCAAATGCAAACCTATGGTTTCTTTTTACCTGATGCAGACGAAAATAATGTCGTAGCAGAAATTAAAGGTTCCGAGTTTCCAAATGAAATTATCACTGTTGGTGGGCACTTAGATAGCTGGGATGTCAATGAAGGCGCACATGATGATGGCGCTGGCATTGTACAAACAATGGAAATTTTACGCACGATGAAAGCATTGAACTACAAGCCTAAAAGAACTATTCGTTTTGTGTTGTTCGCAAACGAAGAGAATGGAGGTAAAGGTGGTGCTAAGTATGCAGAGCTTGCCAAACAAAATAATGAAAAACATATTTTTGCTTTAGAGAGTGATGCAGGTGGATTTACACCAAGAGCAATTGGTATCAGTGCAACAAGTCCTGAGCAATTTAAAAAATTCCAACAATGGGCTAATTTATTAAAGCCTTATGGAACTGAGATCACAGCTGGTGGCGGTGGTGCAGACATTGGCCCATTAAAAAATGTGAATGCCTCTATCGTACTTGCAGGATTAGTACCAGATAGCCAACGCTATTTTGATATACACCACTCAAAAACAGATGTTTTTGAAAATGTAAATAAGCGTGAACTATTATTAGGTGCGGTGAATATGGCGGCGGTGATTTATTTAATCGACCAGTACGGAACAAACTTATAATTCAATATTTAATATTTAAAATATAGCTACCCCTCGCGCTCAAGCGGAAAGAACCGATATCGCTCTCGGGGTACTATTTTTTAAATTCTTATCATCTTTATTAAATTAAATGTTTAAGCAATAAAAAAGCCCTTACAAATCGTAAGGGCTTTTTTAGGATCATTAAAGTCAAACTATCGAGATAAGTTCATTGAACGCTCTTTGTACAAGGTTCTGAAATAAGGATCGCGTAGGTCTTTGATAAAGCGGATGGCTTCTCCTGTGCTCTTCATCTCTGGGCCTAATTCTTTATTCACGCCTGGGAATTTATCAAAACTAAATACCGGTTCTTTGATAGCGAATCCGTCTAGTTTTTTCTCCATCGTAAAGTCGGTTAATTTATTCGCACCCAACATTACCTTGGTAGCAATGTTTAAATAAGGAATCTGGTAGGCTTTTGCAATAAATGGAGTTGTTCTTGATGCTCTTGGATTGGCTTCAATCACATATACTTTATCGTCCTTGATGGCAAATTGTATATTAATCAAACCTTTGATATTTAAAGCACGTGCAATTTTTTCACTGTAAAATTCCATGGTAGCCACAATCAATGGCGTTAAATTAAATGCTGGTAATACGGCATTGCTATCTCCACTATGAATACCTGCTGGCTCAATATGTTCCATCACACCCATCACATGAAAAGTTTCACCATCAAAAATTGCATCTACTTCTGCTTCCTGACAACGATCTAAGAAATGGTCAATTAATATTTTATTTTCTGGGATATGTTTTAAGATACTTACGACTGCTTTTTCTACTTCTGCATCGTTGATCACAATACGCATTCTTTGTCCACCAATGACATAACTTGGTCTTACAAGTACTGGGTAACCCACTTTGTTGGCTACTTCAATCGCCTCGTCTGCTGTATAAGCTGTGCCGTATTCTGGGTAAGGGATATTTAAATCTTTCAATAAATCACTAAAGCGACCTCTGTCTTCTGCGATATCTAAACTATCAAATGAAGTACCAATGATTTTGATGCCACGCTCTGTTAAACGCTTCGCTAATTTTAATGCTGTCTGTCCACCTAGTTGTACAATCACACCTTCTGGTTGTTCTAGTTCTATGATCTCCCAAAGGTGTTCCCAAAAAACAGGTTCGAAATACAATTTATCCGCCATGTCAAAATCGGTAGAAACAGTTTCTGGATTACAGTTGACCATAATCGCTTCGTATCCTGATTCTTTCACCGCCAATAAACCATGCACGCAACAATAATCAAATTCAATACCTTGTCCAATACGATTAGGACCGCTCCCTAATACAATTATTTTCTTCTTTTTCGATTGTACAGATTCGTTGGAATTCAGATTATTGCTCATAGGTATAAAATTGTGCAAAAATACATTAGCCAAAGCATTTATCCGAATTTTTATAAAATGGTTTTCCACCAACTTTACTTATTTTACGATACAAAGCTCATCCCAGCGGGTGGTAAAGCGCTTGCTTCGTTTCTCGCTCCGCATTTTCCAGTTTTTCTGTGTCCCGCTAGTCCCAAATTTGAGCACATCGTTGCGGTAGGCGGCGTTCATATTGTCAATCACGTGCATGAGCTTCTTCTTTTTCGTATCAATAGGGGCAACGAATAGATTGGTTTGCAAGGCACTATCGGGCACGAAGCCACTGAGGATCACACCGGCCTTCTTATAGATTTCGCCCTCTTCGTAGAGGGTTTTACCAATGGCGATCACTGCTTTGATTAGGTCGGGGGTGCTCTGGGTAGGATTGTCTAACTGGGTATAACCACTCACTTGGCGGCCCCGGCTATAATAGGCAGCATCTAATTGAATGGGTGCTTTTTTAAGTAAGAACACAGCGATGCCTGTAGCGGCACTATGTTGTCTTCTTAGTTTCTCGGCAGCCCTGGTGGTATAAGTGGCAAGGGCTTCTTCTATTTCCTGCCAGTCGGTCACATTACGTCCAAACATTCTTGTTGTTGCAATCATTTTTTTTTCTGTTCTTGGGGCTTGCATGAAATGACTTTTAAAACCTTTTAGTTCGCGTATCAAACGCATCCCCACCACACCACCTAAAAAACGTTTACCCCAACTGAGGTCTTTGATGCTTAATGTATAAGCCGTATTGATCCCATATACTTTTAGTTTTTCACTATAACTAAAACCGACACCCCAAATATCTTCGACAGGGGTTTGTTGTAATGCCGCTTGTATTTTTTTAGTGGTATCTAATACTACTATACAATTGGTTTTAAGTTTATTTTTTTTCGCTAAACGATTGGCTACTTTACTCAATACTTTATTGGGTGCGGCACCAATAGAAACAGAAATGCCTGTCCATAGTTCAATTTTATTTTTGAGTTCCAAACAAAAGGAATGAATCTCGTATGTAGGTAGATGAGAGAGGTCTACAAAAGCTTCATCCACCGAATACACTTCTACATGACCCGGTGGTAGCAATAGTCTCATGGTTTCCATCACACGCCAACTTAGGTCACCGTATAAATGATAGTTAGAAGAAAAAGTAGTGACACCATTTTTTTCAATTAAATCTTTCGCCTGAAAATAGGGGACGGCCATCGAGATGCCCAATTGTTTTGCTTCGTCTGTACGCGACACAATGCAGCCATCATTATTGCTTAATACAATCACCGGACGGTGTTGTAACTGTGGCTGAAAAAGTCTTTCGCAGGAACAGTAAAAACTATTGCAGTCAACAATGGCTTGCATTTTTATAAATTAAGAATAAGTATAAATAAACTAGGTAAATATTACAAAGCGTGAATCACAAAAGTGACAATCCCCCAAGTGCTATAGTCCGATAATTGTGCCACTTGAATACTGCCATATTTTTTATTCTCTGGTAATAAACTAATGCTATGTTCTTGCACCTGTAAACGACGCACTAAAAATTCTCCATTCAATACAGCGACCACCACATTGCCCGATCTTGCTTGAATGCTTCTGTCTACAATTAAGGTATCGCCAATATGAATCCCGGCGCCAAGCATGGCATCGCTATTGACCCTAAAGAAAAAAGTGGCAGGTTTGTTGCGCACCAATTGCTCGTTGAGGTCAATGCCTCTTTCCATAAAATCGTCCGATGCAGCACCAAATCCAGTGGCATTGGCTTGTACAATCTGCGCTGACTGGTAGTTTTTAGCCCCCGTATAACCTGTTTTTTGTTCGTATGCTTCCTCTTGAAATTCCATTTAGCTAAATTTATTAGCAATATTAACTAAATAATTTAGTATTTAATCAAAATGAGGGAGAAATTTATCCTCATTTTGTGGCCTCATTACCAATGGATTATACTACTTGATGTTGTATCTTGGGGTATAAATGCACCCCAACATGTCCAACTTTTTCATAGATCCCAATATTGCGAGGGCAAAAACCATCGATACCAGCTTTTACCTAGATCCCGCTTGTTTGGAAAAAGCCAAGGAGCAAATCTTTGCACCTAGTTGGCAATATATTGGTCATACAGGGATGGTCCCGAATGTGGGGGATGCGCATCCGTTTAGGTTATTGGAAAATTATATCGACGAGCCCTTGGTAATTACGAAGGATGCCGATGGGGGCGTGCATTGTTTGTCGAATGTATGTACGCATCGTGGAAATTTAATGGTGTACGAACCTTGTACTGGTTTAAAACACCTGCGTTGTAAATACCATGGTAGGGCTTTTCATTTAGATGGAAAATTTATTTCCATGCCGGAGTTCAAGGAAGTAGAAAATTTTATTCCAGAGAACAATCATTTACATGATTTGCCTTTATACCAATGGGGTCCTTTATTGTTTACACAAATTAAAAAAGGATTAGGCCCTGAATTATTTTTTAAGGAGATGGAAGCGCGCATTGGTTTTTTACCAATCGACAAATTAGTATATGATCCAAGTAGAACGAGTGATTATTATATTAAAGCGAATTGGGCTTTGTACTGTGAAAATTATTTAGAGGGATTTCATATTCCATTTGTGCATCCGGGACTCAATGCGTTTTTAGATTTCAAAGATTACACAACAGATATTTTTAAGTATTCGAATTTACAAATTGGTGCTTCTAAATCATCGGAGCATTGTTTTGATTTACCAGTAGGGCATGTGGATGCAGGAAAAAATATTGCTGCATATTATTTTTGGGTCTTCCCGAATATGATGTTTAATTTTTATCCATGGGGATTGTCATTGAATATTGTGACACCTATCGATGCGGGTAATACCAAAGTCACTTTCTTAAGTTTTGTGTATGATGCAAGCAAGCTAGACACAGGCGCAGGCGTAGGATTAGAGAGTGTAGAACAAGAGGATGAAGAAGTGGTAGAGCATGTGCAACAAGGAATCCGCTCAAGATTTTATCATCACGGAAGGTATGCGACCAAGCGCGAACAAGGCACACACCATTTTCATAGTTTGTTAGCGGAGTTTATGAATCAATCGGCATTAATTTAAATAATCACCCCAGGTAATTTCAACCGTCCAATCTGGGCCCGATCCAATATTGTATTTTTCGGCCATGCTGCCTTGGTTCAAAGCAAAGGACAATTGCATCAAACTATTTAAGTAAGCAAGGGGCTTACCAACAGCAACGCCACCAAAAGTATTTTCAAAAGGCATGGCGCCTTGGAACACTAATTTTTGTTGATGCAACACTTTCACTACAATGATTTTTTTATCATGAGGTATTGCGACAAAATTTTTCCAAAGATCCTGACCAATATTGGTCCACAGATTGCCGTATTGAATATCTAGGATATCGATATTACCTTTTAATGTATTGTTGTTCAGGCTTGCTTTTTGATAAGCAAGTAAAAATGGTTTTGGTGCCAATAATTGACCCACCGATTCAAACGTAATTGTTTTAGAAGCGAGTCTTGCTGCGGTATAGGCATACACATCTCTGCCATGAAAAGTATAAGAGGCGCCAGAGTTTTTCCTTCTATTTACTACTTCGTCAATTTCACGCATCGATTCTATTCCAATACTAGCAGCAAGTAAAGTGAGTGTGCCATTGTCTGGTGTCACAATAAAATGTCCTGATTTTGTTTTAGCCACCACCGATTTTCTGTTGGTGCCTACACCGGGATCTACCACAGAAACAAAGACAGTGCCAGCAGGCCAATAAGGCACTGTTTGGTCTAATCTGTAAGCGGCTTCCCAAATATTATAAGCAGGAATCTCATTTGTTAAATCATATAATTTCAAATTAGCGTTCACACTACTAGCCACGCCTTTCATAGCAGACACTGCACCATCCTTACTACCAAAATCTGTTTGAAAAACAACAATGCCATTCTGTGCTGATGCACTAAGTGTTGTTAAGGCGATCATTGCACAACAGATAATTATTTTTTTCATTTTATTTTTTAAATTTTATATATCGTTATTTGATAGCTTTTATCTAAATATTTTGAGTAAATAAATAGTTTATGAGCAGCGACGTTTTTAGGAGTCGTGAATAAAGCTATTTATTTACGAACTATAAATAGGAGTCACAAATAAAACTATTATTTGTAAACTATTAATTGGAGTCTTAAATAAAGCTATTTATTTACGCACCATTAGTATAGGATTAAAAAAGCCTCCCTAAATAAATAGAGAGGCTTTAAAGTTATTACAATATTGCGATATGATTTAGAATCGGAAAGCTAATTTGGTAAATAGTCTTAAACCATTGTAGCCCATTTGAACGCCATCCCATGGTCCACCAGTTTCATTGTCACCTGCCCAATATTTTGCTTGAGGATTCACAGCAAAGTCGGGGTGTACATTGAATATATTGTCTGCACCAAGGATGAAACTTACTTTCTTACTCAATTGAATATTGCTGTAGATGTCTGTTGTGAATTTGCCACCATAGTTAAAGTGTTCTGGTACAAAACCACTTGTAGGATAATCTTCTATATCATTCTCGTCATCCGTTGGCACCATTGGATCAATGCCATCTCCGTTATATCCAAATCCTGTCAAAGTTAACTTGCCAAAATAAGTCACTCTTGCACCAACACTCACTTTCTTTTTAGTGTAGTCTGCTGTGAAAGATAATTTAGAAGCAGGTGCAGAAGCTTTTAAGAAGAACTTCTCTCTGTCATTGAAGAATGTATTTGCATTGTATTCGTTGGTATTCAATGCATCAGGTACATTGATTGCGTCGATATCAATTCCTTGAAAATTACCTACTAATAAGAACTTTAATTTTTCTGTAGCAGATAGTTTCTTTTGGTAGTCCACAACGATATCTACACCCGTATTAGTTGTGTTTACTGCATTCGCAAAGAATTGCGCTGTTGCTACACCAAGACTATTTAATTTGTCTGTTAATGCAGTTGGCAAAGTTTCGTCGCCTGCGCTAAATAATCCAGACAATACCACGCGATCTTTCATTTTAATTTGATAGCCATCCACCGTTACAGATAAACCTTGCATTGGTTTCCAAGAAAAACCAAGACTCATATTATTTGAAGTCTCTTGTTTTAAAGCTGGGATACCCGCTAATTTAGTAATTGGATCGTTGTTATTCGCAACCCTAGATTGTACTAAATTTCCTTGAGAGAAAGAAGTAAGTGTATTGCTGAAATATTTTTGTTGTAAAGAAGGCGCGCGATAACCTGTACTGAATGATCCTCTGAAATTAAAGTTATTGGTAACTTTATATCGGAAGGATGTTTTAAATGTACTTACTGCACCAAAGTCAGAATAGTTTTCGAAACGAACAGCACCAGTAATTAAAAATGCTTCAGAAGGTGTGTATTCCAAATCACCATACATACCTGTAACCATTCTGTTTGCATCTACCTCATCTTCTGGACTAAATCCAGGGAAGCCTTGTGCACCAGGTGCTTGCTGTAAACCAAAAGTATTTGGGAATGCTTTATAAGAAGCCACTTCACCTCTATTAATGCGGTATGCTTCATATCTTAATTCAGCACCATAAGCTACTCTAAGACCACCGTTGTTCACTGTGCCAAATTGCTTAGATAAATCAAAGTTGGTGGTGTTTTGTAAGAAATTAAATCCACCATCATCAAAACTTGTTTTTGTGACATTGCCAATATCAGAAGCATTGAATGTGCCTGCTCCGAAATAATGAAAATCATTGTAACCAAATGCGTTACTGAAATCCCAGTTCCATCCATTTTTATTTTCTTTAGAGAAACCAGTCACCATAGAGATGTCTTTGATTTCTGCTTGTATGCGTGGATTAAAACTAGTATCACCCGAACCAGATTGGAACATAATTTCTGGAACAAATATCAATGAACCATCCTTATTTACTGGGAAACGTGTTGGTCTTGCAGACCAGTTTCTTGTGTATGCATAAGCGTCTGATTTTTTATTATTCATTCCGCCAAATGCATAAAATTTAATATTGTCACCCAATGGTAATTCTAAGTTCATCATGGCGCCATATGAAGTCAAAGAGCCATCTCCAAAACCTTGTCTCCAAGTGTTAGTAGGCAAACCATCTTTGTCTGCAATGTCTGAACTTGCTGCTTGACGGAAAGTTTTTCCTTGATCCAATACATCAAAAGACAAATTAATAAATCCGCCTTTTTTACCTAAATCAAAACCACGGTTGGCTTGAATGGCACTTGTTACACCATCTATAGGGTTGCCGTATAAATAGTCTTTATTGTCTTTGAATTGATTCGTGTTGAATTTTTTATCATAGTAACCTGCTAAGCCTGTAATTACATTCCACTCATTGGTATTCTTCTTTAAAATCACGTTCATCACACCAGCAATCGCATCAGATCCATATTGTGCAGAAGCGCCATCTCTTAAGATCTCAATTCTATCCACAGATGCTTGAGAAAATCCATTCAAGTCTACACCTGAATTTCCACGACCTCTTGTACCAAATAAACCTACAAGGGCAGTGCTATGTCTGCGCTTACCATTGATCAAAACCAAGGTCTGATCAGGTCCTAAACCTCTTAATGTACCTATGTCTACGTGGTCAGCACCATCTGCTCCTGATTGTTTATTGTAGTTAAAAGAAGGGGCTGCATAATTTAAAGAAGAAGTTAAATCCATTCTTGCCGTGTTGATAGCGACTTCTGAAATTTTGATTACGTCTACTGGCACTGGCGACTCTAATTTAGCGCGACCGGTACCACGACTTCCTACCAAGATCACATCCTGAAGGTCTGTTGTAGCAGCATTCAAAACAACATTTAAGCTACCATTGGTTGCTTTTACTTTTTTAGATTCAAAGCCCACAAAACTAAATTCAATTAAGTCGTCTGTTTTGGCATTGATCGTGAATGCACCAGCCTTGTTAGAAGTGGTCAAAGCATTGGTTGTTTGAACTTTTACTGTGACACCTTCCAAGGGCGTGCCTTTACTATCCACCACTGTTCCAGTGATTTTTTGTGTTTGGGCGATCGCTGCTACTGAAAAAAAGGAGAGCAACAGCATTAACATTACTTGTCTCAATGACATGGTTTGTCTGTTCATAAGGGGGTTAATTTGATTGAATTTACCACATTTTTTAGTTTTTTCGTAAGCTAAAATTATTTAATTACTTTTAGTGCTGTTAAAACCCCTATTCAAAGTTCATGGAAGCAATACTAGAATCGATCAAACAAATTTTTTCATCCTACGCAGGTAAGGATTGGGAGCACATAGAAAAAATTCCACAAAGTGGGGGAGATCGAATCTATTTTAGAATCAAAGAAGGGGCTCATTCTTATATCGCTACTTATAATTTGAATCTTAAAGAGAACGATACCTTCATTTATTTTGCGCAGCATTTTCATTCAAAAGGATTGCCTGTGCCAAAAGTGTTGGCAGTGAGTGCAGACCAAAAGATTTATTTACAAGAAGACCTTGGTTCAGAATCCTTATTAGACGTATTAGAAAAAGAAGGTAAGACCGAAAGAGTATATCAGTTATTCCAAAAGAGTTTAAAAGCATTGGCGCAGTTGCAAGTGAAAGGCAGTGAGGGATTGGATTATTCAAAATGCCTCACTTCAAAAACTTTTGGAAAACATGCGGTATTGACTGATTTGCTTTATTACAAATATTATTTCTTAGACACTTTACAATATCCTTATGACAAACAGGCATTGATTAATGAGTTTGAATTATTAAGCGATCAATTGTCCGACAGCCATTTTAATTATTTCATGTTCCGTGATTTTCAGAGCAGAAATATTATCGTTAAAGATGATGAAGTGTTTTTTATCGATTTCCAAGGGGGGATGAAGGGCGGCATGCCTTATGATGTGGCATCTTTATTATGGCAAGCAAAAGCAGAACTATCCAATGAATGGAAAGAGCGATTGTTAAATGATTACATCCGAGAAGCAGGAGAAGTTTTAGGTGAAACCATTGATGCCTCTTTATTTAAAAAACAATACCATGGTTTTGTATTATTAAGATTGTTGCAGGTATTGGGCGCGTATGGATTTAGAGGTTTGTTTGAACGTAAGGCACACTTCTTAACCAGTATCCCATTGGGTTTGAGAAATTTAAAAAGCTTTTTAGAGGTCTATGCTTTAGATAAAGACACGCCGGTTTTTGCTGGTATATTAAAGTGGATGGTAGGCGATGATGTATTGAACAGATTTACACCTATGCAAGCCACTGAAAAAACACCATTGGTGATTACCATCAATAGTTTTAGCTATAAAAAAGGGTTGCCTTCGGATGCATCAGAAAACGGTGGTGGATTTATTTTTGATATGCGCGGGATTTTAAATCCGGGCAGGTTTGATGATTATAAACAACTTTCTGGATTAGATAAGCCAGTGCAAGATTTCTTAGAACAAAAAACCAAGATGAATACTTTTTTAAATAGTGTTTGGGATTTAATAGATATCACTGTTGAAAATTATTTATCTAGAGATTTTGAATCCTTGCAAATTAATTTTGGTTGTACGGGTGGCCAACACCGAAGTGTCTTTGCTGCAGAACAAACTGCAAGACATTTAAAGAACAAGTATAAAGTGAAAGTCATTTTAGCGCATACCAACCAAATCAATTGGGTAAAATAATTTTTTTATGAAGGCAATGATTTTAGCTGCAGGATTAGGGACTAGGCTGAAGCCCTTTACAGATCATCATCCTAAGGCTTTGGCCATTGTGAATGGCAAGTCATTATTACAACGCAATATTGAATACCTACAAGCATATGGGATTTATGAAGTAGTGGTGAATGTGCATCATTTTGCAGATCAAATTATAGATACCATTCAAAAAAATAAAGGCTGGGGATCTAGTATAAGGATCTCTGACGAGTCGGACGAAGTACTTGAAACAGGCGGCGGATTATTAAGAGCGAAAGCGCATTTTGAGAATGAAGCTAAATGGTTGGTGATGAATGCAGATATATTAACCGATTTAGATTTGGGTAAAATGCTTGAAGCAGATAAAGCTTTTGATGCATTGTCCGAAGGAGAGATGGTGGCTACTTTAGCAGTGACCAATCGTACTACAAGTAGAAATTTAATTTTCAATACAGCAGGCACATTGTGTGGCTGGAGGAACAATACAACCAATGAGGAAAAATGGGCCAATCCTTTAAAAGACCCTGCCATGGCTGTTCCTAAAGCATTCAGTGGAATACAAATTGTGCACGCCAATTTTTTTGAAGCATTGAATATGCAAGGTAAGTTTTCTCTGATTGATGCTTATTTACAAATTGCACAACATTATGCCATTCATTTTTATGACCATAGTGATGGTATATTATTGGATGTAGGTAAACCAGAAAGCCTAGAAAAAGCAGCAGGACTTTTTAAGTAATTGTTGAAGACGCTGAAGGGTTAATTTTTTCCTTCCTTCCTTTTTATCAATAGATTTATTGGTCTATTATACTTTAATGTAAATCTTTTTCTTGTCTAATATATTTGCAAGTACTGCAAAGAAGGTAATAAAACAGATAGCATAAACAAAAGAGCCTACTCTTAGATCGCTCGAAATATTTTTACAAATATGTTGGTAAAACCAAGGCAGGGCCGAAGTGTAGACTGGCTCTCCTTTTTCATCTGTATGATCTACCCATCTTAATAAAGCGAGTACTCTTGGCAAAAATCCACTGAGTACAAAAATAAATAAAGGGTTCTTTCCAAATACATCAAAGAAATGGCTCCATCTACCTTTGCTATTTTTAAATTCTAATAAATAAATGAGCACACTTATTGTGATGATTGCTAATCCAGAAGTATACAACACATAACTACTGGTCCATATTTTTTTATTGATAGGGAAACTAAAGTCCCAAATATATCCAGCTAAAACCAATATGACTCCAGCTAATAATAACTGTGCAAGCATCTCAAAGCTTTTTCCTTTTGCTTGAATGTATTCACCCACTAAAAATCCAAAAATCACTTGCACAATGGCTGGCAATGTGCTAATCAATCCTTCTGGATCAAATGGTACACCTTCTCCTTTGTAAATGTGGTTCACACCTAAAATTGTTTGATCCAATGCATTGCCAAAAAATCCAGACAAGCTATAAGGATGCCCTTGGGTGCCTAATAAAAAACACAACATCCAGTAAGCAATCAAAATAAGTGCACCAATATAAAAAGCCATTTTAGATTTTCCATAATACACTATCACAGAAGCGAAAAAATAACAAAAAGCAATTCTCTGTAAGACGCCTAAAATGCGAATGTTCTCCCAGGTCTTTGCCACTAAATGTCCATCGGACCATTTTACAAAGGGACTCCAATTTAAAAACAACCCAATCAAGAAAATCAATACTGTTCGCTTCACTACTTTTTTCCAAAAATCAGTTGGCGTGCCTTTTTCAAATTTTGGCATCACAAAAGCCATGGCGTTACCCACAGCAAACAAAAAGAACGGAAAAACTAAGTCGGTAGGGGTGCATCCATGCCAACTCGCATGGGCTAAAGGGCTAAAAATATGTCCCCAAGAACCAGGGTTATTTACAAGAATCATCAAGGCCACGGTAGCCCCTCTAAAAACATCCAATGCATAATACCTTTCCTTTTGTAACATATTGACCATTTAGGATTTAAATGTAGTAAGAATCTTGGGTTTATGCGCCATTTATGGTCAAATTACTTTCTTATATATATGTCGTTATTAATATCTTTGTGCCTCATAAATGACCATGAAAAAGAACATTTTAATTACAGGAGGAGCGGGCTTTATCGGATCGCATGTAGTGCGTTTATTTGTCAATACATATCCTGATTATCAGATCTTTAATTTAGATGCATTAACCTATGCAGGTAATTTAGAGAATTTAAAGGATATCGAAAAAGCCGCGAACTATCATTTTGTAAAAGCAGATATTTTAGATGCAGCTGCATTGAAAGACATTTTTGCAAAACATACTATTACAGATGTCATCCATTTGGCTGCAGAATCGCATGTGGATAGAAGCATTGTTTCGCCTTTGGATTTTGTATACACGAATGTGATTGGTACGGTGAATTTATTAAATACCGCAAAGGAATATTGGAAGGGTGATTTGAGTTATGAGAAAGCGCATGATGGTTCTTGGGACAATCAAAGAGACCATTTGTTTTACCATGTTTCCACAGATGAAGTATATGGAAGCTTAGGTAAGGAAGGTTTGTTTACCGAGACTACACCGTATGATCCAAATTCTCCCTACTCAGCAAGTAAAGCAGCGAGTGACCATTTTGTAAGAGCTTATGGCGAGACCTATCATTTACCAACGGTGATTTCTAACTGTTCTAATAACTATGGCCCAAACCATTTTCCAGAGAAATTAATACCATTGTTCATTCACAATATCATCACTAAAAAACCATTGCCTGTATACGGGGATGGTTTATACACACGTGATTGGTTATTTGTAAAAGACCATGCACGTGCGATAGATTTAGTGTTCCACCAAGGTAAACGCGAGGATACTTATAATATTGGCGGATTCAATGAATGGACGAATATTGATTTAGTGAAATTATTGTGCAATCAAATGGATGAAAAATTAGGAAGAGCAAAAGGAGAGAGCGAAAGCTTGATCACTTATGTGAAAGATCGTCCAGGCCATGATCGTCGTTATGCAATTGACGCGACTAAATTAAACAAGGAATTAGGATGGAGTCCTTCTGTTACTTTTGAACAAGGCTTAGCAGAAACGATTGATTGGTATTTGAACAACGAAGAGTGGTTGACGAATGTAACGAGTGGTACTTACCAACAATACTATAACGAAATGTATACAAATAGATAATGAGAGTAGAACAGACCCCATTGAAAGATTGTTTTATTATTCACGAGAAAGTGAATGGCGATGCCCGTGGTTATTTTATTGAAACCTATAATAGTAGGGACTTTAAAGCGGCTACAGGATTGGAGATTGAATTTGTACAGGATAATCAATCAAGGTCTTCAAAAGGGGTATTGAGAGGTTTGCATATGCAAAGAGGTGCTGCAGCGCAAGCAAAATTAGTCAGGGTTTTAGAAGGATCAGTGTTAGATGTTGCGGTGGATTTAAGAAAAGGGTCACCAAGTTTTGGACAACATCATGCCATTGAATTAAGTGCGGATAATAATAAACAGTTTTTTGTACCTGCAGGATTTGCACATGGATTTGTGGTGTTAAGTGAATATGCTACTTTCTTTTATAAAGTAGATAAGTTTTACGAACCAGGCAACGAAGTGGGCATTATGTACAATGATGCTGATTTAAATATTGATTGGAGATTACCAACATCAGAATTGATATTTTCGGAAAAAGATAAAACATTAGGCAGCTTCGCGGAATACGCGGCGAGTCTTTAACACAGAAATAAAAATAGTATGAAGGGAATTATATTAGCAGGTGGATCAGGTACAAGATTGTATCCAATTACCAAAGGTATTAGTAAGCAATTAATGCCTATCTACGATAAGCCAATGATCTATTATCCATTGTCAGTTCTAATGTTAGCAGGTATCAAGGAAGTATTGATTATCACTACACCCGAAGACAATGATCAGTTTAAAAGATTACTAGGGGATGGTGCTGAAATAGGTTGCAAATTTAGTTATGCAGTGCAAGCAGTGCCAAATGGTTTAGCACAAGCATTTGTGATAGGTGCTGATTTTGTGGGAAAAGATAAAGTAGCCTTGGTATTAGGAGATAATATTTTTTATGGTGCAGGATTTAGTAAACTAGTTCAATCCTTTAACGATGTGGATGGTGCTGCGGTTTTTGCTTACGAAGTGAATGACCCAGAGCGTTATGGTGTGGTGGAGTTCGACGAAAACAACAATGCACTTTCTTTAGAAGAAAAACCAAAAGCGCCTAAGTCCAATTACGCAGTACCTGGTTTATATTTTTATGATAACGATGTAGTAGAGATTGCTAAGAATATACCAGCTTCACCAAGAGGCGAATATGAAATCACTGACGTCAACAAAGTGTACCTAGAGCGAAAGCAATTACAAGTAGGTATCATGAATAGAGGTACCGCTTGGTTAGACACAGGCACTTTTGAATCCCTAGCCGATGCTTGTGAGTTTGTAAGAGTGATTGAGAAGCGTCAAAGCCAAAAAATAGGATGTATTGAGGAAGTAGCTTTTAGAATGGGCTTTATTGATAAAGCACAATTATTGGTTTTGGCCGATAAGTATGCTAAAAGCGGGTACGGCGAATACTTACGTGGCCTAAAAAAGTAGTTTTGTTGACTAAAAGCTTATAAAAAACTTTAATTGTTAGACAAAACTGGTATTAAAATACTTATTTCAAGATTCACTGAACTATTCAGTCATATTGTTGTTTTTGTAGTATGTCATCTTATACAATCAAGGATTTAGAGAAAATTTCTGGAATTAAAGCACACACCATACGTATATGGGAGCAGCGCTATAATTTTTTGCAACCTCAAAGAACAGAAACGAATATCAGGTCATATTCTGCAGATGAATTGAAGGTGATTTTAAACGTATCCCTTTTAAATAAGTACGGTTTTAAGATCTCTCATATTGACAAAATGTCTTCCGAGCAGATGGAAGAGAAGATCATGGCCTTGAACCAGTTGGATGCTCAAAAAGAGCGCGTGGTGAATGCCTTGATTAAGGAAATGGTGAGTTTAAATATGGTTGCTTTTGAGCGCCAATTAGATTTATATATTGGTCAAAAGGGGATCGAGAAAGCCATCAATGAAATTATCTTCCCTTATTTGGAGCGTGTAGGTATTCTTTGGGTAACCAATCATATCAACCCTGCACAGGAACACTTGGCTACCAATATCGTACGTCAAAAGATTATCTTAGGGATTGAGCGTCTTACGCCATTGTTAACTTATACTAAGAGAATCGTGTTATTCCTTCCAGAAGGAGAATACCATGAATTAGGTTTGTTGTACGTACATTTCCTATTGAAACAAAAGGGTATTTATGTAGATTACTTAGGTACCAACGTACCAATGGTAGACTTGAAATATTTAACTGAGTTCAAGAAAGTAGATTACTTGTACTGTCATATTACCATGCCTGCAAGAAATTTCAAATTGGATAAATTCTTCAGCAATTTAGCGACTATCAATTCTCAGATACCTATCATTTTATCAGGTCAATTGATCCAAGAATACAAGGGTAAGATCTCTCCGAACATTCATTTAAAGAGAAGCTTGGTTGAGACTATTGCCTTTTTACAAGAGATTTAAGGTACAAGTTTAAGGTTTAATCAAACCAGAATCATCTTCTTCCACCTACTCCTTCCTCAACATCACAGTGAAATAAAGTGTATGCTAGCATCTGTGCTGCACACTCAACTTACTCTATTACAATGCTTTATGTATTTTAGGCCTGCCATCTCTTTGTCCAAATCGATTCTGTTTAATATTTTTTAAAAATAATTAAACAAAAACTAGCTTTTCTCAATTTATTATGTTTAACTTTATCCCTCAAACATTAAACATAAATGTATGTCAAACGCAGAATTTAGTTTACTACTTACAGAAAATGCGGAGTTTTTAAGACCTTTTGCAATCAATCTTACTAAGGATCATGAGTCTGCTAAAGATTTATTCCAAGACACACTGTATAGAGCGATTTCTAATAAAGATAAGTACAATGTAGGAACCAATATTAAAGCGTGGTTGTATACCATTATGCGCAATATTTTTATCAATGATTATCGTCGTAAAGCCAAGCAATCAACTGTGTTGGATAATAGCCCGAACGATTTTTTAATCGATCAAACTTTCAATAAGGTGGTGAATGATGGAATAACTAACTTAAATTTGAAGGAAGTAAATCAATTCATACATGATTTGCCAGAGTTATTTAGAACACCATTTAATTTATACTACGAAGGTTATAAATACAATGAAATTGCAGAAGCACTAAATGAGCCTCTTGGTACAATCAAAAGTAGAATTCACTTTGCTAGAAAAATTTTAAAGCAAAAAATTCAACGATATTAAATTCATGTCATCGACATCAAAAAAAGTAATTGTTATAGGAGCGGGTTTTGCAGGTTTATCTGCCGCAAGTTTCTTAGCAAAAATGGGTTGGGAAGTTACAGTCATTGAAAAGCACGATCTACCTGGTGGTAGAGCAAGAAAGTTTAAAGCCGAAGGTTTTACATTTGATATGGGTCCTAGTTGGTATTGGATGCCAGATATTTTTGAAAGGTATTTTAATGCCTTTGGAAAAAAAGTGAGCGATTACTACGCACTTAAAAGATTAGATCCTTCTTACAGAGTTTATTTTGAAAAAGAAGGTTGGGATATTCCCGCTAATTACAAGGAATTACAAAATTTATTAGAGTCGGTAGAACCAGGTGCAGCCAAAGCATTAGATGCTTTTATGGCAGAAGCCAAATTCAAATACGATGTTGGTGTCGGAAAGCTAGTGCATAATCCAGGTTTGTCATTGACAGAATTCTTGGACATGGATTTAGTGAAAGGCGTTTTTAAATTAGATGTTTTTCAATCGATGAAAAAACATGTTGCTAAATTTTTTAAACATCCATCTATTCAATCATTGATGGAATTTCCAGTATTATTTTTAGGGGCATTGCCAGAAAAAACACCTGCTTTATACAGCTTGATGAATTATGCAGATATTAAAGGTGGTACTTGGTATCCAGAATTTGGTATGTATAGTATTGTACAAGGGATGTATGATTTAGCAACTTCCTTAGGTGTGCAATTTAAATTAGGGGAGGAAGTCACTTCGATCGAAGTACAATCTGGAAAAGCAGTTGCTGTGCATACTTTAAAATATGCAACAGGTGAGCAACAACAATACACCATGGATGTATTGATTGGTGCGGGCGATTACCATCATATTGAAACCAAATTATTGGCACCAGCATATCAATCATATTCGACTGCTTATTGGGATAGCAGGGTGATGGCACCAAGTTCCTTATTGTATTATGTGGGATTGAATAAAAAATTAGAGGGTGTCTTGCATCATCAATTATTTTTTGATACCGATTTTGGATTGCATGGACACGAAATATACACCGATCCTAAATGGCCAACAAGACCATTGTTCTATGCAAGTGCACCTTCTGTAACAGATCCAACTGTGGCACCAGAAGGTTGTGAAAACTTATTTTTATTGATCCCAATTGCAGCAGGTTTAGAAGGGGATACCGAAGAGATTCGAGATCAATATTTCGAGATGATCATTCAACGATTCGAGGAGCGAATTGGTCAGTCTATACGAAGTTCCATTGTATATAAGCGTTCTTTTGCAGTAAAGGAATTTAAGGAAGACTATCATTCCTTTAGAGGTAATGCATATGGCTTAGCCAATACTTTATTGCAAACGGCAAATTTAAAACCAAGTTGTAAAAGTAAAAAAGTAAATAACTTATATTACACTGGTCAATTAACAGTACCTGGTCCAGGCGTGCCGCCAAGTTTAATCAGTGGGGAAGTGGTGGCGAAGCTTGTGGATCAAAAACATAAAGCATAATTCAGTATGTCTTCATTAACATTATACAACGAAGTCACCGCTCAAAGTAGCAAGTACAC
The DNA here is from genome assembly GCA_945877085.1 of Chitinophaga pinensis. Classification (GTDB taxonomy): domain Bacteria; phylum Bacteroidota; class Bacteroidia; order Chitinophagales; family Chitinophagaceae; genus Sediminibacterium; species Sediminibacterium pinensis_G. The sequence goes on from CAMCQV010000019.1 coordinate 20,201, forward strand.
TACTTTAATGTATAGTTCTAGTTTTTCATCTGCTATTGGATTATTGGATAAGACACTGCGTCAACCTATTTATGATATTTATGGATTTGTAAGATTTGCAGATGAAATTGTAGATACTTTTCATGAGTATGATAAAGCCACATTACTTACCACATTCAAGGCAGATACCTATGCCGCATTGGACAATGGCATCAGCTTAAATCCAATCTTACATCGTTTTCAATTAACCTACAATCAATTTAAAATTGACAGGGCTTTATTAGATGCATTTTTATATAGTATGGAGATGGATCTTTCTCAGCAGTCACATGACGAAGCAAGTTATAATCAATATATTTTTGGAAGTGCCGAAGTAGTGGGCTTAATGTGTCTTAAAATATTTTGCAATGGGGATGAAGGGCAATATGAAACATTGAAACCATCTGCGCAACGCTTAGGCGCTGCTTTTCAAAAGGTGAACTTTTTAAGGGATATCAAAGCAGATTTTGTGGGTATGGAACGTATGTATTTCCCAAATTGTGATTTTTGCAATTTTAGTTTGGCAGATAAGCAAGAAATTGAGGCGGATATTCAAGCCGATTTTGATGCAGCTTTAGAGGGTATTAAAGCCCTTCCTATGCCTTGTCGTTTTGGGGTGTATGTGGCGTTCAAATATTATTATGCTTTATTTAAGAAGATTAAACAGACCAACCATGGGGCGCTGTTAAGCACCAGAATCAGGATACCCGATTATGGTAAATTATTTATTGTATTCAATGCAAAAATTAGAGCAAGCTTAAATTTGTTATAGTACCTTTGTATTCTTAAACCTTTCTTTATGATTTTCTTAATTTCAATGTTATTGACTTTCGCCATTATGGAAGGTGTTACTTGGTTAACGCACAAATATGTCATGCATGGTTTTTTATGGTACTTGCATGAAGATCATCATCAGCCAACTGGCCATTTTTTTGAAAAGAACGATGCGTTCTTTTTGATCTTCGCGATTCCTAGTATGGCTTGTATATTTTATGGTACATTCAATGCCATGCCATGGTTATCTGGTATCGGAACTGGAGTAGCAATGTACGGGTTTGCTTATTTTATTGTACACGAAGTGATTATACACCAAAGAATCAAATGGTTTACTAAATCTAATAATAGATATATCAAGGCTATCCGTTGGGCACATAAAATGCATCACAAACATTTAGGGAAAGAAGACAGTGAAAGTTTTGGGATGTTGATTGTGGCCAAAAAATATTGGGACAAAGTAAGACGTGACGAAATGATTCAAAATAACGGTTAGTCCATTGCAAACCCAAAATAAATATGATTACATAATAGCCGGTGCAGGTTGCGCCGGCTATTCCTTGTTATACCATTTATTGCAGGATCCTATCTTAAGCAAAAAAAAGATATTGGTGGTGGATGCCAATTTTAATAAAGGGAACGATCGTACCTGGTGTTTTTGGGAAGATCAAGCTGGTCCCTTTGAATCCATTGTTTGTAAAAAATGGTCGAATATAGAAGTCTTAAAAGGGACTATGCAAAGGTTATTACCAACAGCTCCTTTTGAATATAAAATGATTCAAGGGATTGATTTTTACCAACACATTAGTGCTTTTGCAAAAGGCTTTGACAATGTGGAATGGGTTGCTTCAAAAATATTAAGTATTGAACCAGCAAATAGTGGTGCAAGAGTCAATTGGGAAGGCGGTGCAGCCAATGCAGATTATGTATTTTCAAGTATACATGGAGACCGCATTCAATCCGCACTTTGGCAACATTTTAAAGGGATCGTCGTGGAGTTTGAAACGCCTGTTTTCAACGACACCATTGCAAGATTAATGGATTTTAATGTTCCCCAAATGGATGCAACAGCATTCATGTATCTACTTCCTTTAACAGATAAAAAAGCCTTGGTAGAATATACTTTATTTTCTCCTACGATTTTAGAAACAACAGAGTATGATCTTGTGTTGAATGCATACATGGAGGAGCATTATAAAGGACAAGCTTATACCATTGTACATACCGAACAAGGCGCTATACCAATGACCACAAAAAAAATGACATCAAGAACAAGCAATGTTATTTCAATAGGGACGATGGGGGATGCAGTCAAAGCGAGTACTGGATATGCTTTCCAGTTTATCCAAGAGCAAACACAACAAGTAGTGAAGCAATTAAAATTGAATCAAGCCTTGGATGCATCCGTGCATTATACAAGACATCAATTTTACGATGCTGTATTATTGTATATTCTTGAACATAAGAAAATGTCAGGAGATGAAATTTTTGCACGCATCTTTAAAAAAAATGATGCAGCCACTGTATTTAAATTCTTATCCAATACGTCAAACTTGATGGAAGACATCCGCATTATGCTGAGTCTACCAACGCAAATTTTCCTGCCAGCGGCCATTCAAGTTTTATTACGACGGTAGATGGTTTTCGAATTTTGCTAGAATGCACTATTTTTATACCATGGCCTTGTCGTACAATGGTTAGTACAAGCGTTTCCGAAGCGCTAAATCCCAGTTCGATCCTGGGCTTGGCTACAAATAGGATTTTAAATACCTATAAAATTAGCAATTAAATTTTCGTTGCTTTTTCCGTACCTTAGGTTTCTTGAAAAAAGTCATTGCCATATGTTGTTTTGCCGCCTTGTTATTATCAACAAGCAGTCTTAGCTATTTTTATTGGCTTCAGGAAAAAGTGCATGAACAAGATCGCTTTGCAAATATCGACGCTGGTAAATTTGAAGAAGATGATGACAATGACAACAAGGATCAAGTCACTCTCATTGTAAAAGATAAATCTGTTTTACCCGAAGGCTATCATTGGGAGGAAAAAGGCCGTGAATTTAGTTATAAGGGGATGTTTTATGATATTGTTTCCATCAAAAAAACTGCTAAAGGCTGGGTGATTAAAGCTGCATCGGATGAAGAAGAAGCCGCCATAGTTGCGAATCAGTATAAAGTACATTCACTTAACAAAGATCCAAAGTCTAAAACTAGTTCGGAATCTTCTAAGATTAAATTGAATATTAGTTTCGCGGTCTATGATTGCAATCAAGTTTTTGATTACAAGTTCAGCGCTTTTATACAAGCTAAAAAAGGCTACATATTTTATACTACGCCTATTTTGAATACCTATTCAGGAGAAATTACGCATCCGCCAGAAGCTGTCTAATACATAAGACAGTTCAATCAAATGGGCTATTAGCTATTTGATTGATTTTTCATTTTCGTTTAAATTATATTGAATGCGTTTAATTTTAAGCGTACTGGTATTTTTTATTATGAGTTTGAATCTTTTGGCGCAATCGGATACTACGACGAAGCAATTAAAAGATGTCGTGATCTATGCCAATAAGTTTCCGACACTTTCTAAAAATATCGTACAGCGTGTTGTTTCTTTAACTGATAAAGTATTGATTCAGCAACAAGCCAATACGGCAGATATCTTAACTACATCAGGTCAGGTCTTTGTTCAAAAAAGTCAAGCAGGTGGCGGAAGCCCTGTGGTGAGAGGATTTGAGGCGAGTAGGGTCTTATTGATGGTGGATGGTATTCGTATGAACAGTGCGATTTTTAGAGCTGGTCATATACAAAATATTATCACGGTAGACAATTTGATTTTAGATAGGGTTGAGATTTTGTATGGTCCAAGTTCTACCATGTATGGCAGTGATGCACTGGGTGGTGTGGTTCATTTATTTACCAAACAACCACAATTGTTTATTTCTAATGTTGGTTCTAAAAAAGCACCTTGGAAAGTGAATGGCAATCTAGTGTATCGATACGGTAATGGGCAAAATGAAAACCGCCAACATATAGATGTGAATATCGCCAATAACAAATGGGCTTACCTCACTTCCTTTACCAATAGCAGTTTTGGAGACATGCGTCAGGGCAATCAAAGATCAGCTGCCTATCCAGATTTTGGTAAAAGATTTTTTTATGTAGCACGTGAAAACAATACGGATGTTTTGAAGGACAATAGTGCTTTAGTGAATATCCAAAAATTGAGTGGGTATAATCAAACCGATTTGTTACAAAAGGTATTGTTCAAGCCGAATGAAAACACAGCACATGTATTGAATGTTCAATTCTCCAATTCTTCTGATATCAACAGATATGATCGTTTAACAGAAATAAGTAATGGCTTACCTGTATTTGCTGAATGGTATTATGGCCCACAGGTGCGTAATATGATTGGCTATAAATTAAGTAAAGAAAAATTAAATAGTTTTTTTCAAGATCTTACTTTGAATGCCAATTACCAACATTTAGAGGAAAGTAGAATGACCAGAAGATTCAAATCCAATAACAAGGATCATAGATTTGAGGAAGTGGATTTGTTTGGGTTCAATGTAGACCTCTTACACCAAGGGAAGTCTAGCGAGTTACATGTAGGCGTGGAGTCGTATTATAATAAGGTCGGTTCTACAGC
>CAMCQV010000020.1 GCA_945877085.1 Chitinophaga pinensis
TCTTTATAATTCTTCACGAATCTTCCAGCAAATTCTCCTACACCATCAATGAACTTTCCTGCTCTGTCGACTAAAGTAATGATACCTAAATTATTTTTTTGACCCACTTTATAGTCATCTGCACCAAATGCGGGTGATGTATGTACGATACCTGTTCCATCTTCTGTGGTCACAAAATCGCCTACAATGATTTTAAATGGATCGCCTTCTATATTGGCTGGATTATTTGCTTCAAATGGCATCAACTGCTCATAGCGTAACCCATCTAGTTGACTTCCTTTGAATGTAGCTAATGCCTTCCATGGCACTATCTTATCGCCTTCTGCAAAACTTGTTATGTTCAATCCTTCTTCTTTGAAATACTTTGATACCAATGCTTTTGCTACAACTACATTCACTGGCATCGCAGTGTATGGATTGTAAGTCGCTATCAAATCGTATTCAATATTTGGCCCAACTGTCAATCCTAAATTCGATGGTAAAGTCCAAGGCGTAGTGGTCCATGCCATATAATACACTTCCTTAGAAAGTGGATTACTTGCTGCAGCATCAAAAATAAATTGACTTTCTTTTGAAGGAATGGCTTTAAACATCGCCACCACCGAAGTGTCTTTTACGTCCTTGTAAGTACCAGGCTGATTCAATTCATGTGAACTTAATCCTGTTCCAGCTGCTGGAGAATAAGGTTGAATACTTACGCTTTGATATAGGTACCCTTTTTTATAAAGTGTACTTAAAATCCACCACAATGTTTCAATATAATTGTTTTCAAATGTGATGTATGGATTATCTAAGTCCACCCAATAACCCATCTTATTGGTAATATCATCCCACTCTTTTTTATAACGCAATACTGCTTCTCTACATTTTTGATTATAGGCTTCTACAGTAATCGTCTTTCCAATATCTTCCTTGGTAATGCCTAATTCTTTTTCTACTCCTAACTCAACAGGTAAACCATGGGTATCCCATCCACCTTTTCTCTTTACTTGAAAACCTTGCATGGTTTTATAACGACAAACCATGTCCTTTAAAGTTCTTGAAATCACATGGTGAATACCTGGCATGCCATTGGCACTTGGAGGACCTTCATAAAACACAAATGGTGTTTTACCTTCTCTTAATTGAACGGATTGTTCAAATGCTTGTTCTTTTTTCCAAGCTGCTAAAATTTCTGCCTCTATTGTTGGCAGATGTAAGCCATTAAATTCTGGATATTGATTACTCATAAAACGCTTGTCCTATCTGATTTTTAGGCCATGAAGGTACGAATAAGCGCTGAAAAAAGGAAACCAAATTATGCGGCTTTCTCCGAAGGGAAAAACTTACTTTGAAAGACAAATAATGCAATGACCCCTGTACTAATGGCCATATCAGCAAAATTGAATACTGGACGGAAGAATTCAAAGGACTCGCCACCCCAAATTGGCATCCAGCTTGGGAACTGTGCATTGGTGATGATTGGGAAATAAAACATATCTACCACTTTGCCATGTAAAAAACTGGCATATCCGCCACCTTCTGGTAAAAACTGCGCTACCATCGCAGTATAGGGAATACTTGCATCAAACAATAAGCCATAAAACATACTGTCAATTAGGTTGCCCAATGCCCCTGCATAAATTAAAGCAGCACAAATGATAAAACCATTATGGTATTGCTTTTTTATAAATCCTTTGATTAAAAAAGTACCCCAAATCACCGCAGCCAATCTAAATAAGGTCAATGCGATTTTACCAAAATCGCCACCAAATTTAAGGCCCCATGCCATCCCTTCATTTTCTACAAAATGCAATCTGAACCAAGAACCAATTACTTGATGTTCTTCGCCTAAAAAGTAATTCAACTTAATATAGAATTTCAACAACTGATCGATTACAATAATGGCAATGATGAGTGCAGCTACTTTTTTCCCGTTCATTTTTAATTGCATAATTAAATGGTATTGTCCTCAAAATTCTTTGGTAGATTTTTTTGACGATTTGAAAAGATGGAATACAAGATTGAACCTGTAATTGAAAATACAATCACTAATAAAGATAAAAGTACTTGGGTATTTTTACTCATGACCATATTGATATAATGTTCTCCAAGCATTTTAACGCCAATGAAAATTAATACAATCGCAATGCCTTGTTGAAGATGTTCAAATTGATTCACAGCGCCTCTTAATAAAAAGAACAAAGAGCGCAATCCTAGTATCGCAAATATATTAGAAGTGTAGATCACTAAGCTACTCATTGAAATACCCATTACCGCTGGGATAGAATCTAAGGCAAATACTAAATCAATTGCAGCCAATAAAACCACCACCACGAAAAGGCTTGTGTACATTGGTTTTCCGCCAATACGCATCATAAACTTGCCATCCCCGTCTTCATTGGTGATAGGTAAAAACTTTTTCAAGAAAAGGTAGATCTTAGATTTATGTGGATCAAAGGCTTCGTCTTCTCCTGCACTAAACATCTTATAGCCTGTGTACAATAAAAACACGCCAAATAAATATAAAATCCATGCAAACTTGGCCACCAAGGCAACACCTACTGTGATGAAAATTACCCTAAATAAAATCGCAATTAAAATACCGATTAACAATACCCTTGAGAGGTGTTGTTCCTTTACTTTAAACGCATCAAAAATTAAAATGAAAACAAAAATATTATCAATACTTAAACTCCACTCCATTAAGTAACCGCTTAAATATTCAAATGCTAATTTCTGCCCTTCCTCTACCCACATGAATACAAAGAAACCTAAAGCCAACATCACCCAAATAAAAGTTTGTTGAAGGGCTTGACGAATGGTAATAGTCGTATTTTTTTTACTTAGAAAGCCTAAATCTAAAATTAATGCAGTCACTACAACCACGCCAAAAACTAGGTATACTATTTGATCTGTTGTCATGCTGTAAAGATAAGCTATGATTTAGATACAGCAAATCGAGATTGGCGGTACGCATAAGCTGCCCAATAACCTAGTCCAAGCAAGAAGATCGGACCTATCAATAATACCAATTGTATCCAAAGTCTATTTTCTGCTACTTTTCCCGGATCCAGTCTTCTTAATACTAAATTCTTTTTTCTTGCCTCAAGTAAACTAACTGGTTCATTTAAATACGCAATAGTATTTTGAAAAAAAACAGGATTCGCAAATTGTACGCCTTCATAAGGTATCATCCCCATTGGGAGTGGCCCTTTTTGAGCATCTACAAAATTGGTAATTAAATCGGCATCAGAAAGCACAATTTGTTTTGACGCTTTATTGCCAGTGGTTACAAATGCTTTGCCTGTGGCTAATTGAACCGAGTCCATTAAAGCCTGAGTGAGCCTACCTGCAAAAGCAGACTTAAATTGACCTTCTAATAAAACTGCAATTGGAATATGTTGTTTTGTAAAATTGGCTAATTCGCCTTTCTGTTGTCCGCTATTTAATTGAATCATCGTAGGGCTACTAATGATCCTGCTTGTTGTATCTGTAGTTAATAAAATGGTCTTGGTAATACCTGCAGCCCTTACTGTATCTATACTTGCCGGGAAGGCCGTCAATACCCTATCCATATTTTGTACCATTGGATGCTCCGATCCCGCTTGCGCAAAAGGATAATAAGGCCAAGGCACTCTTTGTATCGTTGGCGCACCTGCTGCATCTACACCAACCACCATCGGCAACTTTGCGCAATTTAAGTCTTGTACTAAATTCGTATTCACCCTTACCCCATATTTAAACAACAACGCGTCTAAACCAAGTCCACGATCAAAGGCAAGGTAAGCGCCGTTTGTTTTGCGTAAACTATCATACTCTGCATACAATGGGTCCAATGCCCAAATCACATTGCCACCAGCAAGCACAAATTGATCAATTTTTAATTGGTCTAATTCCGAAAAACGCAGGGTTGGTTTTACAATTAATAAAGTATTGATTTTACTTGCATCAGGGAATCCTTTCTTTAAATCAAAGACGCCAAGATTGTATTGGTTTTTAATAGACTGCCCTAAATCGTTCACTGTATAATCCAATGGTTCTCCATTGCCCACCAAATAAGCAATACTTGGTCTTACAGTCCTATTCAATAAATAAATAGCCTGTACAATTTTATATTCCAAGAGTGCCTCTGCAGCATTAAAGCTTGCTTCAATATCTATTTCTGGCAATTCCTTTACAATATTATAAGGCTTAAAAAATTGCTTACTGCTTCTTAAATCAATCGCAATTGGTTTTTGGCCCTCCACTTCGATCAATAGTCCTGGCACCAATAATTGATCTAGTTTTTTATCAGTAATCGTCTCTGAATTTTGAAAACGATCAATAGGTAATCCTTGCTTTTGAAGACTATCATAAAAAAGCATCAAGGCACTGTCTTTAAATAATTCCCCAGGGACGGTTTGTTCCCAACTTACCCAACTAGGATTTAGTTGTTCTAATTGATCAATCAACTGTATGGTAGCAAGTTCTAATTTTTTATAATGTGCTGGCAATTCCCCTCCGAGATAAAGATGGATTTTTACTGGCTTTTGCACTTCTTGAACCAATGTAGTAGATTGATCACTGATGGTATAGCGCTGGTCTTTTGTAAGATCTAATTGCAATGGATACAATTGGCTTAGGTAAATCAATGCAAGCATGACTAATAAAACCCAGCTGTACTTAAACTTGCTAGTCAATTGTTCGATTGCGCCAAGACCAAATAATAGGATGATGGTTTTAAAATACAGGATATCTGCTAACCCAATCGCGCCCTTGTTTAAATTTTGATAATGCGCTGCTAGGCCTAATTGACGAATATAAAAATCATACCCATTTTGAAAAAATTGCAGGTCTGCAATCCAATCAAATCCTTTATATAAAAAAATACAAATGATCACGGAACCCAATAAAGCAATCATAGTATGCTTTGTAGCCGTACTCATGAAAACACCCACTGCCACATACACTGCAGCCAATGCAATTAATCCAATATAAGAACCGATGGTTGCACCCCAATCTATTCCGCCTATTGCACTTAAATAATTGAGGACGATCGCATAAAATAATGTAGGAAGAATTGCTATAAAAGTAATTGATACAACGCCTACATATTTCCCAATCAAAATAGATCTGGTCGAAATGGGAAGGCTCTTTAAAATTTCATAAGTGCCTTGTTTGTACTCTTCTGAAAAACTCCGCATAGTAATTGCGGGGATCAAAAGGATTAAAATCCATGGCGCAAAATCAAAATACACTTGCAAACTCGTGTATCCAAAATCTAATACATTGAAGTTGGGGAGGACGAATAAAAATAGACCATTCACCAGTAAATAGAAACTGATGATTAAATAGCCAGAAAGGCTTCCGAAATAATGTGCCCACTCTTTTTTACATATTGCCCACATGGCCCAAAGCTACATAAAAAATGCCCCTGTTTTACCGGGGCATTTTAGATAAATCGTTAAATTTTAATGGCGTTTCGAACGCTAAAAAAGTTACACAGCGAAACTCTCTCCGCAGCCACAACTTCTGCTTGCATTAGGATTGTTGAAATAAAAACCCTTCCCGTTCAATCCGTCAGAAAACTCTAATTCAGTATTGACTAAGTATAAAAAACTTTTCAGGTCTGTTACAATTTTCACGCCGTTGTCTTCAAAGACTTGATCCATCGGCTTAATTTCATTGTCAAAGTCTAGTTTGTAGCTCAATCCAGAACAGCCTCCGCCCACAACACCTACTCTTAAAAAATAGTTAGGGTCGTCTGAGACACCAGCATCCAGCATAAGTTGTAACACTTTTGCTTTTGCCTTTTCACTCACGTAGATTGTATTTTCTAAAACTTCGCTCATGTGTTGTATTAGTGTATTCTCTCTTCAAACACCAACTGCTCTAAACCATTCTTAGAACGGTAGTCATTGATCGCTGCTTTGATCGCATCTTCTGCTAACACTGAACAGTGAATTTTAACTGGAGGCAAGTTTAACTCTTCCACTAAATCCATGTTGTCAATTTTAACTGCTTCGTCCACTGACTTACCCTTTAACCACTCTGTAGCTAAAGAAGAAGAAGCGATTGCAGATCCACAACCAAATGTTTTGAATTTTGCATCAGTGATAATACCAGTTGCATTATCTACTTGAATTTGCAAACGCATTACGTCACCACATTCTGGTGCGCCTACTAAACCTGTACCAACTGTGTTTGATGCTTTATCTAATGTGCCTACATTTTTAGGATTAGAATAATGATCGATTACTTTATCTGAGTATGCCATGATTGTATATTTTATTTGTAATTATTAATGATGTGCCCATTGAATTGAATCAATATCGATGCCTTCTTTGAACATTTCCCATAAAGGACTCATCTCTCTTAATTTCAATACAGTGTCTGTTACTGCTTTGATTGTAAAATCGATTTGTTCTTCTGTTGTATATCTTCCTAATCCAAAACGCAATGAGCTATGTGCTAAATCATCTCCTAAGCCTAGAGCCTTCAATACATAGCTAGGTTCTAAAGAAGCAGATGTACAAGCCGAACCTGAAGACAATGCGATGTCTTGATTGAAGCCCATCATCAAACCTTCACCTTCTACATATTTGAAAGAAATATTACTTACATGTGGCAAACGATGTGCTGGATTACCATTCACATAAGACTCCTCGATTTGCTTTAACGCATTTTCTAACTTGTCTCTTAATTTTGAAATTCTTTCTGTATCAGAGGCCATCTCTAATCTTGCTAATTCACAAGCTTTACCAAAGCCTACAATACCTGGTACATTCAAAGTACCACTACGCATGCCTCTTTCGTGTCCACCACCGTCTAATTGCGCTGTTACTTTTACTCTTGGATTTTTACGACGTACATACAATGCACCAACGCCCTTAGGACCGTACATTTTATGTGCAGTAAATGCCATCAAGTCAATGCCGTCTGCATTTACATCTACTGGTATTTTACCTACAGCTTGCACTGCATCTGTGAAGAATAATGCACCATGCTTTTTAGCAATGGCACTAATTTCTTTCACGGGTTGTACTACACCTATTTCATTATTCGCATACATGATCGCCACTAAAATAGTGGTTGGTCTCATTGCGGCTTCTAATTCTTTCAAGTCTACTAATCCGTCAGGTTGTACTTCTAAATAAGTTACTTCTGCGCCTAGTTTTTCTAGGTGCTTACAAGTATCTAAAACCGCTTTATGTTCAGTGGTACAAGTAATGATGTGGTTGCCCTTGCTTGCGTACATTTCGTACACCCCTTTGATCCCTAAATTGTCCCCCTCGGTTGCACCTGAGGTGAAGATGATTTCTTTAGGATCTGCACCAATTAGTTGCGCAATTTGCTCACGTGCATAATCTACTGCTTCCTCTGCATGCCATCCAAAAGAATGGTTTCTACTTGCCGCATTTCCAAAATTTTCGGTGAAATAAGGAATCATCGTCTCCAAAACCCTAGGATCCATTGGAGTAGTTGCATTATGGTCAAGATAAATTGGTAATTTTAACATAGTTCTATTTTATATTTGTCTAAGAGCACAAAGTTAAAGATTGAACACCAATATGTAGGATTTCGTTAGCTTTAGAAGGCAATTTTTTCCCAATTCGTAAAACAATCAAAAATGGATTATAAGGTGGACCATATTGGCATTGCAGTGAATGACTTAAAAATAAGTATTCCTTTGTATGAGCGCCTTTTAGGGGAGCCATGTTATAAAACCGAACTAGTGCCAAGCGAGGCGGTGGATACTGCGTTTTTTCTTCAAAATGGGGCTAAAATAGAACTGGTCGCTAGTGTGGACCCAAATGGGGTGATTGCCAAGTTCATTGGTAAAAAAGGGGAAGGACTGCACCATATTGCTTTTGAAGTTCCTGATATCCTTGCCGAAATGGAAAGATTGAAAAAAGAAGGCTTCAGTTTGCTCAATGAATCACCAAAATTAGGTGCCGATAATAAATTGGTTTGTTTTGTGCATCCAAAAGATGCCAACGGCGTCTTGGTTGAATTGTGTCAAGCAAAAAAATAAGTCACTCTAACTAATTTGGCTAAATTATTTGGCCAGCTTATTCGGCTAATTAATTTATCTAAGTAATTTGTAAAATCTCGATCGCTTTTTGAGCAGCAATTTGACTGGCGTCTTTTTTGGTAAATCCTTTTTGTGAGGTAACAACTTCGCCATCTATGACAATATTGATGGTAAATAATCTTCTTCTGCCTTCTAATGATTCGTCTGCTAAAACAAAGTCAATTTGCTTGCCTTGCTTCAATGCCCAACCGATTATTTTATTTTTAATATTGATATCTATTTGTTCCAATTCATCCATGAACAAATAAGGTTGAATCATTTTTTCGATGATCCATTTTTTTGTAAAATCATATTGCTTGTCTAGATAAATAGCGCCGACCAAGGCTTCTAGCGTATTACCAAAAATTTGACTACTCTTTAATCCACCATCTAATTTATTGAAACGGGTCATTTTTTTTAAACCCATTTGAATCGCAATATGATTCAACTGTTGTCTGTTGACCATCTTGCTGCGCATCTCGGTTAAAAAACCCTCGCCCTTGTAAGGATATTTTTTAAAGAGGTATTCAGCTACTACAGAACTGATAATCGCATCACCTAAGAATTCCATTCTTTCATTGTTCTCTGATGGATTTTCTTTTAAAGATCGGTGGTTAAAAGCGGTATGAAATAGCACCATCTTGGAACTACGATATCCAATGAGCAAGTCAACACTTTTTTCAAATTCAGATTTTCTGAAAGAAAAAATAAGTTGGTATAAGCGCTTCATCTAAGGCTTAGTTAAGCTTTATATTTCTTAACAATCACACATGCATTGTGACCACCAAAACCAAATGTGTTGCTCAAAGCGGCATTCACAACACGCTTTTCGGCTTTGTTAAATGTGAAATTCAAACGTGGATCTAAATCTGGATCATCTGTAAAATGATTGATGGTTGGAGGAATGATGTCGTGGATCACAGTTTGAATACATGCAATCGCTTCAATTACACCTGCCGCACCCAAACAGTGACCTGTCATGGACTTAGTAGCGCTAATATTTAAATTGTACGCATGTTCTCCAAACACATCTATGATGGCTTTTGCTTCTGCAATATCTCCTAAAGGTGTAGAAGTGCCATGCGTATTGATATAATCAATCTCGTTGGCCTGCATGCCTGCATCTCTTAATGCTGCATTCATGACGTTTTTTGCGCCCAACCCTTCTGGATGTGGCGCTGTCAAGTGATAGGCGTCCGCTGTTGCGCCTCCTCCTACTACTTCACAATATATTTTTGCACCACGACGAATCGCATGCTCTAATTCTTCTAATACTAAAACACCGCTTGCTTCACCCATGACAAAACCATCACGGTCTTTATCATAAGGACGGCTTGCGGTTTTTGGATCATCGTTGCGCTCACTCATTGCTTTCATTGCATTGAATCCACCCATACCCGCGATGCCTATCACTGCTTCAGATCCGCCCGTGATAATAATGTCTGCCTTACCTAATTTTAAATTATCCATTGCAGAAATAATGGCATTCGTACTAGAAGCACAAGCGCTCACGACTGCATAGTTCGGACCTCTAAAGCCATGCTTCATAGAGATCTGTCCTGCAGCAATATCTAAAATCATTTTTGGAATAAAGAAAGGATTGAACCTTGGCGTGCCATCCCCATTTACAAAATTAGTCACCTCTTCTGTAAAAGTGGTTAAGCCACCAATGCCACTTGCGAATATCACACCCACTCTATCGTGATCTACATTTTCCTTTGTAATGCCTGCATCTAAAACCGCTTGATCACTTGCTACCAAAGCAATCTGTGCAAAACGATCTAGTTTTCTAGCTTCCTTACGATCCATGAATTCAGTTGGATCAAAGCCTTTAATTTCACATGCAAATCTTGTCTTAAACTTAGACGCATCAAATTGCGTAATCATATCTGCACCAGAAACTCCATTGATTAAATTGTTCCAATAAGTTTCTACATTATTCCCGATGGGTGTTAGTGCTCCTATTCCTGTAACAACAATACGTCTAGCTTGCATGTTAGATTTTTTAAAAATAAAAATCCGCCTTTAAAGCAAGGCTCAAAAAGGCGGATTAAATATGCCGAAGTTTCAGCTTATAAAATAATACAATATTATTTTGCGTGCTCTTCTAAATAAGCAACAGCTTGACCAACAGTAGTAATAGTTTCTGCTTGTTCGTCTGGAATAGAAATATTGAATTCTTTTTCGAATTCCATGATCAATTCCACTGTATCTAAAGAATCCGCGCCCAAATCATTTGTGAATGAAGCTTCGTTTGTGACTTCTGCTTCGTCTACACCTAACTTGTCTACGATAATTTTTTTAACTCTAATTGCGATTTCTGACATTGTAAAAGGTTTTTGTTTACGCGGCAAAAATATACTTTTTGTTAAAATACCAATCGTTTATTTGCTTTTTTGTTTTCACATTTGACAATCTTCTGTATTAACAGCTTTTTTAGGCCATTTTAAGGCTAAAATACGGCTTGAAAAACTAACAGTTGCTAATTTTTATTGAAAAATCCCCTAATTAATTGCTGGTCTTCGAAGCTAAAATGGGCTTTCGGAAGGATAAAAAAGGATTTTGGCGCAAAATAGACATGAAAAAACAAGGGACTTTCAAAAAATCGGGTCACTTCTGACCAATCCCAAGATGCCGTTCCAATTTCTGAATTCAAACTGGCTCCTGTACTATTAAAATCAAATAACCATTCTTGCTTGAACATGTTTGTTTTCCTATAAAATAGCCAGGGTAATAAAAACCAAAAAAACACCATGAGCACAATCCATAACAAAGACCCAATTAAGAAAAGTTCAGGCCTAATTTTTTTATAAAACAATAAACCAGCTGTAATGATGGCATAGACATTGACAAAAAGCATTAACCCCTTGATTTCAGATTGCTTGATAAAATGATATCGAAGCCCTTGTATGACATGTGATTTTTGATACTTTATTTGAATAGACATATGCCGAAAGTACTGTTAGATTGCAAAGATACAAAGCGCAAAGGTTTGCACTAGAAAAAAAAGTATAAAAAGAGAGATAATACAACAACAATTGTTAGTAAAAATGACAAAATCACTATATTTAAAGAACGCATTACTTAAATACTATAATATGTCATTTAAACCAAAGTTGTCGTTTTCGCAGATCATCAATATGAATGTTGGCTTTTTTGGAATTCAATATAGTTTTGGATTACAACAGTCGGCCGTGAATCCAATTTACGATATGTTGGGTGCGAGTCCAGACCAAATACCACTACTCAATTTAGCTGGCCCTATGACAGGCTTAATCATTCAACCCATCATTGGTGCAATGAGTGATAAAACCTGGTCGCCAAGATTTGGAAGACGTAAGCCATACTTTTTAATTGGCGCTTTACTATGTAGTATTTGTTTATTCCTTTATCCATTTAGTAGTGCATTGTGGATGGCAGTTGGATTATTATGGGTATTGGATGCTGCAAACAATACAGCGATGGAACCTTACCGTGCATTTATTGCCGACAAATTACCAAGCGAACAACATGCGTCTGGTTTTTTAACCCAAAGTTTTTTTACAGGCTTAGGTATTACGCTTGCTAATATTTCTTTGTACTTTTTTAGAGAACATATTCCAGGCAGTTTTGGTAGCTTACCTTATTGGGTTTACGCTTCATTCTTCTTAGGTAGTATCTGTTCCATTGCTACAGTAGGTTGGTCTGTTTTTAAAACACCAGAAATTCCTCCAACAGCAGCAGAACTTGCTGCTTTAAAAGCAGAAAAAATAAATGTGTTTACGCCATTCAAAGAAATCGCATCTGCCATTGGAGATATGCCAAAAGTGATGTGGCAATTAGCATTGGTTTACTTATTTCAATGGTATGCACTTTTTTGTTATTGGCAAAACGCATCAAAAAGTATTGCCAAATCTGTTTGGAATACGACTGTGTATCAAAACAATCCAGCTTATGAAGATGCTGTAGCTTGGTCAGGCTTAGTGAATGGCTGGTATAATATCGTTACGTTCCTTTCTGCCTTCTTTTTACTTTGGTTAGCAAAAAAAATCAGTCCAAAAATGATTCATGTAATATGTTTACTGATGGCTGGGATTGGTTTATTAGTCTTCCCGCATATCACTGATAAAAATTTATTATTTGTTCCAATGGCCGGGTTTGGAATTGCATGGGCAAGTATGATGGGTATTCCATATTTATTAGTGGTGCATAAAATTCCAAAAGAAAGGTACGGCGTGTACATGGGGATCATCAACATGATGATTGTGATACCTATGCTATTGCAGACAACTACATTTGGATATATTTTGAAAAACTTCCTAGACAATGACCCAGGTAAAGCCATTAGTTTTGGTGGAGTATTATTATTGCTTGCTGCAGTAGCCACTTTGTTTGTTCAAAGTGCAAATGAAAATGAAAACAATGATGGTGCGATGACAATGAATGGTGGTGGACATTAATTTTTGCATAGATCTAAATTAAAAGGATATGAAAGTATTGTGTATTGGAGAGGCCTTGATAGATATGATTTGTACCGACCGAGGCAGTAGACTAGCGAATGGTCAAAATTTTTTAAAAAAAGCAGGTGGTGCACCTGCGAATGTAGCTGCTGCGATTGCTGCACTTGGAGGCCAAGTAGACATGGCTGCGAAAGTAGGGAAAGACCCTTTTGGTCAACACTTAATTGATTTATTGAATGAAATGGGTGTGAATACAAAATGGATCATACAAGACCCTAACTCCTTTACCACTTTTGCATTTGTGTCTTTGATGGAAGATGGCGAAAGAGATTTTTATTTTAATAGAGGCGCCGATGGACAATTGTCCATGACTGATTTAGCAGGATTAAATTTAAACGAATACAGTATAGTACATTTTGGTTCTGCTACAGGATTTTTACCAGGCCCATTACAAGCAACCTATCTTGATTTATTAAATAAAGCAAAAGCAGCAGGTGCCTTGATTAGCTTTGACCCAAATTATAGACATTTATTATTTCCAAATAATACTGCAAGTTTTATAACACAGTCCTGGCATTATATTCAGGCATGTGATTTCTTTAAATTAAGCGACGAGGAAGCAATGTTGATTACTGGACTTGATACAATAGATGCTGCAGCAGCGGCTTTACGTACAAAAACAACTGCCGTATTTGCAATCACCTTGGGTAAAGAAGGCACACTGCTATCGACCAGTCATGGAACTGAAATTATTTCAAGCATTCCAATTACTGCAATAGATGCGACCGGTGCGGGAGATGCTTTTGTAGGTGCCGTTTTGTATCAACTCATAGGAACTAAGCCTGCTGATATGCAAGCAATTGCTATTGAAAAATGGCGAACAATGATTACCAATGCAAATAAAGCGGGCGCAAGAACATGCGAATACATGGGTGCTATGGAAGCTTTTAAACATTTAAATAATTCTATTTTCAATTCCTAAATAGCAAGTACACTGTGAACCTGACCCCATTACACCAATTTGGTACTGACTTACTTTCGAAATACAAAATTGACACTAAGAAAAAGGATAAAGCTTATAGTCAACAATTTTTATCGCATATAGATGCGATCGAAAATTTATTTGATGAAGTCTATGCATGGCATCCAAACAGGAATGAAGCTTTTAAAGGGCTCTTAATTACACTCATACAACAGTATAAAGAACGTTCGAATGTCTTATTAAAAAAAGATGTTAAAAAATCTAAATTAGGTCATTGGTATTTAAGCAATGAGATCACAGGGATGAGTTTGTATGTAGATCGTTTCAGTGAAAACATTCAAGGACTGCAAAAAAAACTAGCTTACTTTAAGGAACTGGGTGTGAATTTTTTACACCTCATGCCTATTTTTGAAAGTCCAGAAGGTGAAAGTGACGGCGGTTATGCAGTATCTGATTTTAGAAAGGTAGCCAACAGATTTGGAACCTTGGAAGATTTACAAAACTTAATAGCAGACATGAATACAACTAATATGTATTTAATGTTAGATATTGTTTTAAATCATACTTCACACCATCACGAGTGGGCGCAAAAAGCAAAAGCGGGAGATCCTTATTATCAAGATTTCTTTTATTTCTATGATCATCGTGGCATACCCGATCAATTAGATCAAACCATGCCCGAAATTTTCCCTGAATCCTCACCAGGCAGTTTTAGCTATGTTCCTGAACTAAATAAATGGGTGATGACGGTATTCCATCATTACCAATGGGATTTAAATTATAGCAATCCAAATGTGTTGGTTGCGATGATGGATACGATTTTATTTTATGCCAATTTAGGCGTGGATATTTTACGCATTGATGCCCCTGCTTTTATTTGGAAAGAGCTTGGTACGGGCTGTCAAAATTTACCTAAAGCACATACTTTACTTAGATTGATCAAACAATGTACACAGGTTGCAAGTCCAGGTATGGCATTGTTAGGAGAAGCCATTGTTGCCCCGAATGAAATCATCAAATATTTTGGTACTGACAACTATACTGCAAATGAATGTGATGTGGCTTATAATGCGACACAAATGGCATTGCAATGGGATGCGCTTGCCACTGGCGATACCAGGATCATGCTCAATGCGCAGCATCCTATTTTACAAAAACCATATGGTTGCACTTGGATCTCCTACACAAGATGCCATGACGATATTGGATTAGGTTATGACGACGAAATCATAGCAAGCACCGGATTTAATCCCTACCATCATAGAACCTATTTAAAAAATTATTACTCTGGCAGTCATGATGGATCTGTGGCCGCAGGCGCCTTATTTTCTGTCAATCCAAAAACAAATGATGCACGCATTAGTGGATCCCTCGCTTCATTATGTGGATTAGAAAAGGCAATGGCTTGGAACAATGCAGGTGAAATAGAAAATGCATTGAGAAAAATTATTTTAATGCAAGCACATGCAATGTTCATGGGGGGTATTCCTATGTTATATTATGGAGACGAGCTGGCCTACATCAATGATTACAGTTATTTAAATGACCCTGGAAAAAACTATGACAATAGGTGGATGCATCGACCTCTAATAGATTGGACTAAAAATGAACAAAGAAAAAAGAAAGGCAGTTTAGAATATCGCATCTTTAATGAAACAAAGCAGCTGATTCAAATCAGAAAAGCATTGCCCATTTTGAGTGACTTTAGCAATGTCACTTGGATGACACCACACAATATTCATGTGGCTGGTTTCATCCGTTCTTTTGAAGACAAAAAGTTATTCTGTCTTTTCAATTATCAATCTGCTGACTCCTTTGTCACTTGGTATACTTTTAAAGAATATGGCATAAGGCCAGCACAATTAAAAGATCATTGGACTGGCCTTACACACAATGTTGGTAATGACAACGAATATTTTGTATTAGGCGCTTATCAGTTCGCCATCTTGGAAGTCATTGATTAAAACCTGAAACTCATTCCTAGATTAATACTATAGTCTGCAAAAGCAGCATCTCCTCTTGCAAAAACTCCTGTAAGATTGGTTCTTACAACATCTGGATAGCTTTGCGGTCTCTCACGTCTTAATGCCACTGGAGTGTATAGGAAAAAATTATACTTTTTATACATATAGGTTACGCCTGGCTCAGCAGATAAAAATATTACCAGGTCTTCTGAATCCTGTGCTCTTTCCTATCAAGTCATAAGTTGGAATACATTCATATCTTAAACCTAAAGAATAAGCCCATGCTTGTTTGCTATAATTGAATCCAGATCTAACCATATATTGATCTGCGACACTCATTACATTCGATGTATACTTAATTGCTGCTGCAGTAGGCGTCCCACCTCTAGCTGTACTTACACCATTATTATCTCTAGGATTTAATAAATAAAATGCGTTGGCGTAAGTACTCCAATTGGTATTGATTTGTCTAAATCCATTTAATTCAACAGTAACTCCAAATCCACCATCACCAGGTTGAATAGACTGGTCTACATAACCAATTCTTCGCGCGTTGGCTGCATATTGAAATTCATCCTGTGCTTTGTAATTACCCGTAGGTAATTTGATACCTAGTCCAGCCATTAAATTGCCTTTTTTATTGGCATCAGGCGCAATTAACCATCTATAAGCGGATAATCTTATATCACCTAAACCTCTAGCCGATGTTGCAAAACGATAAGGACTTGTATTGCCTAAATGTTCATATTTAGAAGTACGCTCATAATTAACAAGTGGGATACTAATTCCAACCATCCATTTTTCATTGATGTTTCTTGTTAAAGCAAAATCCATCGCACTGGTATAATTGATTACTTCTGACCCTTCTTCTACTCTATATTTTTGCTCTTCTCTACCATTAAAGTGTTTGTAAGAAGTAAAGTACCTGTAATTAAAATTAAAGGTCCATTTTGAACTGTCTTCTTGATGCATACCTGCATGCTCCATTGTGCAAAGACCGCCCACTGTTCTAATGGCAACACAACCTTGTGCATTGGATTGATGAATAAAGCCAAGGCATAATAATGCCAATATGAATATTGATTTTTCATGAGTTTGTTTAATTGTAATAAAATTCAGTTTACTAGAATTTTATTTTTTCATTTTTAATTTGGAAACAATATAATTTCCTAAAGCTTGACCCTTTTCTGTACTTGTAAGACAAGAATTGTGAAAATGGATACCCCCATAAAAACGCGCCCAGTTATTTTCCTCTGCAGCATGCCTGAACGACTTAAAGCTCCTGTTTTCAATACCAAATTCTAGTTCGGTAGAGTCTGTATAGGCAAAATTATCGCCAAATACACTCGTTAAAGCCTCTGCAGCTGCCGATGAAACAGTAGAATGCCCACAGGTGTATTCAGGGAAAGCAGGGGTTTGTAAAAGCGGTCTCCAATTTGCATCGATGTATTTATTGATCACTGTTTCTGGACGAACAGTCTTATAAGTATACTTTGCATCCCATGTGTGGATGAATGCATCAAATAAAGCAATTGCAGTTTTAGCATAGGCATATACAGCGGTGTTAAAATCTGACTTAGCAGTTTTATTCGCAATCCCTACAATACTCATCCAGTGACCTGGAGGTGAGAATTTTTTGGTGCTAAACATCGCATGGCCAGTCACATTCACTTTAAATGGATTGTCGTCCCAGAAATTAGCAATATGCTTTTGCTCCTCCGTTAAACTATCGCCAGCATTTTTCACCATCATTAAATGCTTATAGTATTCGCTGTTTTTATCTGTTACATTAAATGCAGGTGGAGGTGAAGGTCTAAACTGACTTGCGCTATCAATGGCCAATGTTCTAATCTCGGCCCAATGTGGTTCTGCAGCAGATGCATACATAGGTGGTGTTGGCACCCAACGTCCTGGAGAATCTTTTACAGTGTATCTTTCAGCGCTTCTTGTCTGCGCATAATTGTCTTTTTTACTCCACGCAATAATGGTCGTGCTTACTTCTTTTGCAAATGCTTCAGATGCTTCAACCATTTTACCCGACATCCCTTTTGATTTTACTAATTTTCTCAAACTATCCGTATAATCTTGCATGCTTCCTTCTGGGAAAGTCACTGCTTGTCCTACTGTGGTATAGGCAACCAATGCAGCATAAGGAAAATCGATATTCGCAGTATCTTTTGGCTTTGGCATTTGTGCAAGCCCTTTTAATTGTCCAGCTAAACTTTGGTAATTTATTGGATCACCTGACGCGACCACTTCATATCCAGCAATTGCTGCGTAAGCATAGTTTCTTGATGCAACAATTGGACTAAAATTATTACCCATCACCACCTGATTTAATTCATGTACTGTATAAGCATACAAGTCTGGGTTATTGGTAATTTTTTGATAGTCATTAGACTGGTTACAAGCTGCTATTGATATTGCGAAAAGCAATACTGCAAATAATTTATTCATTTGAAATCGGTTGATAGTAAAAAGTAATTGGCAAAGCTTTTTGAGCAAATGCACAAATGTTGAAGCCCTGCTTAGGCATGACTTAATTGCGAGCGTAAAAAATTAAGCAATCATTTTCGGAGGCGGACCTTGTACCGTTAAATAATTGCTTATTAAACGCGTAGCGTAACGATAACCAGTCGTTACATTTGCCAAATTTGCTGGAGCTAGATGCCAGCCAATATTTTGTTGGATATAATCAAAACTGATAAATTTTGCAGTAGACTTGCCTAATGGAACAGATTTCTTATCTGCATTTGTATTAGAAAGGTCTTGCGCTAATTTATAAAAATCTTCTCTTGCATTTTTAATATGCAAACGATCTTGGTTTGGTAATACTTTTAGTTCTAGGCTGTCATTGTAAATTCTTCTTTGTACATACTGATACACAATGCCCTTGATTACAATCTCTCCGTCCACTCTTTCAAATTGAGGATTGTTTGCGTAGTAAGGCAGATTGATTGGCGTCTTAATAGTGACTAAGTAAGATTCGTCATAATTATTTTCTTCAATTAGATTAACTAATTGACTGGCTGCTTTTTGGTCAAAGTAATTAGATACCAATCGGTATCCAAATCCGTTAAAAAGCAAAATGCCCAAGAATAATATGGCGCCTAGTTTTTTCAATATGCTAATTTAGCGATTTTAGTCAAAATTGGGCCCTAATAAAGGAGGATTTTTTTGTAATTTAGCCCACTCAATCCCATCTTTTTATGCGTAAAATTGTATTCCTTTTATCAACGATCCTCCTATTGGGTATGATGGCCGTTTATCTTCTAATACCAAAACTGCTTACGATAAAGGGAAGTCAATTAGTCAATCAATCTGCACCAAGCGTGATTAGAGGCATGATGCAGACTGCTAAATGGTCTGAATGGATGCCAAAGGAAACGACATTAAGTGTAACTGGAACTATGGTAGCAACGATTCAAACAGAACTAACCCTTGATGCAATCAACATACCAGTGGAATTTTCAATCATTGATGATACCAGCGCAAGTGCAATCATTGGATTTGAAACTTCCATGGAGAATACCAATTGGTCTCCTATTGCTAAAGTTCAAAACTATTTATTTGCAAAAAAAATACAGGCTCAACTTGATCTCATACTTTCTGCTGCAGGAAATTATTACAATAGCATCAAAGGCGTTTATGGATTTGACATTCAAGAAACAAATGTTCAAGACTCAAGCTTGATTGCTTTAGATCAAGTGCTGGCGGATACGCCTACCTTGGTTCAAGTTTATGAGATGATTGCTCAATTAGAGCAACATATTGCTTCTCAAAATGGGAAAGTCAAAAATGACCCAATGGTCAATATCACTAGGATCAATGAAGATGAAGTATTTACTCAAGTAGCAATTCCTATTGAAAAAGATATTCTGGTAAGGCCACCCTTCTCACTCAAGAAAATGGTATTGGGTAAATTGCTTTCTGTATCTGTAACTGGTGATGCTGCTACTGTTAACAATGCACTTTTGGCAACAAAGCAATACTTAGGGGACAAACAAAGAACGAGTCCAGCAATTCCATATGTCATTTACAATACCAATAGAATGAAGGAACCAGATGCGCAAAAGTGGAAATCCACCATCAATTACCCAGTATTTTAGTAGAGGCTAATTTTTAAAGCCAACCAGTCTTAGACTATCAGAATTCATACCCAATACATAAGCTGCTTGATCCCTCCATTTAATTGGTGCTATGCGTCTCACTTGACCTTTAACGCTTAATCCATTCAATGGTGCAGCACTAAAGTCTTGCTTTCCTGTATTGATCAAGAGTGTGCCGTAATCAGCATCATACCTACCCATTTGTACATTGTTATCGTAAAAATTACCCATCATTAAAATGTCCGGCCATTTGTCGCCATTGGCATCTGTCACCACTGCTGCTTTGTATGCAGTAATTTGAGCTTCCCATGGTAAAACCTTTGCTGTGAATTGACCTTTGCCATCATTGATGAATAAAGTATTTGCAAAATGATAAGCCTTCACTAATTTAGAAGCCTTTAATTTTTCTTTTGTGAAAATGTCATACAAGTTTGCCTTAGCAAAGTCTTCGGCATAAAGGAATGATTTTTTTATTTTAGGAATCTGTCTTTGTATCTCATCCTTATTGGCAAATGGAATTTCTTTTCCTTGTAAATAAAAAGTAATAATCTGTTCAAATTTTCCATTGTCATCAAAATCATTATAATACATACTGATAGGCTCTTTTTCTGTCGCCTTCAACCTTGTATTCAACCCAAGATTACCTGCAATAAAGTCCATGTCTCCATCTAAATCAATATCTACAGGTAAAGTGAAATTCCACCATCCTGGCAATTTCGTCGCATTTGATTTTTCCCATTTTTTAGTTGAGGGAAATAAAATATCTATACCACCCCATTGATGCGTTAAAAGAATTTCCATTTTACCATCCTTATTCACGTCTATTTCTGTTGCACTAGTAATAAATCCGATCCCAATTAAATCTGGTGCAATTGAAGCTGTTACGTTTTTAAAATGCCCATCCCCAGTATTGTATAACAAATAACTGTCAATAGGTGCTCCATAATCCATGGCCTTTACTCTACTTGTAATGAATAGGTCAATTGCGCCATCTTGATTAAAATCCCTAGCAATGATATCAGAACTTTGATTATATACTGGTATCGCATCATTCAATAATGTAAATTGTCCTTTTTCTCTATTTAAGTAAACCCTTGGCATCATGTGTTTATCCTCTCCATAATATTCATTGCCTCCAGAACCAACAATGATGTCTTGTAACCCATCCTTGTTAACATCAGCCATCACAGCACAAATATCTTCATAGTTACTATCTAGTCGAAATGCTTCTTGTTTTGATAAAATAAATTTTCCATTGGCTTGTTGATGGTATAATGCAGCGCTAAAACCTCTAGCCCCGCCAATAAAGATATCTTCAAGCCCATCTTTATTGATATCTCCTACCGCCAATGCAGGGCCTTCAGTTGAATTCATTTGCGGTATCAATTGTTCTCTATTGAATTCTTGAAAGATGTTCTCTTGATGTTTAAATTGAATGCCAGAAGCTGCTGTATGATCCAGGACTTGTTTTGTTTGCAGTGGCCAATGCTGATTGATTAAATCATAATTGAAAAATGGCAAGCCCATTTGATAACTTAGGGTCAACTGCTTTTTCTTAAATTCGGCAGGATTGATTTTTTGAAAACGATTATCAGGCCAAATTAAAAAAGCCGAGTCCACAACAGTACTCTTTAATCCAATAGATAAAGGAATTTCCATGCTTGATAAAAATCCTTTTACTGGGAACTTCTCGTAAGTTCTTATTTCACCTGGCGTAAACAAAACCAATTTAGCACCAATAGCATTGATGTTTTTTGCTGATCCCTTTAGTGCGACTGCAATAGCATGTGCTGTTGTATCTTGATTGCTTTTGTTTTCGTAAATAAAAGATTTATCGTTTACATTGTTAACTACTAAATCCAAATCGCCGTCATTATCAAAATCGGCGTATGCTGCACCATTCGAATATGAGGAAGGATTATTGATAATCGCTTTTTCCTTGTCATCGAATGACAGCCCTTTTTTATTCAAAAAGAATTGGTTGGGGATTTTGATTTCAGGAAAACGATCAATCAATGCCATATCCTTCTCCCCCATTTTATTATCCCTAATTTTTTCTTGAATTTCTTGATTGGATACATAATTCACATAATCCATATCATTCATACGCTTAGGAATACCATTCGCTACAAAGATGTCTTTGTATCCGTCGTTGTCAAAATCCATCAACAAAGTCGCCCAAGACCAATCTGTTGCAAACATACCAGCATACATACCCACTTCGCTGAACTTGCCATTGCGACGATTCCACTGTAAATTATTACGTGTAAACTGATAATCATATCCAACTGATATCTTGTATTGATAAATATCATAATCGTCTTCTCCTAATGATCGCTTTAAAATATAAGGGTCTTTAGGCAACATATCCATTGATACAATCTCCGGGAATCCATCATTGTTTAAATCGGCCGCATCTACACCCATGGAGTATTGACTTGTATGCATCAATCGTTCCTTTTGCTCGTCTTTAAAGCTGCCATTTTTTTGATTAATATATAAGTAGTCATTCTCATGAAAATCATTTCCTGCATAAATATCCACCCAGCCATCTAAATTAATATCACTCATCACTACACCCAATCCATAACTAATCGCCGTGCTATTGATCTTAGATGCTTTTGTAACGTCTTCAAAACGCCCATTGTTATTGGCAAAAATGCGATCGCCTGATAATGGATCAAAAGTGCCCATAAAGCTGGTCCTAGGTGCAAATGTACCGTTCTGATGCACCGAATGATTCAATAAAAAGACATCTAGGTCACCGTCTTGATCGTAATCAAAAAAACTTGCTTGTGTACTAAATCCAGAAAAATCTAAGCCATATTCAGCGGCTGCTTCTTTGTATTTTGGAATACCGTTTTCAATGCCTACACAAATCAGTAACTGATTCTTGGATACAAATTTTTCAAAATTACCTAGTCTGCAAATATAGATATCCAGTAAACCATCATTGTTGATATCCACTACCGACACGCCTGTATTCCAAGCACTATCCTGTGGAATCTGCGCTTCCTTGCTGACTTCCGTAAATTGTAATGCTCCTTTATTTAAATACAATTGATTGTCTCCCTCGTTAGACGCAAAAAAGATATCGGCCTTGCCGTCGTTGTTAAAATCACCTGTGGCTACACCAGCCCCATTGTAATAGTACATATAATGAAACATATTGAACTGCTCATTAGGATGTAATTTATTTTCAAATTGAATCCCTGTTTGCTCTGCCGATAAAGCTTCAAATAAAGGGGTATCCTTTGTTGCTGTATTACATGCAAGAAGGCTTGCACTCAATATCATAATGGATGCAGCCTGCTTTGATCTATGGATATATTTAAACAACATACTATTATTTTAATTTCATGAATACCGGTGCTTGATTGTTTCTTAAAAACAAGACCTTTTTTTGTGCACCTTGCTGAAACAAAACCATGTCTCTTACTTGTCCTGTAATGGCTAAGCCCGACTGTTTATCTTCTACCACTTCTAACACTCTTTTCCCTTTATTGATTAATACCAATCCATAATTGGCATCTAAGCGACCAAACTGTGGCAAGAATCCAAATTGATTGCCGCCCATGATTAGGTCTGTTTTGCCGTCTGCATTGACATCTGTGGACACCATTGCATTCAATGAAGAAAATTGCACTTCGTTTGGCAAACGTTGCACATCAAATTGCCCATCCCCTTTACCCCAAGCAAT
>CAMCQV010000021.1 GCA_945877085.1 Chitinophaga pinensis
TTAACACGTACATATTCTTCGAATGTTTCGTGGTAATCCAAATGATCATGTGTGATATTCGTGAATGCTGCACCTGTAAATTGCAAACCTGTAATACGATGCTGGTGAATTGCATGAGAGCTAGACTCCATAAATACATGCGAACAACCTGCAGCAACCATTTCTGCCAATAAAGCATTTAAGCGTATTGCATCGGGTGTAGTATGTGTTGCAGGAATAATTCGATCTCCAATTTGATTCTGAACCGTGCTTACTAGCCCGCAGGTATAGCCCATTTCAGAAAATAATTTGAACAACAAAGTGGCAACAGTTGTTTTACCATTGGTACCAGTCACACCTACTAATTTAATTTTAGTAGAAGGCTGTCCATAAAATTGATGTGCCATCAATGCAACAGCTTCTTGTGTATTGGCTACAACGATATAAGTAATACCTTCTTTTGTTGTTGCTGGTAATGTTTCACAGACAATCACAGTTGCCCCTTTCTCTATTGCGGTTGTGATAAATTGATGCCCATCTACTTGCACCCCTTTAATTGCAACAAATGCAGTTCCAGCTTGAATCAATCTAGAATCAATTTGTATGTCAACAATCTCTTGATTGGTAGATCCTATCACTTCTCTTAAAGCAACCCCAAATAAGATATGTTGTAAAGATGTTGTCATATTATTAATTCAATTCAATAAATATTTGCTGCCCTCTTTGAATATATTGTCCTTGTAAAATGCTTTGACGAACTACTTTTCCTTTGCCACTGCATTTTACAATCAAGCCCTTTTTCTCACATAACCATAAAGCATCTTTAAGTTTCATACCACTGATATTTGGCATGGTACTATCAGAAGCCATTTGTAATTCTTGGCCAGCTTTTAAAGCCCTGCCAGCACCCTGCACATTTGCCCAGTCTGCATTGATTGGTGTTGAATCCTGATAAGGCATAGACAATTGCTTAGCGATTGCTTTTAAAGAAGTTTTCGCAATGGTATAATTGAATAATTGGGAATCTTTCAAATTGAAACTAGGCGCTTTGTCAATCTTATTTTGGATATAGGTAACATACAACCTATCGGCAATCTCTTTAAAGACAGGACCTGCCACCGATGCACCATAGAATGGATAAGCGTGTGGTTTATTTTTGATAATCACCACAATCGTATATTGAGGATTGTCTGCAGGGAAATAACCTGCAAAAGAAGATTGATAAATTTTATCTGCATAACCCTTATTCCCGTTTGCAACTAATGCAGTGCCGGTTTTACCTGCTACTTTATAAGGACTATTTTTAAACAAAGTTTTACCTGTTCCATTAATGCAAACCCCTTCTAAAGCAATTTGTGCTGCTTTAATGGTTGCTGGACTATAGACTTGTGCATTATACACTTTAGGCGAAATAGTTTTGATGATCCTGCCTTCCTCTTGAATGCTATTCACTAAATAAGGACGCATCATCACTCCATTGTTCGCCACCATATTGTACAAATTCAAAGTTTGAATTGGCGCAATTGCAATATTATAACCAAATGCCATCCAAGGTAAAGTAGTAGGCCCCCATAATTGATCGCCAGGTCGGGTAATTTGAGGACGACGCTCTCCCACTAAATCTATACCTGACAATGAATCCAATCTTAATCTTGTAAGGTGCTTGAAATAAGCTGCTGGATTGTTGGTATAATTATTGACTGCGATTTTTGCCATCCCTACATTTGAACTTTCTTCAAATGCTTCAAGCACTGTCGCTTGAAATTTTCCATGCTTTTCGGAATCATACACCGTTCTGCCTGCTACCTGCCAAACACCACCTTCTAAATTGATAGAAGTATTTAAATTCACTTTTCCATCTTCTAATGCTTGCAATAAAGTCACTAATTTGAAAGTAGATCCAGGCTCTGAAGGCGTGATGGCATAATTCAAGTCCTCTGCATAAAAACCATCTCTGATCTTTCCTAAATTTGCAATTGCTTTGATCTTACCTGTTTTTACTTCCATCACCATGGCCACCCCGTGTTGTGCTTCATTGCCAATCATCATTTTCATCAAGGCATTGGTGGTCACTTCTTGAATATATACATCCAGCGTACTCACAATGTCTTTGCCTGTTTCAGGTTCAATTTCAAATTCTCCTTCTTGCACTGGAACTGTTACACCGCCTGCAATAGCTCGAACCAACTGCTTTCCATTGCGGCCATTCAACACCGTATCATAAGACAGTTCTAAGCCCACTTTATTTTCATCTCTAGCCAATCCGATGGTCCTGTATCCCATATTTTGATAAGGATTCAAACGGATATTTCTTTCTTGTGCAATAAATCCACTCTTGTATCTTCCTAATCGGAACAATGGAAACTTTGCCATTTGTAAATACTGCTTATAGCCAACTTTTTTCCTTAATTCATAATTAGCTTCTCTAGACTCAAAAGCTTTCGTTAAACCATCTTTATACGTACTTGCAGATTGATCCTTGAATAAATCAGCTAAAGCAATACTCAATGAATCAATATTTTCTCTAAATGATTTTCCTCCTTTTTCGTGCAATGGCTCTACTCTAAAATCAATATAAATATCAAATTGTGGCACATTGGTACTTAGCATCTGTCCATCTTCACTATAAATGGTTCCTCTATCTGCAGGGATTTCTGCAATGCGTTGATGCAAACTATCACTCAACCCTCTCCAGTAAGCACCTTGAACTTGTTGAATATAAAATGCTTTCCCTAAAATAAATAGACAAACCACTACCACTAAAATATAGCTTAAGTAAACTCTCCATAGTA
Organism: Chitinophaga pinensis; assembly: GCA_945877085.1. Classification (GTDB taxonomy): domain Bacteria; phylum Bacteroidota; class Bacteroidia; order Chitinophagales; family Chitinophagaceae; genus Sediminibacterium; species Sediminibacterium pinensis_G. The sequence continues at coordinate 2,772 of CAMCQV010000021.1, forward strand.
TGTCGCGTTTTACATCCATTATTTGGCTTTATTTTTTTCGTTGACTAATTCGAAACGTTTTTCCAATGGGATATGAATAGACATCTCCTTGGATACTTCTAAGCCATAGGGTGCCATTGCTTTTTCAATATTGATAGATTCACTTTTAAGCATCAAATCTGCTTTAAGTGTTTTATACTCAAATTGCAATTGCTTGATTTCCTTTTTAGTACTATTGATTTTACGGATCGACTTGTCCGTCAAGTGTCCATTAGCGATATAGAGTATCGCTAATACTGCCAAGAACAAAAAGTAACTAATGTTCATAACAATCCATTCGTAATTAAGCATGCCAATGATAGCAGACTTAGAGTTGTTTTTTACAGGTACGGACATACGGTTTATACTCTTTCGGCAACGCGCAATTTTGCGCTTCTGCTTCTATTGTTTTCTTTCATCTCTTTTTCAGAAGCCACAACAGGTTTTTTTGTTATGATCTTCCAAAGCACTTCTTTCTTAATCGAAAGAAACGGATTGGTCACATCGTCTTCATCAGGTCCTACTTTGAATGCATTTTTTACCATGCGATCTTCGATAGAGTGGAATGTAATAATCACTGCCCTTCCACCTTCTTTAATGACATCTGGTAATTGTGCTAAAAATTCATTCAACACAATCATTTCTTCATTCACTTCCATTCGGATAGACTGGAACACTTGTGCCCAATATTTATTTGGATTTCCTTTTACTACAGACGCTATTAAAGTTTTAAAATCTTGTACGGTAGATAACTTCATTAGACGTCTTTGTGTGACAATATGTTTCGCTAGGGTCTTAGCGTTGGTGACTTCACCATATTGCTCAAACATTTTATGTAGTGCTGCTTCTGTATAGCTTTCTATAATTTGCGCTGCTGTTCTTGTTTGACGTTGATCCATTCTCATATCAAAGGGACCGTCAAAACGAATAGAGAAACCTCTTGAACCTTCATCAAATTGGTGGCTACTTACACCTAAGTCGGCTAATACACCATCCACTTTTTCAATTTTGTTCAAGCGAAGGAATCGTTGAATGTATCTGAAATTTTCAGGTACAAAAACAATTCGATCATCATCCGGCAAGTTCTTCTTAGCATCTGCATCTTGATCAAAAGCAATGAGTTTTCCTTTCGGGCCCAACTTTGATAAAATACCTCTACTATGTCCTCCTCCACCAAATGTGGCATCTACATAAATACCATCAGGTATTATATTTAGATGCGCAATGGTTTCTTGAAATAAAACAGGTATATGGTAATCTGTGTTTAAGTTGGATGTAGGGTAAGTCATCTTCCTTAATCTTGATTTTTAATACCTGCCATTACTTCCTGCGCTAGATTGCTAAATGCATCTGCAGAGAAATCCTCAAAGAGCTGTTTATAAGTACTTGCATCCCAAATTTCAAAACGATCCAATGCAGCCGCTAATACAATTTCTTTTCCTGGTAAAGCAAACTCTCTTAAAGTTGGAGGCAATAATAAACGCCCTGCACCATCCAATTCAACTTCGGTTGCGCCACCTAAGAACTGACGACGGAATTGTCTCACTTTGGGATCAAAGTCATTCAATTGGCTAATTCTGTCCAAAATCGCCTGCCAGCTTTTCAACGGGTAAAGTGTCAAGCACTTCTCAAATCCTCTACTTACAATAAAGCGCGTCTCTCCTTCTGCCAGTTGCTTTTTCAAGCTGCCTGGAACTAGGAAACGCCCTTTAGCGTCGATAGTTGATTGATATTCTCCGTGAAATCCTGTCATTTGTTAATAATTTGGTCTTTATTTTACCACTTGTTCACACAAAATAACACTTTTTACCACTTTTATAGGCCAAACAGACCCTTCTAGTTTTCCACAAGAAATGAACCGAGCCGATACGCTTACTATGACTGGATTTCAGGAGATTTTCCCCTATTTTTAAAATTTAGGTGTGTTAAGAGCTGTGGATAACCCATTTTTGAGGGTTTATAAGCTGTGAATTCACCTTAATCATGGCATATCAATGGGTTTTGTTACTTTTGCGCCATGAAAATGGCCGATTTTGATTACAATTTACCAGATGAGCGTATTGCTTATACCCCAGCGGGTAATCGGTCAGACAGCAAACTATTAGTTTGGGATCAAAGCATTAAAGCCGAGGCACAATACAAGGATATTGCCAGTTTCATTCCTAATGGGCATAGTTTGTTCTTTAACAATAGTAAGGTCATTGCAGCAAGGATTTTATTTGATAAATCAAATAGCATAACTGATCTAGAGCGCATGTCCTCTATCGATGCTAAAAAGATAATTAATCCTGATTTATCTACTAATAGTAGACAAAATAAAATAGAAATATTTTGTCTAGAACCAACTGCAGCATTTACGCCTGTGCAGTTAGCAATGCAAGCCACCAATAAAGTTTCATGGAAATGTTTGGTAGGTGGTGCAAAAAAATGGAAGACTGAATTTTTACAGAAGGAACTATTTTACGACCATATAAGAATCCTTTTATCTGCGAAAAAAATAGCGCAAGAAGAAGGGTATTTTATCATTGAATTTTCTTGGGATCATCCTAACATTGTATTCTCTGAAATCATTGCCCTTGTTGGACAGATTCCATTGCCTCCTTATATCCATAGAGAAGCCAATGAAACGGATAAGGATCGCTATCAAACAACCTATGCAACAACAGAAGGTTCCGTTGCAGCGCCTACAGCTGGCTTACACTTTGATGAGCATATATTTAATGCATTAGCCGCAAAAGGAATTGATAAAAAATTTATCACACTCCATGTTGGTGCTGGTACATTTATGCCAGTCAAAGTAGACGACTTTCATGACCATTTAATGCATGCAGAATTTATTGACGTAGACCTTCAAACCATTGAATACTTAGCCACTACTTTGGACCATGTGATTGCTGTTGGCACTACTTCGCTTAGGACTTTAGAATCTTTGTATTGGCTGGCAATTAAAATAAAACACACTCCTGAAATTGATATTAACGAAATCAATTTATTGCAATGGGATGCTTATACTTTGGAGGATCAACAAACGAGTATCAATGAAGCAATGCAATATTTAAAGGAATGGATGATTCAGAAAAAATTAAATACCCTTATTGCAACCACACAATTGATGGTGAAGCCTGGATATCAATTTAAAATTTGTAAAGGATTGATTACGAATTTTCATCAGCCTAAGTCTACCCTCTTGCTAATCATTGCCGCCATTGCTGGCGACGAATGGAAAACAGTTTATCAACATGCCCTAGCCAATGAATATCGATTCCTTAGTTATGGGGACGGCTGTTTATTTTGGTTCAATCAACGGTAGGCTAATTTCAACCTTCGTGCCTTTATCTAACTCACTTGTTACATGTATTGTTCCTTTGTGCAGGTCTACCACCCATTTCACATAACTCATACCCAAGCCGAATCCTTTTACATTATGTATATTCCCTGCATGTGCACGATAGAACTTTTCAAAAATATGTTTTACTGTGTCAGATGTCATCCCTATGCCCTTATCCTCTATCGTAATCATGACTTTATTAGAGACTGTTTTTGTTTTAATGGTGATATCAATTTCTGACTTTGCATATTTAATTGCATTGTCAATTAGATTAGATAAAACATGTAAAAAATATTCTTCGTCAATCCAGATTTCAGAAGGTTGTGCATCCAATTGTATATGCACATCAGAAGGTTTTGCATCTAATTGTAGTTTAAAACTATCAATGACACCTTGAATAAGGTCATTGATATTCACTAATTGCCTATTGAGCTCATTTTCTTTTTTCTCTAAATGAGCAGCCTGCAAAATAGTTTCTACATGCTTGTTCATACGGATATTTTCCTCCTTGATGATTGAACTAAAATAATCCACAGCGCTTGCGTCCGATTGAACTTTAGTGGATTTAAGCGCGTCCACGGCAAGTGAAATGGTTGCCAGTGGTGTCTTAAGCTCATGGGTCATATTATTGATAAAATCACTTTTGATTTCACTCAGTTTTTTTTGTTTTATCAAGGACCTAATGGTGATAATAAATGCCGCCAATACAATAAGGATAAACAAAGCTGCACCAAAGACAACCCACTGTAGCGTTTTAAATAAATAGGCATTCACATTAGGCACAATAATGATTAAGGTTTCAAAAGGACCAGTTGTTTCTAATATCTCTTGTGGAATAATGGATACCCTTGTTTGTACTGTATTCAATTCGTCCACAAATACATCTTCAAATTTTTTACTTTTAATTTCTATATTGCCGTTCTTATCTTGTAAAGCAAACTCATAAGCCAGGTCTTGCAATCCATATTTTGCCATGGCTGCTCTTAATCTTTTATCCAGATCCTGAGCACTATACATGTCCGACAAGGTAGCTTCCTCGAAACTATGTGAATGTCCGCCCCCTGATAAACTTAAAGTCTTTTTAGGAAAATGAAATGCCAGTCCCCCATTTAATTTTTTTCCTAAATCAGTAGAAACAATAACGCCCGCTTGATTTACTTTTTCTACCAATTGATTTTTTTGCAATAGAAATAAACCTTGCAACCAAGTGATTTGTATAAACAATATCCCTAGGATCGATAATCCAATTAATGTAAATAAAAAAGGGAATGTTTTTTTCATAATCTAACTGGTACAATCTTGCAAATTTGCTTATGTGAATATATAAAAAAATCCCTCTCGATCGTTCGAGAGGGATTCGGATAGTTGATAATTTTTTGTTATTGTGTGTAAGCGTTATAAAACACCTTCTACTAATACAGTTGCTTTATTGTCAATCACTTCTACAAATCCACCTTGTATGGCATAAGATTCAGCTGCAGCGCCTTTTTGTAAGACTTTCACATTGCCAATTCCCAAAGCACTCACCAATGGAGCGTGCTTGTCTAAGATCTCGAATAAACCATCTACACCAGGTAATTGTACACCTTGTACATTCCCACTAAATAACTTCTTCTCTGGTGTTAATATTTCTAATAACATGAATGGAATTTTAATTTATTATGCTTGAGCCATCATTTTCTTTCCTTTCTCAATCGCATCTTCTAATGTACCAACTAAGTTGAATGCAGCTTCTGGATACTCATCCACTTGGCCATCCATAATTGCATTGAAACCTCTGATGGTATCATCGATAGAAACGAATACCCCTTTCAAGCCTGTAAATTGTTCCGCAACGTGGAAAGGTTGAGATAAGAAACGTTGAACACGACGAGCGCGTGATACCACTAATTTATCTTCATCACTTAATTCATCCATACCTAAGATAGCGATGATATCTTGTAATTCCTTATAACGTTGTAAAATCATTTTAACTTTCTGTGCTGTATCGTAGTGTGCATCTCCAACAATTGCTTTTGTTAAGATTCTTGAAGTTGAATCCAATGGATCCACCGCAGGATAGATACCTAAATCGGCAATCTTACGAGACAATACTGTTGTCGCATCTAAGTGAGCGAAAGTAGTTGCAGGAGCCGGATCTGTTAAGTCATCCGCTGGTACATATACCGCCTGAACCGAAGTAATAGAACCATTCTTAGTTGAAGTAATACGCTCTTGCATCAATCCCATCTCTGTTGCCAATGTTGGTTGGTAACCTACCGCAGATGGCATACGACCTAATAAAGCCGATACCTCTGAACCTGCTTGCGTAAAACGGAAGATATTATCTACGAAGAATAAGATATCCTTACCTTTTCCTGTTCCATCTCCATCACGGAAATATTCTGCAATTGTCAAACCACTCAAAGCCACACGCGCACGTGCTCCTGGAGGTTCGTTCATTTGACCAAATACGAATGTTGCTTTTGAATCTTTTAATTCCTCTAAGTTCACTTTACTTAAATCCCATCCACCTTCTTCCATGCTATGCTTGAATGCATCACCATATTTCATGATACCTGCTTCAATCATCTCACGTAATAAGTCATTTCCTTCACGTGTTCTTTCACCTACACCCGCAAATACGGATAAACCTCCGTGTCCTTTTGCGATGTTATTAATCAATTCTTGAATCAATACTGTTTTACCTACACCCGCACCACCGAACAAACCAATCTTACCACCCTTTGCATATGGCTCAATCAAGTCGATTACTTTAATACCTGTAAACAACACTTCTGTTGCAGTACTCAAGTCTTCGAACTTTGGAGGATTTGCGTGGATAGAACGACCATTTGATTTATCTAATTGAGGTAAACCATCAATTGCGTCTCCTGTTACATTGAACAAACGACCATTGATACCTTCACCTACTGGCATTAAAATTCCTTTTCCGGTATCTACTACTTCCATTCCTCTCACTAAGCCTTCGGTACCGTCCATGGCAATTGCACGAACGCTATCTTCACCTAAGTGTTGTTGAACTTCTAATACTAATTTTTCACCGTTAGGACGCGTGATTTCAAGGGCATTGTATATTTCTGGTAATACACTTTTTGTTGAAAAATGTACGTCTACAACCGCACCAATAATTTGTTTGATTTTACCTGTTGTTGCCATATAGTTATTTGTTTTTACAACCCCCTTTTAAGAGGCGAAAATGGATTTACTCCATTTCGGCTGCAAAGGTAGTGATTTGCATGTTTATTGCAAAAATTGTACATAGATAATTGCAGCTAATATTCCCCCTACAATTGGCCCAAATACGGGAATGGCGGCATAAGCCCAATCACTTGGACCTTTTCCCTTGATTGGCAGCACAAAATGCATGATTCTAGGCCCTAAATCTCTGGCCGGATTGATTGCCCAGCCCGTCGGTCCACCTATTCCAAAGCCAATTCCTGCCACTAAAAGGGCCACTGGTAAGGCCGAAAAACTGCCTAATTCCACTCCGGCAGACTTAATGTGGAAAATGCCTATTACGAAAACAAAGGTGGCAACTGTTTCTACTATGAAATTTTGAGGCAGTCTGCGGATTGATGGGCCTGTCGAAAAACAAGCCAATTGGTCCGCTGGATTTTCGCTTTCATTAAAATGATCCTTGTAAATCATCCAAACCACAAATGCGCCTAACATGCTACCTAATAATTGCGCTAAAAGATAGATAGGCACTAAGGACCAACTAAATTTTCCTGCAGTGGCAAAAGCAATTGTAACAGCCGGATTTAAATGTGCTCCACTTGAACTGCTTGTGATATAAACACCCACAAAAACTGCAATGGTCCAACCTAAGACAATGGAAATTAAACCCCCGTTATTCCCTTTTGTTTTTGGCAATACGATATTTGCAACAACACCGTTTCCAATAATCATCATCATTGAAGTGCCTATGAATTCGGCTAAAAATGGAGTCATAAATTATATTTTAGTCATTTATATATTGGTCATTTGAATTGCTTTTTTCCAACCTTCAATACCTTTTGCTATGTCTGCTTGCGCTAAGATGGGATTAAAAACTTGATCTACCTTCCACTTTGCTGCAATTTCAGTTTCGTCTTTCCAAAAACCAACAGCCAATCCAGCCAAATACGCGGCACCTAATGCGGTCGTTTCTATGATGGTTGGTCGAATTACTTTTGTATTTAAAATATTGGATTGAAACTGCATCAATAAATTATTTTTTGTTGCGCCTCCATCTACTCTTAATTCTGCAATTGGAATTTGCGCATCCGATTCCATAGCCTTTAACACATCATAGGTTTGATAAGCGATACTTTCTAATGCAGCGCGTGCAATATGTGCAGCATTGGTGCCTCTTGTAATACCAATAATGGTACCCTTGGCATGTTGATTCCAATAAGGTGCACCTAAGCCAGCAAATGCAGGCACCATATACACACCATCGGTATCTGTTACTTGTGCAGCTAAACTTTCTACCTGATCTGAATCACGAATAATATTGAGTCCATCTCTAAGCCACTGCACCACTGCGCCACCAATAAAAACACTTCCTTCTAATGCATAAAATGTTTTACCATTTCTTTGCAAAGCAATGGTCGTAAGTAAATTATTTTTTGAAATAAACGCTTTTTCACCTGTATGCATTAACATAAAACATCCAGTACCATACGTATTTTTAACCATGCCAGGTGCTGTACAAATTTGTCCAAATAAAGCTGCTTGTTGGTCTCCAGCAATGCCTGCAATTGGAATTTGTTGATTGGTCACTAATAAATCTGTGTGGCCATATACTTCGCTGCTGCTTTTTACTTCTGGCAACATGGCCATAGGAATATCAAATAAATCCAATAAAGCAGTATCCCATTTTAATTCATGAATATTATAGAGCATTGTTCTGGATGCATTGGTTGCATCTGTAATATGCTGCGCGCCATTGGTCAATTTCCATACCAACCAACTATCAATGGTACCAAAACAAAGTTCTCCTTTTTCGGCTTGCGCCCTTGCACCTTCCACATGGTCTAGAATCCATTTTATTTTAGAAGCCGAAAAATAGGCATCAATAATTAAGCCTGTTTTTTCTTGAATAAAAGTTTGCTTGCCTTCTTGTTTTAATTGATCACAAAAATCTGCAGTCCTTCTATCCTGCCAAACAATGGCATTGTAAATTGGCATACCTGTTAGCTTATTCCAAACAACGGTGGTTTCACGTTGATTGGTAATACCAATGGCTGTAATATCAAACTTGTCTGTGCCATGCTTTGATATCACTTCGGAAGCGACACCAATTTGAGTACTCCAAATTTCCATTGGATCATGTTCTACCCAACCTGGTGATGGAAAGATTTGTGTAAATTCTTTTTGGGCGGTAGCAATAATGAGCCCTTCTTGGTCAAATAAAATGGCACGACTACTTGTAGTACCTTGATCCAGTGCTAAAATGCATTTTGGCATGATGACAATTTTAAATCTGAAACTGGCTTCTACCTTTTGGCTTTTAACCAATTTTCAGGATCAAAATATACAACTTTTTCATTGTTTATTGAAAACAACAATGCGCCTTCTCCATCTAAATTAATTCCAGACCTTCCTATAACAGTACCTGCTCTAACTTCCTGACCGCTGCTTACAATTGCATTACTTAAATAGGAATAGGTCGTAAAATACTTTCCGTGTTTAATGAAGACTGTTTTATATCCATTTACATCACCTACGTATACCACAGTGCCATTGGCAACACTTTTTACGGATGTCCCATTTGGAACAGCTATTTCGATACCATCACTTTTACGATCTAATTTTGTACCAGGTATGGATTCCACACCGAATCGAACATACACACTACCTGTTGAAACTGGCCAAGGCAAACCGCCTTTGTTATTTTCAAATGAAATAGAAGTTTCCCTGCCTTCTTCAGAGGTTTCTAAAGCAGAATATGGTCGATTATCTGAAGTGCTTTTCAAACCACCTTGCACTTTTCCAACCACTGGTGTTGATTTTGGTTTATTGTCGGCAACAGCAGTAGTTTTATTATTAGCTGCATTGGCTGCTTTTAATTTTGCTAAACGATCGTTTTCACGTTTTTGAGCTTCTTGCATTTCCCTTTTTATCACTGCGGCAATTGCAGATTGCATTTTTCTTCTTTGTGCTTCTTTTTGTCTTACTTGTGTCGTGATTTCTTGTTCCTTATTTTTTAATTGCTTTACCACTTTGTCCTGCTCCTTTCTATCGTCTTGCAATACTTTTAACTGAACAGTTTGAGCAGATAAGGTTTTCATCCTATCCTGCTTGTTTTCACTTAGTATAGTAATTTTAGATTTTAAGTTTTGCTCAGATAACCCAATGGCCATGGCTTGTGTTTCTCTATTCTGACGATAACTTTTTAAATAAGTAATTCTTTTAACTGCATCATTAAAGCTTCCGGCAGAAAACAAAAAGTTAAGGTATTCATAACCGCTCCTACTTTGGTATGCAAAAACAATACTTTTTGCATACCTGTATTTTAAAATATCTAACTCGTTGTTTAAACGCTTTACGTCTTGTTGATTGCTCTGAATTGCAGCATCTAATGCTTTAACCTGTTTTGCTATACCATTGATCAAAGATTCTCTTTTGGCAATTTTATTTCTTATCAATGCTAATTGAGCCAAGGAGCTTTTCTTATTCTTCTTAGTTTGTTCCAATAAATTATTGAGCGCATCTAATTCTTTTTGTAATGTCTGAGATTGCCTTTGTAATTCATCTCTTGAATTACCATTTTGAGCATTTGCATCATTCAAGCAACAGGCTAAACAAATACAGATAAGGATTGACCATTTTTTAAGCATAGGATTCATTTTTCACTTTATTATTTTCGTCTGCCTGTTTTTGGAATAGTAAAAGTGTATTTCAAAGGTTCATCAAAACTAAATTCCTTAATTTCCATCCCAATATCTAATTTGGTTTGTGCGTTGATGGAAATGGTTCTATAGAGCGGAAACTGTGTATTTTTCACTAAAGTATGTTGACTGTAATTGATATCACAGGTTCTGTGTTTTGTAGCATCCACATCGTCCAACTTTAACTGAATTAATTTCGTATTGTCTTCGCTGAGGATAATTAAGTTTTTGAATAATTTCCCCATTAAACTTACTTGAAGTCTTTCATTGATTACTTTATAGGAAATGATATCAATACTATCCATAAAAATTGGATTACCAATTACCAAGTCTTCGATGGTCTGGTAATTTAATGGAATTTTTATCACTTCTTGCAAGTAGGACAATGGGTGTCTTTCTGTTTTTTTTGATAAGGGGAAGATCAAGACAATGCTATCTTTGTTGATAAATGCTTTTAAACCAATCACGCCCATTGCGCCTCTAATGGTGATGTACATACCGCTATCTTTCTGAATGCTTAAATTAGCGATATAACTATCTTTATCCTTACTAGTTTCGTAGTCCATTTTCAGCTTCGCATTCATCGTATTGAAGCGAATCTTAGTATTGGCAATATTATTGACAATGCCCTTTACCATTAATACAGAATCTAGTCTTGCTTTTTCTGCCAATGCAGCAGAATCCGGTACATCTTTAACAGCCAATGCATTTTGAATCACTTGTACTTTCTTGACATTCGCACATGCCGCAGTTAAAAGTAACAGAATCAAATAAAAACTATTTTTTACAATTCGCATGTGGTGGTTTTATATTTTACCTGTATGCCCAAATCCTCCATCACCTCTTTGGGTTGTCTCCAGATTTTCTACCAATTGCCATTCCATTTTTTCGACCTGTTGAAATACGATTTGCGCAATTCGATCCCCGTCTTGAATCACTTGTATTTCATTGGACAAGTTGATCAAAATAACTTTGATCTCTCCTCTATAATCTGCATCTATGGTGCCAGGCGTATTTAAACAAGTCAAGCCTTGTTTAATCGCAAGTCCACTTCTTGGTCGGATTTGTGCCTCTAGATGATTGGGCATCGCAATATGTAATCCCGTAGGAATCAAAACACGCTCTAATGGTGCCAACTGAACAGGTGCTGTAATAAAAGCACGTAGATCTAAACCAGAAGACCCTTGCGTTGCATATGCAGGCAAAGGATGATGGCTGTGGTTCACAATGGGAATGATGGTAGACATGTGCCACAAAAGTAGTTAAAAAAGCAGGTAAATTGAAGGGAGACTGCCTTAGTTAACAAATTATTTAAAAGTAAAAAATGGAGCCAAAACGCAAGGTATTTGACAATGGATTTCTTGTAATACCACCCCCCGTAGGGACCAAATAGGAAATATTGAATTTAGACTGTTGGTATTGGAAGCTAGAGCCCACTGTAAAATACTGCATGCTCCCTAGGTTCTTATTATTGTCTATAAAATAGCCAGCCCTCAAATGAAATCGGTCTGCATAATTGTACTCAGCACCTACAGATACTTTTAAAGATTCAGATAAAGGCATACCATATTTATTCGAGAAAGAATTAAACCAACTGGATACAACGGATTGAGAAAAATACTGATCAACCACTTGAGCTTCACTACTACTTGGACTAGCAGGTACCATTAAACGATTGACATCCACCCCCATTTCTAATGAATTCTCTGTATCAAATTTACTTAAATAGGCAAGGCCCAATCCAATATTTGCTGGAATAAAATATTTATTTTTTGACTCATTAGAATAACTCACTTTACCTCCTAAATTTGATAAAACCAAACCTCCATGGAAGCCTTCTAAGTCTTCGTTTTGTTTGTAGAATAAACTGATATCTCCTGCAAAAGTATTGCCAGCTTTGAAATTGGTGCCATTGGTACCATATGAACCCTGCACCAATCTTGAATTGATATACCTTAAAGTCACACCCATGCTCAATGCATCAGATAATAAAATATTGTAACCAAAATCATAGCTAAATTCCGAAGGCCTTTGAGAAGGTAAAGTAGATTGTCCAGATTCATCTGTGAAATCAATATTACCTAAACTAAAAAAACGCAAGGAACTATTAATCCCGCTAAAACTATTTAATTTTTTATAATAACCTGCACTAGCTAAATACACATCATTCAATCCTAAGTCTTTTAACCATGGCGTATAATTAATTAAAAAACCTCGGTTATCTTTTAAGTATGGAATCTTCGCCGTGTTGCCAAAAAGATCATTTGCTTCTGGAGACATGGCAATAGACAAATTACCCATACCACCAGATCTTGCATCCGGAGATATCATCATAAATGGTACAGCAGTACTTTGTAATTTAAGTGTTCTTTGTGCTGAAATTGAATTTGCAACAAAAAATAAAACTACAAATAAGGCTGTTTTGATGGAGGGGAATTTTGTCATACTCAAACGCTTTAATATTCAATATTAGTAAAGATAATCCTAGAAATCAATATTTAAAATTTTAAAAATCCATTTAACATTTGTTCTATTAAACCATTTTGCTGAACAATGACTTTGAAATAATATTTCCCAGGTGACAAAAGGCCTCCATTACTGCTATGGCCACTCCAATCCATGACAATTTTATTGCCCTTAGGTTGTATTTGTTGATTTGAAGAAAAATATCGTTTCCCACTAGCATCAAAGACTTCTAATTGCATCAAAATTGGGTCTACACTATTATTAAGCTCAAAACTAATCTTTGCATTGGTCTGCACTGGATTTGGGCTTATACTTAAATTTCGAATAAGCTTATTTTTTTTACTTGGCACTTCTATCCAAATAGTGTCTTTGGAAACATTGCCTAACAAATCCCATGCCTTGAGGATCAATCTATGTTTGCCCTCCTCCAAAACTGGTAATGGATATTGAATCATCCCTGACTGATATTGATTCTCATCGTAAGTGAAAAAAGCATTCAGGTTGTAATTTTTTACAATGGTGTCATCAACAATTAATTTCAAATCCTGCCCCAATTCAATGCCCGATGACTGTATACCCGAACTATCTTTTAAACGCACATATAATGTTGATGGGGTACTTACCCAATCTCCAGATTTGAAAGACGTATCATTCACATAAGTTTTGATGAGTGGACCAATGGTATCTAATCTATTTTGTGTGGCTGCACCTTGAATAAAAATGGTTTGCAATTGCATGCTCGCATCAGCAGTATCATTGTAGGCATACAATTGTAATTTAAGTGCTGCCGAATCGGAAGAAGGTAAGTTGCTAGGTAGGATGAAACTGATTTCGAATTGTCCATTTTGCACTGTCGCTTTTCCTTTAAATAGCGCCTTCTCCTGCGTTTCGACAGCAACAGACTGACTAGTCAATTGATTTGCTAAAGTTTTTTTTGTGCTAGGAGCATCCCATAAAACCATTTCTACCACCCCTTTAAAATTTTGAATCACTTGTTTTTTTGTTGACAAATTTCCTTTAATGGTATACTTCCCTCCAGCTTTTAAATTTAAGGTGTCCGTCCAAGGTGTTTGATTCAACTCCGTACAATTAATTTGATATTTTGGTTGTACAATGCGCATAGCAGGATCTCCTAATAAACCAAACTTAAACGCATTTAAGCGATCCCCATTTCTATTAAAATTATAATTCTTAGCTGTTTGCAATGCTTGCCCGATGGTCTTAAATTGTCCATCTGCATTTGGCACCAATAATGCTTGCATGAATGCATCATTAATTTGTTTATTGCTATATGCAAACACAAGTCGGTTGGCCGCAACCAATGCAACAATCCCTTTGTCATTTTGCATCAGAGCATCAAAACCAATAGGCGCTGAGCTAGGTTGGTCATAGGGTGCAAAATCACAAGATGCTGTCACCATTATAGGTAATTTTCCAGTATTATTCCAGGACTGCATTTCTGATTTAGAAATCACAGCCTCTTCTGTTAAACGTAAATAATTTCCATGACCTGTATAATTCAAGACCAATGTGCCCGCTTGTATCGACTCTTGTATTGCTTTGTTGACATCTGGATAGGTATTGCCAGTCAATGTTTGACTCGCTTTAAATAAATCTAAATACAATTTTTTATGATTCCAATTAGCTGTTTTTGTTTTCAAATTGCTTATGATTTCCTCTGCATCCTGAAGGTGTAAATTAAAGTCCGCATCATCTGCAACCCAAGTCAATTGATTCTGCCAAAGTCCCATTTTTTTATTGGACTGGTATTGAATTAATTTCTCCACCATTTTATTGGCTTCTGCAATAGTTCTTGCCGGAATCCTGCCAACTGCTAATAATATAGAGTCAATGGTTTGGGCAAATTGAATTTGACTTCCAGGTTCTTGTATCGCATAAAAATCGTCCGAACTATAGGATGATAAAATAGCATTGGAGACCTCACTTGTATAGACTGGTAATTCTTTATTGATTTGAATTTTTTGTGCATTGAAATTGCCCATCCCAAACAATAAAACATAAGCAGGCCTCACTTGATTTTTTAATTTCGATTGTTCTAATATGTATTTTATGAAATTTCGAATAGCGACAGGACTAGTTTGTCCACTTGCCATTTCATTGAAGACTTGTGTAGAAGGATATAATCCTACTTTGTATCCATTTTGTTTTTGATGAAACGATTGAAGGGCCTTTGCCGCCGGAATAAAATCAGGTGCCGAAATAATAATGTAATCTACCGGACTAGTATCGAAACTACTATCGCTACGAAGGACACTCGAAAACTGTGCAGCATTAATTTTATTGGCCTCAAAGACAAAAAAATATTTTTGTGCCGCATCCGCAACTTTAAATGAGGCTATTGTATTTTGTCCCATTTGTGTACTCAATGCTACTGGTTGAAGGTATTGACTCAAATCCCAAACCCTGGTTTGAGTAGTTGCATTTTGAATTTCAAATTCAATTGTTTGACTGGTTGGATTACTAGTTTGGTAATCAAAACCGAAGCCTGCATTACCCCAAAAGCCTATCGTTCTTTGTCCATGTAATACCATATAATCAATCCAACCCGTTGAGCCGGTTGTTGCATTAAAATCAACCTGTAGGTTCATATTGCTTAAGCTTTGCCCCACCTTCTGCACTTTAGTTTTATCTAACCAAATGGTACTGCTATCAAATTCTATTTTATAGTTATCATCAAAAATATTTCCAGAAACAGAGTCTATTGTTTTTGTGCTCAATATTTGATCATTCAACTTTATTGCAAATGAGGCGTTTTTTAGATAAGCCGAAGCTGCCAATTGACTCTGAAAAATGATCGGGGCATTGAACTGTAAGCCTTCCATATTTAGTGAGAAGGACTGTGTCGTTTTTTTACCAAGACCATTCCCCATAGGATCTCCTAACCAAATTTTACCGCTACTTAGAATATTGATTGTATCTTTTTCGATCAACCATTTTGCAGAATAGGTTTGTACTATTTTTGATGCAGGGCCAGACTTGTTAATACTTGTGATTCTTTTTCCATTCGTTCCAATTCGTAGGAAAAAATATAAGGAATCATTGCTTGTAATTTTTTGACGAATTGGCGCTTCATCCATTGCCGACTTGACCCATTTATAATGCCCTTGTGCATAAAACAAAAATTGATCTTGATCGTCAAAAATCCCATCTCCCCCATCTTGCATTTCAATAGCCATTTCTGTTAAACTATCAGGCAATGCATTTGGCACTTTTTCGCTAAGTTTTCCCAAATCCATTCCAAATAACTGCACTTGATTTGCATTCAATTTACCTGCAAAACCCATCGCTTTAAATTGTGCGCCAGTCAACTGATAAACACCCTCGTTTGGCACCGCTATTTTAACCCAATTTCCTTTCGAAAGCATGCCTACCTGTCCCCATCCCAAAACAGGAAAGCAGCATCCAATTAAAAAAAATGTTAAAACGACAAGTCTCATACCCTAAAATTAGGGTTTTACTAACATAAGAATCTATTTGCATTTGAATAATTGAGTGAAAAAGCAAGTATATTCGCAGAAGATTTTAAACAGCACTGATTAAACAAAACAGATGAACTTTATTAATAGCATATTATTATTTTTTGCGGTACTTTTTTTAGGTCCGAAAATGATCTCTGAATTCGATAGCAAACAAAGCAATCAAGTTGCATTTGCCGACAAAGATGACCCCTATGATAGCACCATTTTAATCAGAGGAGGTACATTTGCCATGGGCATGAATCAGGAAAATATCATGGGAGATTGGAATAATAATTTGCGTAGAGTTACTGTGAGCTCTTTTAGGATCGATCAATACGAAGTAAGCAATAAACAATATAGAAATTATGTAAAATGGCTTGAACGTGTTTTTTTGCCATTAGGGAAAGATTCAATTGTGAAAGCAGCACTTCCAGATACATTAGTTTGGAGGACCGATCTTGCTTACAATGAACCAATGGTGGAGGGTTATTTTAGAAATAAAGCATTTGATGACTATCCTGTGATTGGTGTAAGTTGGGAACAAGCCAATGCTTATTGCAGGTGGAGAACAGATAGAGCCAATGAGAAAACATTAATCAAATATGGTTTAATTGATCCAACTAAACCATATTTAGGGAAGATGGAAGCCAGTAATAGTCTGGTTGATAGCAATAAAAAAACGACTACATTCACGCCTACTTCAAAAGTAAAGAACAAAAACTTGGGAGATTATGTATTAATTCCTGATTTTAGATTACCAACTGAAGCAGAATGGGAATATGCAGCAAAAGTTTCTAGCGGCAAGAATTATATCTCGAATTTTAATAATCCAAAAGCTGGACCTAACTCAGGCACGCCCAATGCGAGTATCATCACATCTAATTCGCCTTATCCTTGGAGTTCAAATGGGAATGATGGCCTAAGAAACAACCCAACTGGAAAGATTGGTAAAAAGGAAAATAGCAAACGCGGTATGTTCATGGCCAATTTTAAAAATGGAAGTGGCGACTATATGGGCATGGTAGGCTATTCAAATGATGGTGCTGGTTTTCCAAGTAAAATCAATAGTTTTTTACAAAATCCATTGGGCTTATATAATTTAAGTGGCAATGTAAATGAATGGGTAGCAGATATCTATCGCCCAATGAATAGCATCGACATGGATGATTTTAATCCATACAGAGGCAATAATGTGTTGGATGGTGATGATGCCAACACTTCTAGTTATGAGACAGGAACAAATACAATGATCTCTAATAAATCTAGAGTATATAAAGGAGGAAGCTGGAAAGACCGTCCATACTGGTTGAACCCTGGAACAAGAAGGTATTTAGATCAAGATAAATCTACCAACACAATTGGTTTTAGATGTGCGATTTCTGCTTTTGGGATGGATACACCAGATGCCAAGGAAGAAAAGCCTAATTTATGGCAGAGACTAAAAAATAAATTTTAATGAGTTTACGCATAGGATCAGGAATAGATTTTCATCAATTAGTAGAAGGTAGAGACTTGTGGATTGGAGGCATTCTTATCCCACATCACAAAGGCGCTTTAGGACATAGCGATGCAGATGTATTACTTCATGCAATTTGTGATGCCCTTTTAGGTGCTTTAAGCTTAGGTGATATTGGTACACATTTCCCAGACACTGACAATGCATTTAAGAATATTGATAGTAAAATTTTATTGCAAAGAACCTACGATTTAATCACTGCAGAAGGTTATCAAATTGTCAATATAGACGCCACACTTTGTTTAGAAGCGCCAAAAATAAAGCCTTACGTAATTGCGATGCAAGAATGTATTTCTTCTATTTTACATATTGGTAATAAAGATATTTCTATCAAAGCAACGACTACAGAAACGATGGGTTTTACAGGAAGACAAGAAGGGCTTGTAGCAACTGCTACCTGTTTATTGATGGCAAAAACCTAAACTTAATTGCTATGAAGCTTGGATCAATCGAGGCATTATATTCCATTTACACCAAACATCCATCTGTCGTAACAGATACAAGAAAACTTAAATTAGGGGATTTATATTTTGCATTAAAAGGACCCAATTTCAATGGTAATCTTTTTGCATTGGCTGCATTGGAAGCAGGTGCCAGCTTTGCAATTGTGGATGAGGAAATTCCAGATAGTTCATCTTATCAAGATAGCATTATTTTGGTGGATGATGTATTAACTACGCTTCAAGCTTTAGCAAAATACCATCGTCAACAATTCAATATCCCATTCATTGCCATCACTGGTAGCAATGGAAAAACAACTACAAAAGAATTGGTCTATGCTGTTTTAGCAAGCCATTTGAAGACCTATACCACACAAGGAAATTTAAACAACCATATTGGTGTACCATTGACTTTATTAAGCATCCCTAAAGATGCTGAAATAGCAGTGATTGAAATGGGCGCGAATCACCAAAAAGAAATAGAAAGTTATTGTGCTTATACCCTACCTACACATGGCATGATCACCAATTGTGGTAAAGCACATTTAGAAGGATTTGGTGGCGTAGAAGGCGTGAAAAAAGGAAAAGGTGAATTGTATGATTTCTTAAGAACGCATAATGGTACTGTGTTCATGATGGAAGATTACGATTACTTACAAGACATGTCAAAAGGTATTCAACATGTGATTGGTTATGGAAAAGAACAAGGACAAATTCAAGGAGAAGCGATAGATCAAAATGGCTTGTTGTCTGTCCAATTTAAAAAAGGCATTGAAATAGATTCCATCCAAACACATTTAGTGGGGAATTTTAATTTACCCAATGTTTTAGCTGCTGTTACAATTGGACAATACTTTAAAGTACCCAATGAAAAAATAAAATCAGCCATTGAAAATTATATCCCAACCAATAGTCGTTCACAATTATTAACATGGAATAACAACGAAGTCATTTTAGATGCTTACAACGCCAATCCTTCTAGCATGAAATTAGCAGTGGAAAATTTTGCTAAAATCAATAAGGACAATAAAATAGTTTGTTTGGGTGGGATGAGAGAATTAGGCGTTGATACTTTAAT
>CAMCQV010000022.1 GCA_945877085.1 Chitinophaga pinensis
GGGCTTTGTGACCCCGTCAGGATTCAAACCTGAAACCTTTTGATCCGTAGTCAAATACTCTATTCAGTTGAGCTACGGGGCCATTCCACTTACTAACCCAAATCAATAAGGGGTGCAAATATACCTCAAAATACCATTTTACCAAAGGAAAAGGGCAAATAATACTTCTAAAAGCAGCAATTAATAATGCCAACGGACAAAGGCTTCCATTGCTGCATACTTAGTTAAACCAAGGTTAGCATACAGATTAGCCGTGTTAGCGTTGCGTATCTCTGCTCTTTGCCAGAACTCTCTAGAATCGGAGCCTTGGAAAGGAACACTGTCTTTTTGAGATTGATGGATGAAAATGCCAAAGCGTTTTTTCATTACCTGGTCTGGGCTCATAGGAACGGCCATCTCAATTTCAGAAATATCCCATTCTTGCCAAGCACCTTTATACAACCAAACCCAACAGTCTTTTACCCAAGCATCACCAGCAGCTTTTAATCGACGCATACTTTCAAAAACCACCTCTAAACAAACTTTATGTGTACCATGTGGATCTGCTAAATCTCCAGCACAAAACACTTGGTGTGGCTGAATTTTACGCAAGAGCGCCATAGTTAATTCAATATCCTTTTCGCTCATAGGTTTTTTATCAATCATGCCCGTTTCGTAAAAAGGGAGATCCATAAAATGATAATTATTTTCTGAAATACCTACGTACCTGCAAGTTGCTTTAGCTTCACATCTTCTAATTAAACCTTTGATAGCTCTAATTTCTGCGGTATCTAAATGATTGCTTGCCTTGTTTGCTAAAAAAGCCCTCGCATTGGTAAGGATCTCTTGGCTCTTTTTATTGTCAATTCCAAATAGGTCTTCGAATCCTACAGCAAAATCTAAAAATCGAGTCACAAATTCATCTGTAACTGCAATATTGCCGCTGGTTTGGTAAGCCACATGCACTTCGTGATCTTGATCGTGTAAACGCATGAATGTACCGCCCATACTAATAATGTCATCGTCTGGATGTGGAGAGAAAATCAATACTTTCTTACTATGTGGTTCACTACGTTCAGGATGTGCAGGAATGACTGCATTGGGTTTTCCGCCAGGCCATCCTGTGATGGAATCACGTAACATGTAAAAAACCTGCAGGTTGATATCATACACCGATTCTTTTAGCACCAATAAATCAGATAAGCTGTTCTCTTTGTAATCATCAGAAGTTAAGCTTAATACAGTTTTATTTAATTTCAATGCTAAATCAATCACCGCTTTTTTTATCATCTGTGGTGTCCAATCATTCGCACCTGTTAACCAGGGTGATTTATGTCGCGTGAGTTCTGATGCAGCTAATTCGTCTATTACAAATGTACAGTCATCATGATTTTGTAAAACACTAGCAGGAATTTGTTCTGTGATAGTGCCTTCAACTGCTTTGGCGACAATATCTGCTTTATTGCTCCATGCAAGTAATACAATTTTTTTAGCTTTCATGATACTACTGATACCAACTGTGATCGCTAACTGAGGTACTTTGTTTAAATCATGCCATTCATATACATTGGCCATCCTAGTTAATTGATCCAAATGGATCACCCTCGTCTTAGAGTGAAAACTAGAACCAGGCTCATTAAAACCAATATGTCCATTTTTACCAATGCCTAAAATTTGCAAATCTATTCCGCCTAATTTTTCGATCGTTTGTTCGTAGGCAACACATTTTTCCTTTAACTCTTCCATATCCCATTCAGAACTTGGTATATGAATATTTGTTGGATCAATATCAATATGATTGAATAAATGACGATGCATAAAACTCCAATAGCTTTGATAAGCATCTCTCGGAATAGGGTAGTACTCATCTAAATTCACAGTAATCACATTTTTGAAACTAAGTCCTTCCTCCTTATGCAATCTTACCAATTCTTTATACAATAAAACTGGGGTGGCACCTGTTGCCATTCCTAAAATACATGGTAAACCTTTAGCTTGTTTATCTTTAATTAGTTGTGCAATTTGAGCAGCAACAGCATTGGATCCAGTGGCAACATCTTTGTAAATCTTGACTGGTATTTTCTCAAATGATTCAAGCATAATTATGAATTGTAAATTTGAATACTAAAGTTATAAAAAAGGCCTCAATAATGAGGCCTAAATTTTAATCAACTTTATTGATTTTAATGATATTTGTTGGTAAATGTAATTGTATTGGGGTACTGCCTGTATTAATCACGACATCGCCCGTATTAACAAAACCATGTGCTTTTAATACTTGGATTTGATCTTTTATGATCTCATCTAAACTTTCTTCTTTATCATAGTAGAAAGCTTTAACGCCCCAGCTTAATGACAATTGATTCACTAAACTTTTTTTCTTTGTGAAGATAAATAGAGGTGATTGAGGACGGAAACTGCTTAACATAAATGCAGTATAACCGCTTTGTGTCATACCTACTAATGCATTTGCATTGCTATCTTCTGATAATTTAGACGCATTGTAACAAACAGCATCACTCAAGAAGGAAGGAGAATGCGGCTGTGGTTTCAAATCTTCTGAACGATTGTATTTGTAACCATTTTCTTCTACTTCAGAAATAATTTTACGCATAGTTTCAATCACCAATACTGGGAATTGACCAGTGGCAGTTTCACCACTTAACATCACCGCATCTGCGCCTTCGATCACTGCATTGGCAACGTCTGTGATTTCAGAACGGTTAGGTTTTACTCTGTCAATCATAGACTCCATCATTTGTGTTGCCACAATCACAGGTTTCGCTCTATGAATACATTTTCTAATCAATTCTTTTTGGATCAATGGGATTTTTTCAACTGGTAATTCAACACCTAAATCTCCACGTGCAATCATAATCGCATCACTAGCAATAATGATATCGCGGATATTCGTTAAGGCTTCAGGCATTTCTATTTTAGCAATAATTTTAGCGTTGCTTTGATGTTCGTTTAAAATCCCTCTTAGCATTTCAATATCTGCCACACGCTTTACAAAGCTTAATGCAACCCAGTCCAATTCTTCTTTAATTATGAATGCAGCGTCTTCTAAATCTTTTTCGGTCAATGCTGGTAAGGATATTTTTGTATCAGGTAAATTGATCCCTTTTTTAGAAGAAATAATGCCACCAAGTGTTACTTTCACTTTCACGTCACCATTCGCTTCTACACTGTGGACCAACACTTCAATTTTACCATCGTCAATCATGATGGTATTTCCCACAACCACATCACCAGCAAGGTTAGGGTAGGATACATATATTTTTTCTATTGTTCCAACACATTTAGTATTGGTGAATGTTAAAATATCGCCTTCTTTGACATCTAAGCGATTGTTTTCAATTTCACCTACTCTTAATTTAGGCCCCTGTAAGTCACCTAAAATGGCTACTGAACAATTTAATTCTTTATTGATGCCTCTAATATTGTCAATGATTTTCTTTTTGTCTTCATGGCTTCCATGAGAAAAATTTAATCTAAAAACATTCACACCTGCAATGACTAAATTTTTTAATTGGTCATAGGTTTCGCAAGCTGGACCAACTGTTGCAACGATTTTAGTTTTATGGTGTTTCTGTTTGTAAGTAGATGCGCTCATTGTATTGATTGGGGTTATTTGTATACTTGTTTATATAGATTAACTAGCTAAGATCTTGACAATCTTTAACCATTCTTCTGAAATTTTTTGTTTTGCTTTTACAGCGTTGTCTAGCGGCGTGTATTTCATTTTATTGTCCTCGATTCCCACCATAACATTGTGTTTTCCATTCAATAAACATTCAACAGCGTGGTAGCCCATTCTGCTTGCAATCAAACG
Organism: Chitinophaga pinensis; assembly: GCA_945877085.1. Lineage (GTDB taxonomy): Bacteria > Bacteroidota > Bacteroidia > Chitinophagales > Chitinophagaceae > Sediminibacterium > Sediminibacterium pinensis_G. The sequence goes on from CAMCQV010000022.1 coordinate 3,815, forward strand.
GTCTAAACAGGTTGGTGCGCCACCTCTTTGTATATGTCCTAAAATACAAACACGGATGTCTGCATTAGGTAGTTTCGTTTTTAAATAGTCACCCACTTGATTTCCGCCTCCAAATTCATCTCCCTCAGCAACAACAATCAAGTTGACTAGTTTTCGTCTCTTTTCTTTTTCTGTCAAATTAGCAACCAATACTTCCATATCTGTTTTTGATTCTGGAATTAAAATATTTTCGGCACCAGTAGCAATACCGCTATGTAATGCAATATAACCTGCATCACGTCCCATCACTTCAACCACAAATAAACGATCATGTGCATCCGCTGTATCTCTGATTTTATCAATTGCTTCTACCGCAGTATTTACAGCCGTGTCAAAACCAATGGTAAAATCACTACCTGCTATATCTTTATCAATAGTGCCTGGTAATCCAATACATGGGATATCGAATTCATTACTGAATTTTTGTGCGCCTTTGAAACTTCCGTCTCCACCTATAACTACGATACCGTCAATGCCTCTTTTTTTAAGATTTTCGTAAGCAATCTTACGTCCTTCAGGTTCAAAGAAATCTTTACTTCTTGCTGTTTTTAAAATTGTGCCACCTCTTTGAATGATATTGGCTACCGACTTTGAGTTCATCTGAAAAATATCATCCTCAATCATTCCATTGTATCCTCTAGTCACCCCAAATACTCCTAAACCATGGTATAAACCTGTTCTAACGACTGCTCTAATGGCGGCGTTCATTCCGGGGGCGTCACCACCAGATGTTAAAACAGCAATTTTATGTACTTTTTTAGTAGACATGTTGATTCAATTTGTCATTTAATGGATTGATTTACAATAATAAACCAATTGGTTACCAAAAGAACGGAGCCCCAAAATTAAACAATTGAAAGCAATTTTCCACTCAATTTATAAACAGTTTTGTCATGCTAACGTTTGTTATTAATTAGGGATAAAACCTTCTAAAGTCGATTCAATCAAAAGATTATAGCGCCTAATTCAATATTAGGCAGGGCTTAAATAGATTTCAGCCATCATACATCTTGTGCTACCTCCCCCAAGCGCTTCAATAGTGGGGATAGATATGGGAATAAGCGTGTTGTATTTTTCTAAGCTTTTTAGCTGTGCTTCATGGAGTGATGTATAGGCCTGCTTAGACATGATTAAATGAGGTTTTTCGAATAGGTCAAAAACTTGTAACATATTGCCTGCAAAATGATTTAGCTGATCCTGGCTAATAGTAATCACTTCTTTGTTGGTTTTTAAAAAACTTTCAAGCACATTTTGCTTTTCTAGTTTATTAGGAATACTCTCTAAACAAATCACAACAAATTGATTGCCCATACACATCATCACATTGGTATGATAAATGAGTTGAACTTTATCATCCACTGCTTTAAAGCTAATAGGTTTGAATTGCATTTTATCGCACCAGTAGGTAAATGCCTCTTTATTTAATCTCTCCGATAAACAACCATAGGCCATTTTATTTTGGTGATCGAGTACCATACTGCCTGTACCTTCTAAAAATTTTCCTTCTTTTTCGAAATCGGTTAAATCAAGTAAATTTTCAATTTTATAATTAGCTTGTAAAAATTCTATTACGTTTAATTTTCTTTCAGCTCTTCTATTTTCTGCATACATGGGATACAAACAAAGGGTTCCGTCAGGATGGGTGGAAATCCAATTATTGGGAAAAATAGAATCGGGAGTGGAAGGGTCTTTTGTGTCTTGTACCACCTTTACTTTAATTTGATGTGCGCGCAATTGCTCCACCATCGCATCAAATTCAGCAATGGCTAATTCGTTGGCATTTTCAATATTGATATTAGATTGAAAAAAATTATTTACTGCCGTTTGCTGATTAAAATAAAATTGAAAAGGGCGAACCATTAAAATTTCCATATCCAATTTTTATTCAAATAAATATAACCCTTTTTATTTGCTTTCTAATATCAATAAATCGTTAAAAGCAATCTCATATTCCTTGTTCATAGACCTGATTAATGCATTTTTATCATGGTAGCTTTTTTCTACAACATGCATTTTGGCAGGATCAGAATAAATAGCAGGGTTGGCCATTTCTAATTCAATGGCTGCTTTTTCTGTTTGTAAGGTTTCTATATTGTGCTCAATTTGTGCAATGACTTTTTGTAATTTTTGAATTTGCTTTTGCAAATCCTTGTCAATCGCTTGTGGTTTCACTTCTGCAACGACTGCAGGTTCTTGTTTGTCTTGCTTGCGTATATCCTTCGATCCTACATTTTTAACAGGTTCAGCTAATGGTGGTTTTTGCTTAGCCATTCTTTCCTTCCATGCAACCCATTCTGCATAATCTCCTTTGAATTCTATAATTTTTTCATCTTCAATTTCCCAAATCTTATTCGCAGTTTTTGAAATAAAATAACGATCGTGACTTACCAAGATAATAGAACCATCATATTTTGTCAAGGCTTCTGCTAATAATTCCACAGTGGCCATATCTAAGTGGTTGGTAGGTTCATCCAGCATTAAAAAATTGGCCTTGCTGATAATCGTTTTTGTTAATGCGACTCTCGCTTTTTCACCTCCACTCAATACTTTAATTTTTTTATCAATTTCATCTCCACCAAACAAGAAACAACCCAACAAAGCACGTAGCTCGAGGTCTGTTTTTTTAGTACCACATTCTTGCACTTCTTGTAAGATGGTATTGTTCAAGTTTAAAGATTCTAGTTGGTGCTGTGCATAAAAACTTTCATCTACATTATGCCCCCAAACCCTTTCCCCTTCATAGCTTTCCATACCTGCTACAATTCTTAATAGGGTAGACTTTCCTTTACCATTGGCACCAATTAAAGCAATTTTATCACCTCTTTCTATCTCTGCAAATGCGTTTGATAAAATAGTTTGGGCAGGGTAGGCTTTACTGACTCCTTTTAAGTCGACTAAAACTTTTCCTGGTGTTTTATCAACCGCAAAGTTGATCCTAATGTTCGGTCTTTCAATTTGCACATCCTCAATCACATCTAAGCGGTCTAATCTTTTTTGAATAGACTGTGCTTGTGCAGCCTTTGATGCTTTGGCTTTAAAACGTTCAATGAAACGTTCTTGTTGTCTAATATAGTCTTGTTGATTTTCAAAAGCCCTTTGTTGAATCTCTACACGTTGCACTTTTTCTACTTCATAATACGCGTAATCGCCAGTGTAAAAATTAAGTTGTTGTTGGTATACTTCAACAATTTTATTCACCATCTTATTTAAGAAGTACTTGTCGTGACTCACTATGACCACACTGCCTTTATAGTGCAATAAATATTTCTCCAACCATTCAATACTTGGTAAATCTAAGTGGTTGGTAGGTTCATCTAGTAAGAGTACATCAGGTGCTTGTAAAATCATTTTAGCCAATAGCACACGCATTCTCCAACCTCCACTAAATTCTTTGTATGGACGTGCTAAATCTTTGGTTGTAAAACCTAAGCCATGTAATACTTCTTCGGCTTTATGTTCAATATTGTATCCATCTAATATATCCAATTCATGTAAAGCATCTGTGTATTTAATTAAAATATCATTGTCTTCTGGATTGGCTTCTAATGCGATACCAAGGGCCTCAATTTCTTTCTCTAATGCACGTACTCTTTCAAAAGCACCTAATGCCACTTCGGTGATGGTTTCACTGGTATCAAAACTTAATAAATCCTGGTGTAAATAACCAATGGTGGTGTCACGGCCTTTTTCTACGGTACCTTTTGAAGGGGTGTATTGTCCAACCAAAAGTTTTAATAGGGTTGATTTTCCTGTTCCATTGTAACCAATTAATCCAATTCTCTCACCCGGCTGGATATGCCAAGTGGCATCCGTTACGATTGCTCTAGCCCCAAACTCAAAAGTTACATTTTGTAATCCTATTAACATATTATTTCAATTCTGTGCGCAAAGTTACAGAGATGTGGTGGCTATTTATGCATATTTTTGAAAAAAATCTGTATGTCTAAATTGTTAATACCGCTTTTAATGTGTTTCATATTGGCTTGTGGAAACAAGGAAAATGAATCAATGAATAAAGTTGTGACCAAATTTAGTGGGGAAAGACATGACCCTAATTTAGATCAACAGATTCAACCATTGTTGAACCAATATTTTGCTGTCATGGCACATTTGCAAGTGCAGGACAGTGCCGATTTAGTTTTATATGGTACAAATATGATCATGCTTGCGGATAGTTTGTCCCAAAAAACATTATCTACTGACACTGCAACCCAAAATAGGGCAGTACAAGGTTTAATGAATATTCAATACGAAATGTCTGCAATCTTAATGGAATCCAGCCCAACCGAACGTATCGTGGGGGCTCAAATGTTAAGCTTACAGTGGATACATTTTTTAGCTGCGATTGGTTATCAAAAGCAAACCATCTATATTTTCTCAAATAATGAGGAAACGCAATGGATGGGATTAAAAAATAAATCGAGTAATCCTTTTGTAAGCGTCGGGGATGAAATTTATACACCTGTACAAGTATTGCAGGAACTAAAATAGGTCAACTAATCCATTAAAGGGGGCTCATAGACTATCAATAATTTCGCATTGATTTTGTTGGTAGATGTAATAAAATATTCCTGTCTGTTCTTGCCATCCTTAAACAATAGGAGGGCAGTATTAGGAGGCACAGTACCCATATTATGTGCTACAATGATGACTTCATGCTCCCTTATATTATCAGTAAAATTAAATTCAAGGTGGATGGCTTTATAGCTTAATCTTTTCTTGTTTACGAGTAATTTTTTATTGTCAAATACGATGATTGTATCATTGTCAATGGTGCCATTATCAAATAGATCGATGCTAATCATTTTACTATTGGTGATTATCTTTTTAACCAATTTATTTTCTCTGCCTACTAAAACCCATGGTAAATTAATAGGTTGATTACGGATGGAATTTTGTACAGAAGTAGCTGGTTCAATAGTTTCATTTTCAACAATCACTTCGTCGGTATCTGTTTCTGTTATTGTATTTGCAGCGGATTGTATATTTTTCTTATCAACAGTAGGTGGTATTTTATTAGCCGAAATAGAAGCATTCGTTATTGTATTTGGTGCATTTGTTTTTATACTTTTTGAAGGTGTTATATTCTTATTTATAATTATTTTTTGAGCTATTAATTGTTTCCTTTTTTGAGTGTCTGTATTTTTATTAGCTACCTTAGGCGTATTCACAGCGAGTAAACTGGATACTTTTTCTAAAAATACTTTACCACTCCCACAATTCCTTTGGTCACCAACAACAGTAGACATATAAGAACCTTCTAAAATTTCGTGGCCATTGACATTTTTATAAATCAAAAAATTAGACATTAAGCAGGCTTCAAGTTCGCTGGCTTTTTTAATTTGTTCAAAACTAGTTTCATCAATTTGAACTAATTGGGTGCGGGCGCTATGCGTGCCTTTTGCAAAAGCACTTGCATAAAATTGATCCCCTCTCTTGGTGATTGTTTGAGCTGTAATTTGATGACTTGCGTTTTCGTTAATCACCAATTCATAACTATAATTGTTGATCATGGCATCTCCATTGGCAATAAAACTGCCTTGCCATCTTCCAGTTAAGTTTTGGGCACTTAATTGGACAGAAATGATGCCTAAAAAGAGGAGTAGGGTTGACCTTATCATAAACGGATTGGAACTTTAAATTTAAGTATTAATCTAAGTATAAACAAGCATCCTTTTTTTTGTTATCTTTGTAACTATATATTTATTGTACAAACATGGTTCAAATTCAATTTCCAGACGGGGCAGTTAGATCCTATGAAAAAGGTATCACTGCATTAGGTATCGCTAAATCAATTAGTGAAGGCTTAGCAAAAAAAGTATTAGCCGCTTCTATTGACGGTGAAGTATGGGATGCAACGCGTCCCATTAACAAGGATGCTGCTTTAAAATTAATAACCTGGGATGACGCTGATGGCAAAAACACATTTTGGCATTCATCTGCCCATTTACTTGCAGAAGCGGTAGAAATGCAGTTTCCAGGGGCTAAATTTTGGGTGGGACCAGCTTTAGAAAAAGGTTTTTATTATGACATCGATTTAGGAGGCAAAACAATTAGGGAAGAGGATGTGCTTGTATTGGAGCAAAAAATGAATGAGTTGGCAAAGAAAGCCAATGACTATATCCGTAAGGAAATGTCAAAGGCAGAAGCGGTTGCTTATTTTACAGAAAAAGGGGACGAATACAAGTTAGATTTATTGTCTGGTTTGGAAGACGGTACCATTACTTTTTATACACAAGGGGGCTTTACAGATTTATGTCGTGGGCCACATATACCAAATACCAGTGTGATTAAGGCTATTAAAATCACAAATATCGCTGGTGCTTTTTGGAAAGGGGATGAAAAAAATAAAATGTTGACACGTGTTTATGGTGTGACTTTCCCGAATCAAAAAGAATTGGATGAGTACTTATTATTATTAGAAGAAGCAAAGAAAAGAGACCATAGGAAATTAGGCAAAGAATTAGGCATTTACACCATGGATGATGATGTTGGACCAGGACTTCCTTTATGGATGCCAAACGGTACCATTATTATCGAAGAATTAGAACGCCTTGCAAAAGAGACCGAAGAAGCAGCTGGCTATAAGCGTGTAGTGACACCACATATCGCTAAGGAAAGCATGTATATTACAAGTGGTCACTTACCATATTACCAAGATAGTATGTTCCCTCCAATGGAATTGGATGGCACGAAATATTATTTAAAAGCAATGAATTGTCCGCATCACCATAAAATTTTTGATGCAGAACCAAAGAGCTACAAAGATATGCCACTGAGGCTTGCAGAATATGGTACTTGTTATCGTTATGAGCAATCTGGTGAATTATTTGGCTTGATGCGCGTACGTTGTTTGCACATGAATGATGCACATATTTATTGTACTAAAGAACAATTTGCACAAGAATTTAGAGCGGTGAATGACATGTACTTGAAGTACTTTAATATTTTCGGAATCGACAAGTATGTGATGCGATTGAGTTTGCATGATCCAGCAAAATTGGGACAGAAATATATCAACGAACCTGAGTTGTGGTTAGAGACTGAACAAATGGTGCGTGAAGTATTAATTGAAACAGGTACGCCATTTGTGGAAGTTCAAGATGAAGGTGCATTTTACGGACCAAAAATTGATGTGCAAATTTGGAGTATCATTGGTCGAGAGTTTACATTAGCGACCAATCAAGTAGATTTTGCACAAGGAAAAAGATTTAAACTAAGTTTCACTAATAAAGACAATGAGCCAGAAACACCATTGATTATTCACCGTGCACCTTTAGGAACACATGAACGATTTATTGGTTTCTTATTAGAGCATTATGCAGGTAAATTCCCAGTATGGTTGGCGCCATTACAAGCAAAGATTTTACCAATCAGTGATAAATTCATGCCATATGCTCTAGAGGTATTGGCGGAATTGCGCAAAGCTGGGGTTCGTGCTGAGATTGATGATAGAAACGAAAAAATTGGTAAAAAGATCCGTGATACCGAATTGATGAAAGTGCCTTACATGCTCGTTATTGGAGAAAAAGAGATGATAGAAGGTCAGTTATCTATCAGAAGACAAGGAAAAGGAGATTTAGGAATGATGGATAAAACTGCCTTTATTTCTCAAATCCATCAAGAAATTGTAGAAAGAAAGGCACCTGAAGCATAACATTGACTATCTTTACAAACTTAAACAACGTTTTAACTATTAATGGCATTACCCAACAGAGGACCAAGATTTAACCCAAGGTTTCAAAGACAACAAGAACCAGAGCACCGTATCAATGATCGTATTAGAGTACCAGAAATACGACTGGTTGGTGACAATATCACCGTAGGCGTTTACAACACACAAGACGCGCTGAAAATAGCTGCTGACCAAGGTTTAGACTTAGTAGAGATTTCTCCAACTGCCAATCCACCAGTATGTAAAGTCATTGATTATAAGAAGTTTCTTTACGAGAAAAAGCGTAAAGAAAAAGAGATGAAAGCGAACTCAAAACAATCAGAGATTAAAGAAATTCGTTTCACTCCAGGTACTGATGATCATGATTTTGATTTTAAAGCAAAACACGCCGAAAAGTTTTTACAAGACGGAAATAAAGTGAAAGCGTATGTTCAATTTAAAGGTAGAGCTATCATGTTCCAAGACAGAGGTCAATTGCTTTTATTGAAATTTGCAGAAAGATTAGCAGAAGCAGGTACTTTGGAAAGTATGCCTAAGTTAGAAGGAAAGAGAATGTTTGCTATTTTCCAACCTAAAGCAGGGGGTAAAAAGAAGCCAACCGCTTAATTTTAAGAGTCGAATCAGCTAATAGGTTGATTTTCAATGAATATTTTAAAGATAGCCTCCAATATGGGGGCTATCTTGGTAAATGACCCACATTATTCTGGCATTTGTTTTGCTATATACTACAGTTTTCTTACCTTCGCCGTCCATTTCCCACAAGGCTCAACAAGTGTCTCGCCCGTGCAAGACCGCCAGTAGGGAGTAATCGATAAGATTATAATAATGCCAAAAGTAAAAACTAACTCAAGCGCGAAAAAGCGTTTTAAAGTTACTGGAACTGGTGAAATCACCTTCCAAAAAGCGTTCAAAAGACACATTCTAACCAAGAAATCTACAAAGCGTAAAAGAGCAATGAGAAAGAAAGGTTTAGTAGGATCAACTAACAAAGATTTCGTTCTTCGTTTATTAAGATTAAAAGGATAATAAGTCCTTACAATTTCAACCATTTAATTCACCGAGTCCGAGGCTTTAAGTAGCCGATTCAAAAAATATTAATTATGCCACGTTCAAAAAATGCCGTTGCATCTAGAGCAAGAAGAAAAAAGATTTTAGATCAAGCAAAAGGTTTCTATGGTAAGCGTAAAAACGTATATACCGTTGCCAAAAACGTATTAGAGAAAGGTTTAACTTATGCTTATGTTTCTCGTAAGTTAAAGAAGCGTGAATACCGCACATTGTGGATTGCACGTATCAACGCAGCTGTAAGAGAAGAAGGAATGACTTACAGCCAGTTCATTAATTTATTAGCTAAGAAAGGTTCTGATTTGAACCGTAAAGTATTGGCTGATATGGCAATGAATGAGCCTGAAACTTTCAAAAAGATTGTACAATCAGTGAAAGCTTAAATGCTGCTGAAATTAGATTAAAAACCGCTCCAATTATTGGAGCGGTTTTTTTTATGACCCGCTGTAAAAAAGCAACCCTAATATCCATTCAAACAACTATTTTTGTAAAATCAAATTAACAAGTAACCCCAGCTACATCCATGAATAATACCTACACTTCTCTGGTAAAACAAACATTCCATTTTCCTCAAGAAGGATTCAACAAAAATGAAAATGGTTACCTAGAATTTAATGGGCTAGATTTAAAAGCGATTATCGAAAAACATGGTACGCCTTTAAAGTTGACTTATTTGCCAAAAATTGGTATGCAAATTAATAAGGCAAAAAAGATGTTTGCGGATGCTTTCAAAAAACATAAATACGAAGGGGAGTATTTTTATTGTTATTGTACAAAAAGTTCTCACTTTTCTTTTATAGTAGAGGAAGCATTGTCTCATGGAGTGCATTTAGAAACTTCATATGCATATGATATTGAGATCATCAATCAGTTGTATAAGAGAAGAAAAATAAACAAAGATATCTTCATCATTTGTAATGGGTATAAGCAAAAAACGTACACCAGTAGAATTACAAAATTGATCAATACAGGCTTTAAGAATGTGATTCCTATTTTAGACAATGTAGAAGAATTACAATTTTATAAGCGCAATGCGAAAGTGCCATTTAAATTAGGTATCCGTGTTGCTGCAGAGGAAGAACCTAGTTTTCCTTTCTACACCTCTCGTTTAGGCATTCGTGCAAAAGACATTTTAGAGTTCTATGTGGATGAGATTGAAGGATACGAGGACAAGTTTCAATTAAAGATGTTACATATCTTTTTAAACAAAGGAATTAAGGACGATATCTATTATTGGTCTGAGTTGAATAAGATCATCAACTTATACTGTCAATTAAAAAAGATTTGTCCTGAATTAGATTCTATCAATATCGGTGGTGGTTTCCCAATCAAGCACTCACTTGGTTTTGAATATGATTATCAATTCATCATCAACGAGATTGTGTCTAACATTAAGAAAGCTTGTAAAAAGGCAAAAGTGCCAATGCCAAATATCTATACTGAATTCGGAAGCTACACGGTGGGTGAGAGCATGGCGCATATTTATAAAGTACTTGCTGAGAAAAAACAAAACGATAGAGAGTGTTGGTATATGATTGATTCATCTTTCATCACGACGCTTCCTGATACTTGGGGTATTGGAGAAAAATTCTTGATGCTTCCTGTGAATAAATGGGAAAATGATTATCAAAGGGTCGTCCTTGGTGGTATCACTTGTGATAGTCATGATTATTATGATTCTGAGGAGCATATTAATGAGGTGTTCTTGCCTAAATTAAAAGATGACACCATGGATGATAAGGAAGAAGAAAATAAAGAACCATTGTATGTTGGTTTCTTCCACACAGGTGCTTATCAAGATCAAATTAGTGGTTACGGAGGGATCAAACATTGCCTTATTCCATCACCAAAACACGTCATAGTCGAGATGGATGAGAAGACGGGTAAATTGGTTGATTGGGTCTATGCAAAAGAACAATCTGCTCAATCCATGCTTAAAATATTGGGTTATTTAAGGTAAAATGTTCCTTTTTCGCATTTTAATACGCCATTACGTCTTGTTATTTTATTGTTAACTGCCATAATGACTCGAAAACAAATTTGTAAGTGATTTTTAAAATCCCTAATTTTGAGTCAAATAGTAGAAGATATGTACCCTGCAGAGATCGTATTACCAATGAAAGCTGAATTAGTTGATAACGGATTCACAGACTTAACAACAGCGGCTGAAGTTTCAAATGTGGTAAACGCAAATGGTACAACAATGGTTGTTATTAATTCGGTTTGTGGTTGTGCTGCTGGAGCTTGTAGACCAGGTGTCTTGATGGCTGTAGCAAATGCAACAAAAAAACCAGATCATATCACAACAGCATTTGCAGGTTTCGATATCGAGGCAGTCAATCAAGTAAGAGCATTACATATGCCTTATCCACCTTCTTCACCAGCTATTGCTTTGTTTAAAGATGGCAAATTGGTAAGTATGGTAGAAAGACATCAGATTGAAGGAAGCCCTGCTCAAGTGATCGCACAGCACTTAATTTCATTGTTCAACGAACATTGCAATTAATAAATATATTGAACGCTTTTTGTTTTTAGATGGGTTAGTAATTACGGCCGCACTTTCTAGTGTGGCCATTTTTTTTGCTAATAATCACTTACTTTGCAGTACTTAATTAAGACTATGTACCCTAACTTATATTATCTGATCAAAGACCTTTTTGGAATTGACCTCAATGCATTAAAATTGGTGAATTCATTTGGCTTTTTTGTGGCAATGGCATTTGTTGCTTCTGGATACGTTTTGTATTTGGAATTAAAAAGAAAAGCTGCTTTAGGAGAGTTTACGTATACCGAAGAAAAAGAAATTATTGGCGCGCCAGCAACTACGGGTGAATTGTTAAGTGCCGGATTTTTTGGATTTATTTTTGGATATAAACTTATTGGTGCATTTGTCATTGAAGATGCTTTAAATAATACACAGGCTTTTATTTTATCCTTAGAAGGAAGTATGGGTGCGGGTATTTTAGTCGCAGCCATCATGGTCTATTTAAAATGGAAGGAAAAGGACAAAGTAAAAATGACAAAGCCTGAAACCCACACTGTACAAGTGTGGCCGCAAGATAGAGTAGGTGATATCGTATTGAAAGCAGCACTTTGGGGATTCTTAGGAGCAAAGATTTTTCATAATTTAGAAAACTTAGATGAGTTTAGTAGAGACCCAATTGGTTCCCTTATTTCATTTAGTGGATTGACATTTTTTGGAGGTTTAATTTTAGCTTCAATAGCCATCATCTATTATTTAAAAAAGGAAAAAATTTCTGTGATTCATTTTGCAGATGCGATGGCACCAACCATGTTATTTGCTTATGCAGCTGGCAGAATTGGATGTCAAATTAGTGGAGATGGCGATTGGGGTATTGTGAATACAAATCCAAAACCTTTTGGATGGATACCAGATTGGGCATGGGCCTATCAATATCCCCACAATGTGGTCAACGAAGGGGTGGCTATTCCAGGATGTGTTGGTGCTTATTGCAATCAGTTGCCTTTACCAGTATATCCAACTGCACTCTATGAGATCATCATGATGTTCATTTTATTTGCCATCATGTGGAGTTTCCGTAAAAAAGTGTCTCAACCAGGAATCCTAACAGGTGTTTATTTAATCTTTGCTGGTGGAGAAAGATTTTTGATTGAAAAGATTAGGGTCAATAATAAATATGATTTTTTACCATTCCAACCAACTCAAGCAGAATTAATTTCAGTGTTATTGATGTTTGCTGGAATCGTATTTTTAATCAAATCAAAATCTTGGTTTACTAAGCCATCCGCTTAATTTCAATTCATTCATTTTCAATTACAAATAGCATCTTATCATCTTTTAAATTTTCATTATGCCATCATTTGATATCGCAAGTACAGTAGACATTCAAACATTAGACAATGCAGTGAATGTGGTGAAGAAAGAAATTACAAATCGTTTTGACTTCAAAGGCATTCATGTAGTGATTGACTTAAATAAGAAAGACTACATGATTAAATTAGAGTCAGATTCCGAGATGAAATTGCAACAAATTGTAGACGTACTTTTAAATAGGTCAATCAAACAAGGCATCGACGCCAATTCCTTTGATTTGTCAAAAGAGCCTCAACCAAGTGGTAAAACCTTCAAACAAGACGTGCCAGTAAGAAACGGCTTAAAGCAAGAGGACGCTAAAAAGATCTCTAAGTACATCAAAGACAAGGGTTTAAAGGTACAAACAGCCATTATGGACGATATTATCAGAGTAACTGGTAAGAAAATCGACGATTTACAGGAAGTGATTGCTGCTTGTAGGACTGAGAATTTCGGTGTTCCATTACAATATATCAATATGAAGTAGGCCAAAGGCCAGATTTTGGGAGATCAAACCCTAAATATTTGGCTTAAATAGCATTTTAGCCTACTTTTGCAACCTATTTTATAATTGTCACGGCAAAAACCGTGCAGCCTTAAAAATCATCATATGAAACAAGGTATCCATCCAGAAGCGTATCGTTTCGTTGTCTTCAAAGACATGAGTAACAACACTTCTTTTTTAGGTAAGTCTACTGCAAACACCAAGGAAACAATCCAATGGGAAGACGGTAATGAGTATCCAGTAATCAAATTGGAGATTTCAAACACATCTCACCCTTTCTACACTGGTAAGAACATGTTAGTAGATACTGCTGGTCGTATCGATAAGTTCAACAAGCGTTACGCAAAAGCAAAATAAATTAAAGCATTTAATTTTATCAACCCTTTCCAATGTCAAATTGGAGAGGGTTTTTTGTTTCAGGGACACAATCTGCGCATCTTTACTGTTCAATACTTACCTTTGTCCTCTCGGAAATGCTAAATAATAGACTATGCAGAAATTAGATATATTGGCCTTTGGTGCACATCCAGATGATGTGGAATTAGGATGTGGGGGCACTTTGTTTGCTGCAGTAGCGGAAGGAAAAAAAATTGGCATTATCGATCTCACTCAAGGAGAATTGGGCACAAGAGGAACCGTTTCGGATAGATTAAAAGAAGCATTGTCAGCGGGGGAGATCATTGGTGCATCTGTTAGAGAGAACTTGGGGATGAAAGATGGTTTTTTTGTAAATGACCAAGCACATCAAATGAAGATTGTTGAAGTGATTAGAAAGTATCAGCCAGATATTATTTTATGCAATGCACCAGAAGACCGTCATCCAGATCATGGTAAAGCTGCTAAGCTTGTTGCCGATGCCGCATTCTTATCTGGATTGATTAAAATTCAAACAACTAATGACGGCGTTGCACAAATAGCTTGGAAACCAAAGCAGGTGTTTCATTATATACAATCCAGAAATTTACAACCAAGTTTTGTATTGGATATAAGTGCATTCATGGATAAGAAGATGGAATCCATTTTAGCACATACTTCTCAGTTTTACAATCCAAATTCAAATGAGCCAAACACTTTTATTTCTAGCGATTCTTTTTTAGAATTCATAAAAGGTCGTGCAAAAGAGTTTGGACAACAAATTGGGGTAGCCTATGCAGAAGGATTTATTTCTGAGAAGATGATTGGTATACATAGTTTTGATGGATTGATTCAAAAGACAACTTAATAAATACTTTTTAAAGACGCAATATGGCAATCGTAAAAGTGGGTTTAGTACAAATGTCCTGTACGGCAGATGTAGCAGGAAATAAAGCAAAAGCAATCTCAAAAATTAGAGAAGCTGCAAAGCAAGGTGCTCAAATAATTTGTTTGCAAGAATTGTATACATCATTGTATTTCTGTGATGTAGAAGCATATGAAAATTTTAAATTAGCAGAACCCATTCCTGGTAAAACAACAGATGAATTAGCTGTGTTGTCAAAGGAATTAAATGTTGTGATTATTGCTTCTTTATTCGAAAAAAGAGCAGAAGGTTTATATCATAATACAACCGCTGTATTGGATGCGGACGGAACTTATTTAGGTAAGTATCGTAAAATGCATATCCCAGATGATCCTGCTTATTATGAAAAATTTTATTTTACACCAGGTGATCTAGGATACAAGGTTTTCAAAACTAAATTTGCAACCATTGGTGTGTTGATCTGTTGGGATCAATGGTATCCAGAAGCTGCAAGAATTACAAGTTTAATGGGAGCCGAAATGTTATTTTATCCAACCGCAATTGGATGGGCAACCGCACAAGACGAAGCAACCAATACAGAACAATACAATGCATGGCAAACCATTCAAAGAAGTCATGCAGTTGCGAATGGCGTTCCAGTGATTAGTGTGAACCGCGTTGGATTAGAGCAAGACGGTTTGATGCAATTTTGGGGTGGAAGTTTTGTAAGTAATCCATTTGGCACTTTATTATACAAAGCATCTCATGATCAAGAAGAGATAGCAGTGGTGGACATTGATACTGAGAAATCGGATAGTTATAGAACTCATTGGCCGTTCTTACGTGATCGCCGAATTGATTCATATGAACCCATCACAAAAAGATATATAGACGATGAGCAATAGTATGCATCAACATATTCAACAAGCAATTTTGGATGGCGCAACGCCAAAATCTTTGGGCTATACTTTCCCAGCTGAGTTTGCAAAACAAGATGCGACTTGGTTAAGTTGGCCACATAAAGAGGCTAGCTGGCCGGGAAAATTAGATAGTATCTATCCATCTTATATTGAATTCATCAAGATTTTAACTTTGTCACAAAGGGTTTGTATCAATGTGGTGGATGCGACAATGCAAGCCACTGCAACAAAGATGATGGAAGCTTTGAAAGTAGATTTATCAAAGGTTCAATTTTTTATACATCCAACCAACGATGCTTGGTGTAGAGACCATGGGCCAAGTTTTTTAATTGGGAATCATCCCACTGCACCTAAAGCAATCGTGGATTGGAATATCAATGCATGGGGTGGTAAATATCCTCCTTATGATTTAGATGATGTTATCCCAACTCGAATTTCGGAAGCATTGAATTTGCCAGTATTTTATCCAAATATTATTATGGAAGGTGGGTCGGTTGATTTTAATGGAGCGGGTACCGTGATGACTTCTAAATGTTGTTTGTTAAATGAAAATAGAAATCCTCATTTGAATCAAGACCAAATCGAACAATACCTTTGCGACTACTATGGAGTAGACCAAGTGTTATGGGTATCCGAAGGTATTGTTGGAGATGATACGGATGGACATATAGACGACACTGTTCGTTTTGTAAATGAAGATACAGTAGTGACTGTGGTGGAATCCAATAAAGCATCTGAAAATTACAATTTGTTGCAAGACAATTTAAAAGAGTTGCAACAAATGCGTTTGATCAATGGTAAGCAATTAAATATTGTTGAATTACCAATGCCTGTGGATGTGATTTACGAAGACCAGTTCCTGCCTGCTTCTTATGCCAATTTTTATATTAGCAATGCCCATGTAGTGGTGCCAACTTTTCGTTGTGATAGGGATGATCAAGCAATGCGCATTATACAAGATTGTTTTCCAACAAGAACAGTTGTTGGTATTGATTCAACCGATATCATATGGGGACTAGGAAGTTTCCATTGCTTGAGTCAACAAGAACCATCTACAAAATAAAGGTGTACTAAATAAATTCTTTAAATTTTTAAATGGGGATGATGCGTATAAAATATTTAACCATTTTGATGCTATTGATTGGCGTTTATGCTTGTAGCAGTTTCCCTTATGCAAAAACGAATCGT
The DNA here is from genome assembly GCA_945877085.1 of Chitinophaga pinensis. GTDB lineage: Bacteria > Bacteroidota > Bacteroidia > Chitinophagales > Chitinophagaceae > Sediminibacterium > Sediminibacterium pinensis_G. The sequence continues at coordinate 20,261 of CAMCQV010000022.1, forward strand.
CAATACAAGCGACAAGCAAAATTGTTATCTAAAAAATTGTCGCTGTCTCCAAATAAACAATCCGAGAATCAGTTGCCCCTTGCCGAAAATTGGGTAGGCACTACCAATTTTGATTTACGTAAACCCAATTTTGTAGTCATCCATCATACTGCACAAAATTCATGTGAGCAAACCTTGAAAACTTTTACTTTAGAAAGAACAAAAGTAAGTGCGCACTATGTGATTTGTAAAGATGGTACCGTACACCATATGTTGAACGATTATATGAGGGCATGGCATGGAGGGATTGGAAGCTGGGGAAACAATACAGACCTTAACTCAAGTTCGATTGGTATTGAAATTGATAACAATGG
>CAMCQV010000023.1 GCA_945877085.1 Chitinophaga pinensis
ACAACCAGCACTTCTTGCCGCTTGACTCATGGTAAGTCTTCCAGCTTCAAAAAGTTTAGCAGCTAAAAAAGTTTTTAATTCTTGATTATCTGCTTTTAGCTCGTCAGGTAATTCTAATTCTATGGTTTTCATTTTACTAAATTAATACTTATATCTTATAATTAATCAATTTGCATCCTGCATTTGATAGGGTGATAAGAATCCTTGAAATTCATTTTTATTTTAATGCACATTTAGAGTATTTCTACTTTAAATTTTTACTAACTTGTAAGTACTTATTAGAGTATATTCTAAATACAACAACTATGAAAAAATCTACCCTGTTTTTTTTATCCATTCTCATTACAATGACAAGTATTGCGCAGCAAGTGAAACCCACTGCGGCTGCTGTATCCAAAGATTTGACTAAAGAGGAAAAGCAAGTGATGGCTTGGATTGATGCGCATATGCCGCAGGCCATTGAGATGCTTAAGGAGTCGGTGAATATTAATAGTGGGACTTTAAATATAGAGGGCGTAAAAAAAGTGGGCGCATTGTTTGCGAAGGAATTTGAGAAAGCAGGATTCGCTACAGAGTGGGTTGCGATGCCAGACTCTATTAAACGTGCGGGGCATTTAGTGGCGAGTCGACGCGCAGGCGCCGCCGCATCAAAGAAAGGCAAACGCCTTTTTCTCATCGGACATTTAGATACCGTCTTTGAACCAGACATGCCAGCCAACCCGTTTACGATGTTGAACGATTCAACCGCGACGGGTCAGGGGGTAAACGATATGAAAGGTGGAGACGTGGTGGTGATTATGGCATTGCAAGCATTGGAGCAAGCAGGCTTATTAAAAAACACAGACATCACTGCTTATTTTACAGGGGACGAGGAGCATGCGGGTTATCCAAGGGAAGTGACTCGAGGCGATTTTATCAATAGAGCCAAGCAAGCGGATATCGCATTGGCTTTTGAAGGTGCGAATGGATTGAACTCGGTGGCTACCGGAAGAAGGGGCGCGAGCGGATGGAGACTGGATGTGACTGGGAAAACAGGACATAGTTCCGGGGTATTCACGCCAGGCGCGGGTTATGGTGCGATTTATGAAGCTGCCAGAATCTTGAATCAGTTTAGAGAAACCCTGAGTACGGAGAAATATTTGACTTTTAATCCAGGTATTATCATTGGCGGGTCGGACATTGAATACAATAGTGAGACCTCAAAAGGCGCGGCCATTGCTAAAACCAATATTATCTCCCCTGCTGTGACGGTGACTGGAGACCTAAGGTTTCTCTCAGAAGACCAAAAAGACCGCGCCAGGGTCAAAATGAAAGAAATTGTGGCCCAAAACCTAGCTCAAACCAGTGCTAAAATCAGTTTTGTGGACGGGATCCCAAGTATGGCGCCAACGGAAGGCAATAACCAAGTTTTAAGTGTAATCAATTCAATATCAATGGATATGGGTGTAGGCGCCACGATGGCAGGTGACCCAGGATCCCGCGGTGCAGGGGATATTTCCTATGTGGCGGCTTATGTGGATTGTATTGATGGATTGGGGGCGTCGGGACGCGGCGCGCACGCGCCGGGAGAGACCATCCACTTAAATCAACTCCCCTTTTTGATCAAAAGAGCAGCTTTGACCATTTATAGATTGAGTAGATAGGGGCTTGATTGGAGGATTCGATAACAAGGGTTTTAAAGCTGGCTAGATAGTCATTGATTTTGTCAATTTCTTACCTAAATGCTTTAATTTTACAATCAATTGATAAACAATTGCTTTGTAGTTAATATTATATATGTCCGAAAAGATTTTACTTTCTGATTTAATGAGTTTAGTGGGGAAAGCCATCAAATATATCTTTTCTCAATATATCCTCATTTTAAAAATTGCCATAGTCACTGGGTGCATTGGCTTAGGCTATGCCTATTTTGAGAAGGACAAATTCAAAGCCGAAGCCACTTTTATTGTAGAGGAACAATCAGGTTCAAAATCGGGTATAGGTGCACTAGCCTCAAGTGTGGGTTTTGATCTTGGAAGTTTAACAGGAGGCAATGCAGGCTTATTTGAAGGGGACAATATTTTGGACATTATGCAGTCAAGATTGATTGTAGAAAAAGTATTGTTAAGTCATCTTGATACAAATAATACCAATTCCCAAACTCTAGCAGACATCTATTCATTGGCATATGGAGAAAATAAAAAATGGGCCAAAGATCCACAGTTAGCAAAATTTAATTTTTATACCACCCCAAAAACCGAAGTAGAAAGATTAAAAAAGGATAGTATTTTATTTGAAGTCTATCAGAAAGTGGTAAAAAACAATTTAGAAGTTAAGAGACAAAATAAAAAAGGGTCTATCATTAATATTCAAGTTATTTCCAGAGATCAAGTTTTCTCAAAATTATTTACAGAGCGTTTATTAAAAGAAACTGGAGATTTATATGTAGATATCAAGACCAGCAATATGAATAATAATATTGCACGATTACAAATAAAAGCAGATTCTTTGCACGATAAATTATATAGTAAATCGTTTCAAGCAGTTGCATTAGTCAATGCAAATAGTGGGATTAAATCCAATGTTGTGAATGAGGATTTAACACAAAAAGACAAGTCTGTTGTATTTACTTTATATGGGGAAGTATTGAAAAATCTTGAAGGATTAAAATTATCACAGATCAATCAAACACCCGTGATACAAGTATTAGATATGCCAAAGTATCCTTTAGTAAATCAAACCTACCATTGGATTATTTATTTATTAGGAGGCATGTTAGTTGGGGTCTTAATTGGCGTATTTTTTGCAATTTATTTATATACAGAAACCTTACAATAAAGTAAATGCGTCGCCTATTTTTACTCAGAGCATATGGCGATTTTGTGATTGCAATTAGGTCTGCGATGTTGTCTGCAAATCCAGCAGGTATCAAAATTATAGCTTCTAATCATTTATACCCTTTATTTGAAGCTATCTCCTCCATCTTAGATACGAGCCAGCTTGATATTAGTTTTGAAGATTTTGGAATTGATCTTGGTCAGTTAAATTTATTTACTAACAGGAATCTATTTCATAAAAGCACCCTAGAGCAAGCTAAAAAAATTAAAAAATTCATCATTGAAAATCCTTCTTTTGATATTGGATTAGAAATTTTAGAACAGCGAAGAAAAAAAGGCGCTTTACAATTTATCACGGGAAAAAAATTCGAATGTATTGTTAATAAGGATTTTGTCTATCAGGAGTATGCTAATTTCTTTGGGCATGAACCTAATTCAAAATTCCTCAACGACCATGTTGAGAAAAAACATTTTCTATTATTGCCCGATGCAAGAATATCAAAAAGAAATATCCCACAAGAAATTATTCAGTCCATCATCAAAGAGGTGAATCAAAGAGGCGCAAGTATGCAGGTGGCTTATTTTAAAAGAGTGAGTCAAGTGAATAAAACAGGACGTCCTATTAAAGTTCAAATGCAAACGGATTTAATATTCAATCAAACGGTGTATAATAATTTCAAGGAATTGATCCAGCTTATACAAGAGGCTGATTTTATCATTGGCGCTGATAGTTTACCAATTCACTTGAGTCAACTACTAAATAAACAGCATTTCATACTCTATCCAAGCGGAGGTTCTAAAGCATTCTTTACCCCTTACACGGTTGCTAGGCAGTATTATTGTGAGTTTAATAAATATCAGTCCACTACTATTCCCTATTAATGCTTCCATATGACCGAACAGATACCTGCTTATATAATCTATGGACAAAATGAAGATGCTCGACAAGCTCAGGTAGAACAGTTGCAGCAAGCTTTGCCTAATGCGGTTTTGGTTGATCCTATTTTTCCTTCAAGGCAGAAAGTGCCATTTATTAATGACTTGATTGAAAATGCTTATAATAGGACAGGGTCAAAGTTAATGCCTTCCGAGGTTGGCGTATTCATGTCACATCGCAGCATTTGGAAAAAAATAGTACAAGAAGGCAGGCAGGATCAGCATTATTTAGTCTTAGAATCGGATAGTAAGATCAATGCTATTCATTTGATTGAGCAAACAATGCCTGCAGTAGAAAAAACCTATGATTTATTCTTTTGGGGCGCATGGAATAACCATGTCAGCATAAAGAGATCAACTGCTGTATCCATCAACAAAAAATATAGAATTGGCAGCCCCTTAATAAGGTCTATTTATGGCGCATATGGCTATTCATTAAACGTAAAAGCAGCAAAGCATTTATTAGCACAGTCTAGTATAATAAACTATCCAGTAGATCTCTATAAACATTATGTAGACCAAGATGAAATTAAATTAGGTGCTATGAAGCCTGAACTAATATCTACTTGGCAAACAACGGATAGTACAATCAGAAAAGAAAGACCTATTGACATGCTAAAGCGTATCATAATAATTAAGATATTTAGCTTCAGAAATCAAATTCTAGCTTACTTTTGTTAAGCATGATGTCAAAAAAATCAATCATAGTGATCAGTTGGGATGGAATTTCAACTCCATTATCTTACGTCCTTCAAGACACAGCCCCTGATTTTGAACTTTTTATTTTTGATTATAGCGGACAGGATAATGCAAGCAAATTAGAAGCATTAAAACCAGCTTTTTATTCAAGCCAACAAACAGAATGCAAGGGGGATATTTTACAAGGTGTTTACACCTATTTATTACAAAACAAGGTAGATGATTTTAAGTATATCGGCTTATTAGACGATGATATCTTTATCAGCTATGGTGATTTAAATAAATTATTATTTATTGCCAATATGGAAGATTTAAATGTCTTTCAGGCAAGTTTATCTCATGATAGTTATTATCACCATCGACAATTTATACAAAAAGCAGGCAATATTATGATACCTACCAATTGGGTAGAGATTATGGCGCCTTTTTATTGCAATGAAGTATTTTTTGAAGCAGGGAAGGATTTTAATAGAAGTATTTCTGGAACAGGAATCGATGTTTATTTGATTCCAATTGTACAAGTTTTATTAGGTAAAACAAAAACTGCTGTAGTACATGCAGTGAGCATGAAACATTGCAGACCAATAAGAACAGACAATAGGATTTTTAGAAACGGCAAAGATAATTTAACAGAGATTGAAGAATTACAGGCTTATTGTATGGATATTGTAAAGCGAGAACCAACAAAATTTAGTGAAGAATTTGTGCGTGATGTGATTCATAGAAAATATGTATATGGCATACCGCTTGAGTATAAGTTAAAACGAATCCCTACTTTGTTTACAAATTTGTATCGTTTTCTTGTAGACGAAAGTTATAGATAATTAAAGATGCAGACTCAGAAAAATATTTTTTACAATGTGCTGCTTGCTTTGTCACAGGTATTGTTTCCTCTAATTACATTTCCTTATTTAGCCAGGGTATTGGGTCCCGAAAATATTGGATTGTATAATTTTTCTGAAAGCTATGCACGTTATTTTGCTTTGGTGGCAGCATTGGGTATTTCTGTATATGGTGTAAGGGAGATTGCAAAAAAACAAGATCAACCCAAAGCCCTTTCAAAAACCTTTGCAGAGTTGTTTTTAATAAATCTAATTGCTACTTGTATTTTAAGTGTACTCTATTTTTTTACAATAGGGTATACCAATAGATTATCAAGTCATTCTAATTTATTTTATTGGTCATTTATATTTTTCTTTTTTCAGGTTTTTGTATTAGAATGGTTTTTTACTGGTATCAATCAGTTTAAATATATTGCTGTTCGTTTTTTTATCATTCGACTTATTTTTGTTGTTGCAATTTTTATTTTTATTAAAGAGGCCAATGATTACGTTAAGTACATGCAGTTGCAAGTTGGATTGACCTTTTTTTTAGGAGTTATTAATTTTATCTTTTTATTTAAGTTCATTGATTTAAAAAATACTCGAATCAAAGATTTGAATTTAATACAACATCTAAAGCCTTTGTTTTTATTGTTTTTGACCATTTTTTCAATTAGTGTGTATTTACATTTTGATACAGTGCTACTTGGAATATTAGCGGACAATGAAAGTGTTGGATATTATAGTGCGCCTTTAAAATTGGTAAAGATTATTATTGCTGTACTGGCTGCAATTACGGCAGCGATGTTTCCTAAAATGGTACAATTTTTTGAGCAGGGAGATTTGGTTCAATTTGAGAAAATGTTGAAGCAGTCCTTTGAACTGGTAATCAGTATTGGAATACCTACTACTGTATTAGTGTATACATTGGCTCCTGAAATCATCTATATACTATTTGGTTCCAATTTTGAATTAGCTGTTACACCACTTCAAATTACTGCGCCATTAATATTGATTGTAAGTCTATCAACCATTTTTGGCTTTCAGATATTGAGCGTCCATTCAAAAGATAGTGCTATTCTTAAATCAGCAATTGTAGGGATGTTATTTAGCTTAATCGCTTCCTTTCTATTAATACCAAAGTTTAAACAAGACGGTGCTGCTTATATTATACTTTGTACCGAATTGCTTGTATTATCTTTTTTTATATTCTACTCTACAAAAGTGATTCAATTAAAAAATACCAAAGCACTTATTGCACGTGAATTTGTTTTTGCCATTCCTTATTTTATATTGCCTTATTTAGTGGCTTTAATAGTAACAGCAGCGGTTCCTAAATTGATTCTTGTCTTATTTTGTGCATTCATCTGGTTTGTCCTTGTACATTTTTACTTTGTTAAAACAAGTGCATTTAAAATACTTGTTAAGGATTTATTTATAAGCCGTATAAAAAAATAATTATATATCTTTACTGCATGTATCTTAATTCATTATATAGGAAGTTTTTAATTGTTGGCCTTTCAATTTTACTTGTATTCATTATCGGCTCAAGTAATAATGAAGTTCATGCACAGAAGGTCAATTTGAAGCAAAAAATAGCATCCATTAAATGGCCTAGTATATTAAAAGGTAAAAGGATATCACTAGATGACTCATTAAACCAGCAATCTCCTCAACCAAAAGTAAAAAAACAAAAGATTCAAGCGCCACCTAAACAACCCAAAGTTCAAAAGCCTAAGGTGCAGCCTCAACCAAAAGTAAAACAACCCAAAGTTAAAAAAGCAAAGCCGCAGGGTGCTAGTTCTTCTTCTAATCGTATTCAAATAAAGCTTCCTAAAATTGGCCCCTTATTTAAAAAACAGATAGCCCAATTTACAAATACAAAAAGAAAAGATACGAGTATCAAAATAGGCAAAGTGCCTTTGAAAAGATTGAAGCAAAATAAAATTGATGAGTTATCTACTAATGTCATTGATATTGAAACACAGATTCAACAACTTCAAGCACAAAAAGATTGGTTAGAAAAACGAATCAATGTATTGGAAACGCCAGACTCAGTAAAAAAAGTATTGAGAAAAGAAATCATTGATTATAAAGCTGCATCACAGGCAGAAATGCCTATCCCAGTCGGTAATACAGATATTGATGAACTTGTTCGAAATTTAGTTTTACTAGATAAGATACCATCTAATACTAACTTAACAATTAGACCTTATTACACCGAGACAAAATTAAATTATCAAAGTTTATTGCAAACGATTGACAGCAGTATTGAATATGATCCGTTATTTTTTAAAAATAAATATTTTACCCTCAAAAAATTACCATTACAATTTGGGCAAAAGTTAAACACCAACCATCCTTATGGAGGTAATGATGGTGCAATGAGTTATTCTAAAGGGTATCAGTTTCAAATAAGCGGGGGAGTTTTTGCGCAATTCAAAAATATAAAATTACTATTAAGGCCAGAGTATGTTCAAACAGCCTCTCAAGAATATAAGACAAGTTCATACTGGGGCGAAGTAAATCCAGCCTATAAAAAATTATTATTAGGCAATTCTTCTTTAAGATTTGACTTAGGTAAAATATCTATGGGCGTTTCTACACAAAACCTATGGTGGGGTCCAGGTATTTATAATTCATTGTTAATGAGTAATAATGCCCAAGGCTTCTTCCACTATTCAATTAATAGCAATCGTCCAATTAAAAACTTCTTAGGTACTTTTCAGTTTCAAGTGATTAGTGCAACACTTACCCAAGATTCTTTACAAGGTTATGAAAACAATGGTTTAAGAAGAAGAAATATCAATAAGAGTGACCGTTTTTTGAGTTCATTAGCAGTGGATTATCAACCAAGTTTCTTAAAAAATATCTCTTTTGGTATCAACAGGTCCTTGCAGTCTTATAAGGACAGGTTGCCAACAGACTTCGTTCAAAAAAATATACCAGTTCTAAGTGCCTTTTTCGGAAGTACCAGTACTGCAAGAGATACTTTCCCACAAGATCAAACTGTTTCCATTTATACTAAGTGGATGTTCCCAAAATCTCATGCAGAATTGTATTACCAATTTGCATATAATGATGCCAAAGCCAATTGGCGTGATTTTTGGTTAGACATGTCGCATTCTACAGCGTATATTTTAGGCTTTAAAAAATTATTTATTTTAAAGGACGAAAAATATTTAGACCTTGGTATGGAGGTGATGAAACTTGGCCAAACCCCAAGTTATTTACATCGTAATGCAGGTAATTTTTATGAACACAGTCAAATTAGCGAAGGCTATACCAACCAAAATCAAATTATGGGTGCTGGATCAGGATTTGGAAATAATATGCAAACTATACAATTGAGCATGAACAAGGGATGGAATAAAATAGGTATTATATTCCATCATATTCAACAAAATCCAATGGCATTGGTAAGTGGCGTGAACGATTTAGGACTTAGAAAAATTAAATGGGATGACTACGCTTATGGCTTACAATCCAGGTTTAAATACAAGAATATTTTATTCAATGCCAATATTGAATGGGTGAATTCAAAAAATTATTTATGGACTATGGGACAGAATCAAAATAATCTCTACGTCAATTTTAATACTATCTTTTTATGGTAAAAAAATTATTTACCTTATTTATATGTTTTATCAGCTTGCAAGTAGTTGGTCAGAATACTTATTTGGATGAGATTCAATTGATGGATTATTTTAGAAACCGACAATTAATTGGTAATACAGCAGACAGTTTATTGGTGAAGCAACAATCCTTTATGATTCGCTCTACTTTTACCTTTCAAAACTTATTTTATTCATCAAGTCCAAAAGACAAGGGGTTACGCATTAAAAGTTTTCAATTTTCAGATAATCGTCTGAATAATAGCCACCTACCTATTAGTAGCAATGATGGTAATTTAATCCCCGCAAAAGGCTTACAGGAAAGGGCTTCAATAGGGATACAATTACAATGGCGCGCCTTAGATATTAATATACAACCTGAATATTTCCGTGCAGAAAATTTAAGACAGGAAGTATTTAAAGGCAATACGATTGATGGCAACTGGTGGGTTCGTTATTTTTACCATGTTCAAAATAATATAGATGATTATCGAAAGCTAGGTAATGATGCAGTGAATGAATTTAATTTTGGACAATCAAGGATTGGGTTAAAATACGATCAATTTGCTGTTGGTATAAGTAATGAAAATCTTTGGTTCGGACCAGGTAGAAAAAATAGTTTGGTAATGACTAATAATGCATCTGGATTTGCACATGCCTATTTACAAACCAATCAACCCATTAAAACAAAAATTGGGCAGTTTGAAGCTAAGTTGGTTTTGGGCATTTTGGCACCAACGAGTTTTACCCATCCCGACGATAGTATCATGAGAACTATTTGGGATGGAGCTATTTCGCCAAAACTAAAAAACGATCGCAATTTACAATCCTTAACAATCAACTGGAATCCAAAATGGATGCCTAATTTTTATATTGGTTATGCATATGCTAGTCAACAATATAAATCGGATAGTGCGTTTATAGATTATAAATTACCAGCAGCACAGAATAAGATGTCTTTTGGATCCATTATGTTTAGGTATGTTTTACCAAAAGACCATGTTGAATTTTATGGTGAATTTGGCCAACCTAATCAAGCAGCATGGCCAAGAAACTTTTTTTCGGATTCTGTTAAAACAGGATTTGTCTTTGGGGCAAGAAAGCTATTCATGAACAAAAAACAAAGTTCGTTTTTTGATTTATCCATAGAAGTGACACAACTACAGTTGATGGATCCAAGACAAATTTTTGTTGAAGGTGCGCCTTTTGGCCCGCCAAAATTCACAAGTTGGTATACCAGTCCGAACATCAGGCAGGGCTATACACATAAAGGACAAATCTTAGGCGCGTCTGTTGGACCAGGATCTAATAGCCAATCTATTGCATTTAGCTGGAATAAAGGTTTTAACAAGATTGGTTTATTCTTTGAGCGTTTAGTACACAATAGCGATTTTTATCATTATGCTTATTTAACAGGTTTATTGGGTTATTCTAGAGCAGATGCTTATTGGGTAGATTTAAATGGCGGCCTAGAAGTTCAATTTATGCCTTATAAAAATATTTTAATTGCAGGTACTTATCAAAGTACCAATGCCATGAATTACAGATGGGTAAAAAACGTGAATGATATTAGTGTTGACAAGTTTGCTGACCCGGGAATCGATTCAGATAAATACAATACTCAATTTAATTTTTCTGTTAAATTCCTATTTAATGGAACTCGTTAAAAGATTATATTTAAGGGTTTATCTTTTGGCAATGACCTTGTATGTATTTTTAAATAAGGGGGTGGCTTATACTTATTTGGTTGAAGCATTGTGGTTATTTGGGATTCTACTTTTATTGATGGATCGAAAAAAAGCGGAGCTTGTCTGGAATAAAAAAACCAAACTTATTTTATTTTTTATAATCATTAGTTGTATATACATCCTTAGAGGATTTTCAAAATATAATATTATAGATCTTATTAGAGATTCTTTTATATTTCAGTATGGCTGGTTTGTATTCATTCTATTTTTATTCAAAGACAAATTAGAGCATATTTGGGAAAGCCTTTTTTTTATTTACAAATGGTTCCCTTTTGTTGCTTTATTGAATTTCATACTACAATATTTTGTGCCCTTTTTTGAAACGGTTACGCCTTTTGGAGGCATTCCAATTTTATTGTATAAAAATGGGGATATGGGGGTGCAATTATTGATTAGCACTTTATTGTTATTATATACTTTTGAAAATAAGACATTAAAATGGCGTGTGCTCTTAAGCTTAGTGATTGCGTTAGATTTTTTGATTCTAGCTTCTTATAGCCGTTCAGGCATCGTTTCTTTTTTAGCCAGCATGCTATGTTTTATATACTTTAATATGGATATCCAACTACAATCTAGAATTAGATTGCTAATAAAGTATTTGCCTGTTATTTTATTAATTGTTACGCCAATCTATATCAATATTAAAGTGGCAGAAAACTTTCAGGGAAGGTCGGTTGGTTTTGAGCAAATCAAGAATAATTTCAGCTCCATTGTTGGGGGCACTACAGACGCAACTTCCGAAGACAATGTAGTATGGCGCTTGGTATGGTGGGCGAAAATAATTGACTATAGTTTTTCTTCCCCTAATTTCTTTATTGGTAAGGGCCTGGGTATGAACCTCGCAACGGATGATGATATCATAACATTAGATGATAGTTTAAGGTCTCCCCATAATTTTCACCTTAATATCATGGCCCGATTTGGGGTATTGTTATTTTTAATTTGGACTTATTTTTTAGTTCAAATTTTAAAGCCCATTTTTAAAAAGCAATTAGTAGGGAAGCGTTTATTGATTGGTTGTATTCTTGTTGCATTTCTTATCAATGCAAGCTTTGACGTCTTTTTAGAAGGCCCCATGGGTGCTTTTCCATTTTGGACATGGGTAGGCTTGTATTTACTTACAGAAGATCAAGCAGAATTAGTTGAGCCCATAGCTAAAGCCAATTTGGAAAATTGATTCTTTTCTTCTAGATCCTTTTCCTGTTGCATTTTTATCATCAATATATTCAAAGCTAGCCCTTAGGTAACAGTTATTGAACCATTCATAACTTGTTTGAAAAAAGAAATCATTTCTGGTTTGTTGATAGTCCGATAAGAATCTTGGTTGAGGTTCTGCATTGTATTGGTCATAGACCGAGCCCTCACCCCCTTTATTCATAAATTGAAACCTAGTGTAAAACTTTAGTTTTGGTAAGTAGTTGTAACGAGCAAAAATCATTTTTCTGTGAAAATTACTGCCCATCCAATCACCTAAGGGATAGTTAAACTGCGTATAGGTTTGTGCAGGAATTAAATTATTGTATACAAAAGGGTTGACCCTTGTGTATTCGGCGCCTAAAGTCAGGTAAGGTGTAAAATAATCTGTAACCGATCCGCCAATCGTATATCCTAATTGATTCCTGCTTTTGGCCTTGTTGAATATAGATGCTAACCTAATTTCATCAATGAATAATGACCCGTATAAATGGGTATTCTTAATTTGATTTCTAGAACTTAACTGTAAAAAGTATTGACCGTTTGAGCCTGCATTTATTGAATAATTACTTTTATTGTTATCGTAAATCTTAAATAAATTAATAGGAATTAAAAATCCAGGATCTAATTGGTCACTATAAATAATACTTTCTCCTATTGCTAAGTCTAAACCCTTTTTTAAGTTAAATTGTAGGGTATGGCTAGCGATGAATTTTTGTCTATTGATAATGCGAATATCTCCACTCACTCCACCATTATAGGTTGGATAAGTCTTGGTGGAATCTACAATTTCAGAGTTGAGCCAACCATGAAAATAGTTAAAACGCAACCACTTCACTGGGTTATAATCGAATCTAATTAAAGGAAAACTTGGAGCACGGTCCGATAAAACAATACGACCGTTTTCTCCATAGCCCCAAACAATTTGGTCCTTACCAAAACTTATAGATCCATTTTTAAAACTATAATTGATTGTAGCACGAATATCAGAATGATTGATTTTTCTATCATCATTCAATCCAACTAAAATAATACCAGTTTTGGGCTCCTGCCTTCTAAAATCTAATTTATTCACGGTATAAAAATCACGAACAGTACCTAGTTCTGTCACATCTCTGTACATTAATTGGTAACCCCATTTTTTTCCAACTTTACCCCAAAGATTCATTCCATTACTAACCTGTGTGATGTTTTGACCGCCACCTACAATAAAATATGTACTCACATTTGGATCCAGGTTCATTGTAAAATCCTTGGTATGAACGAAAAACATTCTCGGACGTTTGTAAGCATCTTTGACAAAAAAACCAATTTCGTTTTTGATTAATGAGTCAGCAATTAAATCTTGATTGTATTCTTGAAGATAAAAATCTAATTCTTTTAACTCTATACTAGTTAAGCTTGCTCTTTGTTGAGATAACTGAAATAACGCATTTGCAATTTTAGTTCTTTCAATTGGCTGAATGATATCATTGAGTTGAATAAATCCTTTTTGCGCCATCCTAGCAAGATAGGCATGTGCCTCCACATTTTTATTTTCCCAAATGGTTTGAGAATTAGTTTGCTTTGCAATAAAGCTTAACAAAAGAAAAAAGAAAACAAATTGTATTTTATGTTTCATTAGTAAGCATTTTGATCGCCCCTGAAAATATTCACCACTGTTTGAATGATTATTTGTAAGTCAATCCAAAAGGACCATCTATGAATATAGTATAAATCAAAATTCACGCGACGTTGCATTTCTTCGGTTGTCTTAGTCTCACCTCTGCATCCATTCACCTGCGCTAATCCTGTGATGCCAGGCAAGACCATATGACGTAACATATAATTGTCGACAGTTTGCATTGATTCTAAGTTCAATGGCGTAGGATGAGGACGAGGACCAACCACCGACATATTGCCTATTAATACATTCCAAAACTGAGGCAATTCATCTAAGTTCGTTTGTCTTAAAAATTTACCAATCCATGTAATTCTTGGATCGTTCTTAAATGCCTGATTGTAATTACCTCCTTCATCTATGTCGGAGCTTTCTTTAACCATGGACCTAAATTTAAAACAAGTTATTTTTTGGTTGTTCAATCCCCAACGTTCTTGTTTAAAAATAATTGGCCCCTTACTTGTTAATTTAATGATGAGGGCAATGAATGGTAAAATAAAAATCCCAATGGTTAAAAAGAAGACAGCAGCAAATACAATATCAAAAATTCTTTTTACTAATTTATTTTCTGCTTTATCTAATGGCAGAGATCCAATATTCACCACGGGCAATTGACCAATATTTTGAATAAAGACACTAGAAGTGGTGAAATCTGTTAAATCTGGCAACATCCTAACACGTACATTGTTGTTATCGCAAATGCGAATACAATCCTGAATTTGTTTGGATTCCTTATTTGAAAGTGCAATAAATACTTCATTGATTTTTTTGGAACTAAGCACTTGATTCAATTGATCAAGTTGACCAAAATATTGTACTTCGTTTTGAATAGATGGTTGATCTGCTATATAGCCAGCACATTGATACCCATAGTAATAGTATTTATTAACGGTTTCAATAAAATTGGCCGCCACTTGGTTATTGCCAATCAACAATACTTGGTCAAAATAAGCGCCATGGTACAAAGCGGAGTGTATTTTTTTTCTGAGTGCGTATTTGGTAGCGATGGCTAAAAAAGAGCAAACACTCACAAAAACGATAATAAAAGGAGAAGAATACTTGTTATTTAAGCTTAAGAAAAATAACACTGAGCTGAGCGAAACAGCAAAAACGATGGTATGATAGAGGATAAAAACGATCTCCTCAGAGAATTTATTAGATCTTCTGTCTGAATAAAGCTTCGAAAATAATGACATAGACCACCATAAACTAATGGCTACGATGTAAAAAACCGGGCTAATAATAGGTATAATGCCCCTGTTAAATCCATAAGCAGTCAGAAAATAACTCAAAAACACTACCAAGGCGTCTAGGCTATACCTAATATTTTTAAAAAATAAGCTTGGTTTCTGCATGCAGTCTGTTATTGAAATTTATTTGTTGGTGGGGGGATAAACAAAGCTAAATAAAAAGCTTTAAAACCTCATTCAAAATTTATGATAATTACATGAAAATTAGTTCATTATTAAGTTTGTAAATTCGTAAATATCCTTATCTTCGCTCCAAATTCCCCCCAAATTTTAAGGCTATATTACAATCAGAAATAAAACACAGATTACTCATATTTTTACACGTAATTTGGTCTGTTATTTTTATCTTTGTAATAATCATTCATCTTTAGTCTATACTGTGACTTAGAGTGGCATAGCCATATTTAAAATCCAAAATTCAATATATGAATTTATTCAAAAGAGTTCTATTAAGCTTGTGTTTCTTGGTGCTTACAAGTACCATTGTTATAGCACAATCTGGTGCTAACTTATTGGCAGGCAAGGACTTATCTACCATTAAGGTAGACGCCCTAACAGATGCGGAACTAGCACAAATACAAGCCCAATTAAAACAATCAGGCGTTAGTATTGATATGGTTGAATCCCAGGCGATTGCTAAAGGGATGTCTCCATCTGAGTTCGCCAAGCTTAAAGCTAGGTTGGCCAATGTAAAGGCTGGAGCTAAAGGCAGCTCTCCTTTGACCAAAAAAACAGTCAAAAAACCAACTGATAACGCCCAGGATACCACAGCCCAAGACTTTTTGATTGAATCTAAAATCAACCCTTTGATTTACGGTTCTGAACTTTTTGCCAATAGTCAGGGTTTTAAAAACAGTGAAAACGTGGCCACTCCACTTAATTACGAGGTAGGCACCAATGATGTTTTAAAATTAGTCGTATACGGAGTACAGGAATATAGTGCAGATTTAGATGTGAGTAAGGAAGGAACGGTCATGATAGACAATGTAGGTCGAGTAAAAGTGGCAGGATTATCCATAGAAGCAGCTACCACAAGGATAAAACAACAAATGGCGAATACAGCTTATCCAAGCTTAAGGTCTGGCGAATCAAAAATGGCTTTAACTGTGGGTGATACAAGAACCATTCAGGTTACAATCATAGGAGCACAAAGAAGTGGCAATTACAATGTATCTTCTTTGTCCAATGTATTAAGTGCCTTAACTGAGGCAGGGGGGCCAAATGAAATTGGTTCCTACAGGGCCATTGAATTAATTCGTCAAAATAAAGTGATTAAAACCTTTGATTTGTATGCGTTTATGCAAAATGGAGATCAGTCACAAAATATGGGTTTAAAGGATAGAGATGTGATTAAAGTACCTCCATATAAAGGCAGAATTGAGATCAAGGGGCAGGTAAAACGTCCAGGTATTTTTGAATTAAATGCCACAGAATCTTTCAAACAGTTTTTACAATATGCAGGTGGGTTTGATGACACTGCATACACAGCTTGGGTGAAGGTGATTCAAAAAAATGACAAAGAAAAAGCAGTAAAAGATTTAGCACAAAATCAATTTACTAGCTATCAACCACAGGGTGGCGATATTATACAAGTGTCAAAAATTTTAGATCGTTTTCAAAATAGAGTTAAATTAACAGGTGCCGTATTTAGACCGGACGTTTATGAATTAACCGAAGGTATGCGCATTAGCGATTTGGTTCAAAGAGCCGACGGATTAAGAGAAGATGCGTTTATTGGTAGAGCACAATTAGTGAGATTAAAGCCAAATTTATTGAAGGAATTGGTGACTGTTAACCTATTCAAAGCTTTACAAAAAGACCCTAATGAAAATATCCTTTTACAAAGAGAAGATGAATTGTATATTAATTCTATTGTAGATTTAAGAGATTCTTTGACTGTAGATTTATTAGGAGAAGTAAGAAGCCAGGGTCGTTTTAACTATGTTGATAGTATGACGGTGAAGGATTTAATTTTAATGGCAGGTGGTTTTACATTTGCAGCCAATAAACAAATAGAAGTAGCAAGATTAGTTCAATACGGTGATAGAGTAACAGACAACCAAGTAGCAACCATTCTAAGAACAGAAGTGAATGGTGATTTGAGTTTCAATGCAGGACAAGAAAATTTTGTATTACAACCTATGGATGTGGTGACCATCACCAAAAAAGTAGGCTATACCAATCCGGAAGTAGTAAGCATAAGTGGACAAGTACAAAATGTAGGAAAATATACTTTGAGTACTCGTGTGGAAAGAGTGAGTGATATTGTTAAACGTGCAGGCGGATTGATTGGAGAAGCTTATGGCGAAGGCGCATATATCAAAAGAAGCAGGTATCAGATTGACACATTGAAATCCGATGAATCAAAAACATCTATCGAGGAAGCCTATAACAAAAAATTCAAAGTACAACAAGCTGCAGAAAAACAAAACTTAACAGCTATCTTAAATCCTTCTAATGCCAATGGGATGGACAACCAAACAAGTGCTTTAGAAGCACAGAATCAAAAAAAGAAAAACTTAAAAGATACTTTAGATATTTTATTTAAAGAATTGAATGAAGATACTTATCAAATTGCGATTGATATTAATAAAATCATCCAGAAGCCAGGCTCTGAATTAGACTTGGTATTAAGAGATAAGGATGAAATTATCATCCCTAAAATGGACAACCGTGTAAAAATTAGTGGTGGAGTATTAAGACCTACCAATATTGTTTACAGAGACGGATTAACCATTGGAGAATGTATTAGTGCAGCAGGAGGCATCAGTGAATATGCAAAAAGAGGTAGGGCCTATGTGGTCTATGCAAATGGAAAATCATCAAGAACCAGATATATTGGTTTGTTTAGATTGAACCCAACTATCAAGCCAGGTGCTGAAATTGTATTACCTGAAACCAATGAGAAAAAGGAAAAGCCATTAACTACAGTAATTCAATTTACTACGGTACTTGCTCAGATAGCAGGTGCGATTGCAACCATTTCTATCTTAAACAGATAATATGACGAAGATGACAGATGAACAACCGCATATAGATAACGATGAGATTTCTTTAAAGGAATTGATTCAAAAAATACAAGAGTGGATAGCGTATTTAAAAACGCAATGGAAACTTATTATAGGCATTGCTGCTTTAGGCGGAATTATTGGCTTTGTGTATGCGAGTTTTCAAAAACCATCTTATTTAGCTACGACTACTTTTGTGTTGGAAGAAGATAAAGGTGGCGGAGGCTTGGGCGGTGCAATGGGCTTAGCGAGTAGTTTTGGTTTTGATTTAGGCGGTGGGGGAGGTGGCTTGTTTACGAGTTCTAATATCATTGAACTCATGAAGAGCCGCATGGTGGTAGAGAAAACATTACTGAATCCAGTTAATGTTGCAGGCAAAGAAATAAGTTTAGCAGATTATTATATTCAGATTAATGAACTAAAAGAAGGCTGGGCAAAAAAACCTAACCTTGCTAATATCAGCTTCCCGGCAAATGCGGACAGAACAAAATTTAGTTTGGAGCAAGATTCAATTTTGCAAACTATTTCTGCAGGGTTGACAAAGACTAATTTAGTCATTGCTCAAAAGGATAAGAAAGTAAGCATTATAAGTTTAACTGTAAAAACCGAAAGTGAATTATTCTCTAAATTGTTTTGTGAGCAGTTGTTAAAGGAAACTTCTGATTTTTACATTGAAACAAAAAGTAAAAAATCGAGATTGAATGTAGATATTTTACAACACCAGGCAGATAGTATAAGAGCTGAATTAAATGGTGCCATTACAGGTGTTGCTACTGCTAATGATAATGTTTATAATTTGAATCCTGCTTATAATGTCAAAAAGACGCCTGGTACAAGACGCCAGGTGGACGTTCAAGCCAATACAGCTATTCTGACACAGTTGGTAGCTCAGTTGGAATTGTCCAAAGTGAGTTTAAGAAAAGAAACCCCACTCGTACAATTAATAGACCGCCCTATTTTACCTTTAGAAAAAGAGAAACTAGGCAGGTTAAAGTCACTAGTCTTGGGCGGATTCTTAGCAGGATTTTTAACAGTGTTGTATTTGGTATTTGGGCAATTATATAGGAAGATGATAGCGTAGAAAATGATTAGTGTGGTCCACACTAATTTGGAGTATT
>CAMCQV010000024.1 GCA_945877085.1 Chitinophaga pinensis
CCATTTTCGCACCCAATGCAAGATGCTTATGGGTAAATGGGGTATTTAGTATTTCACTCATCTTGAATAAATTTGGACAAAGTTAACTAATAAATACAAACGCCCTTCTAGAAAGAAGGGCGTTTTATCTTCACCAAATCAACAAAAAATCGTTTTAATAAGTAAAGCGCTGAACCAACAAGTGCAACTCCTCAGCTTTTTTAGCAACAGCAGCCACTTTGTTTAAACGAGATGGCGTCTGAATTGCAATTTGTTGCTTCTTTTTAATATCCGACGAATTTTGCTTTACGCCATTCTTTTCGGCTTTCTTTTCTTCTAATGCACGATTAATTTTTTCTAATTCTTGAATTTTTTGTGCCCTAGTTTTTTCCAAATTTTGTTCTAAATCTTCTCTGTCTTTTTTCAATTTTTGCAATTGTTCTTCCATTTCGTCGATCGATTCATTATCATTATTATCATCATTGTCATAATTCGATTTATCAAAATCAGATTTGATTTTTTCTAAACCATCCACAGTCATTCTATACTCCACCCCTCTATCATAAGAAAAGGATTCGTTATCCCAATTTTCATTCCATTCGTCGATCCAAGTATCATCACCAAAGTCATTGATCGTTTCTGTTCGAATACCACGATGGTTCATATTGATTGTTGTCTGTGACCACCCTTTATTGGTGATTTTGAATCGCTTTCCAACAGGCACAGCAATGGTCATAATCACATGCTGGTTTCTAAATTTAACTTTATTAGTGATGGCAATACCTCTGTCTAATAATAAAGTGCTATCCTGTTGCAACAAAGAGAAATTAATTTTCTCTGCAAGTAAATTGGCTTCGCTAATGGACTTGCCATTACTCATCGTCACATACTTTACTTCAAAACTATCTGTCTTAGACTGTACAATTCTAATTTTCAAATTACGAACACGAACTGTATCATCGTTGTATACTTGGAATGGCTCGATATTAAACCATCTTTGTTCGTAGTATTTCATTCTTGGAGAAGCCGTTACTTCTAAATAGTCCGCAGCTGGATTCACTAATGCAATACTTTTTTCATTAGGTTGATTGTGTTTAGAAAAACTATTGCCAACACTACTTATAAAATAAAATAAACAAACCCATCCAAGCACCCATAAAGCAATAAAGCTAGATCTCACCCAAATATTGGAATTCTTGAATCCTGCTATTTTGCGAATGATGGCAGTCACAATACCTATCACTGGCACCCATATAAAAAATAAAATGGTACCTATAAATGCCCAAGACTGCAAGCCATCTTCTAAAATGAATTTCTTCAATGGCAATAAACCAGTAGTTGCAACTCCAACACCAAATAAAGCAGCAAGTATTGAAATTGTAATGATACCAAGTATAAAGTATACAAATGCTTTCATTAAGATTGTAATGGTTCTTCCAAAGAAATGTAAACAGCCTTTTCTTTGATCTAAACCACCGGTAACTGTATTCATATTATTACTCGCGTTAGAAGTATTGCCATTTTCTGCAGAGGATGGTTGCTTTTTCTCAAAAGGACCACCCCATGATTGAGCTCTCTTACTAAATCCTTCCATATCTGTTTGGATCGTATTCTTGATGCTATTGATATCCACTTTCTCTCCAACCATTTCTAATTTGTCGGCACTGGTTCTTGCTTCTGGCAATACCAACCAAAGAACGATGTACACAAAAATGGCACCTGGCATAAAGGTCACATCAAAGAAGTTATTGAAATCGTTAAACTCCCAAAATTGAAATAAATGAAAATGATTCCAATTAAAAATTAATAAAATAGTAGGTAATAAAAATAAGATTCTTATAACGCCTACTTTCACACCAAAGTATTTAGACATCCCTGCGCATACTCCACCTATTACTTTTTTGTCAAGATCTCTAAATAATCTTTTACGAACACCACCCACTTCTTTTACAGATGTGCTCGGTACCGCAATCCATAACAATAGGTAAGCAAAGAATGAAATACCAAAAAGCAGGATCCACAAAATTCGAATAATGATTGGATCCAAGTTTAAATAATTGGCAATACCAGAACACACACCACCCAATACTTTATTTTGCTCGTCTCGGTACAATCTTTTTTGATAAGTTTGACCACTTGCAGTTTGAGTATTTGATTGCGCTTGATTGTTTTCAGTATTCGTTGATGTATTGGCTTCAAAACCATCCTGAGCTTCAAAATCAGCTGGACGACCAATGCTTGTAATGATTAAATCAATGTCTTGCTCAGAAATACATACGGCGCCTTTTTTAAGACGGTCTTCACATAATTCAGCCACACGACATTCAATATCATTGATGATTTCGTCCTTGCCTTCTTCAAGATCAAAATAGGTTCTTAAACTTTCTATATATTGTTTTAAATTTTCATAAGCCATTTCTTCGATAGGAAGAATGCGACCTTGGAAATTGATATTAATTACTTTTTTCATTGTCATAAATTTATTGAGCAGTATCTGCTTGGTGAACAATCGGATTAGCTTTTGGAGTGATAATTGTATCGACAGATGTCGTCATTTCATTCCAAGTTTTTTGTAAGACCTCATAAGCTTTTTGGCCTTCCTCCGTCATCACAAAATATTTTCTTGGTGGACCACTGATACTTTCCACCCAACGATAATTGAGCAAACCTGCATTTTTTAATCTTGTTAAAAGTGGGTACAATGTACCTTCTAGAATATGCAGATTGGCCGCTTTCATTTGCTCAACAATATCACTCGGATAAACCTCCCCTTGTTGAATGATGGACAATATGCAAAACTCCAAAACGCCCTTGCGCATCTGACTTTGTGTGTTTTGAATATCCATAATGTTAATTTATACCACAAAACTAAGGATATTTAAGGTACTATGTATCACATAGTACCAAGTTTTTTAAGGTACTGTAAAAACTCAAAAGCTAAATAGCTGATTATCAGTATTTAGCGTTTGAAATAAAATTATAAACCCTACCAAATGGAAGATAATTGGTTTAAAATAGGGATGAGAATCTAATTATTCTTTTATAATAAGCTCAATTAATACACCACTAATTCATAAAAATCTTCGGGTTGTAGGTATTGATTGGCCAAAGCTTGCAAGTCAGCAGGTTGGATTGCACGAACCGTTTCGATGGTTTTATTGAAATAAGTGATGTCCAAATCGTTCAATAAATAGGTCTTCCATCGATTCATGATTTGGAAGGGTCCGTCTAAGTCCCCCAATAAGGCACCCAACATATAATTCTTTACCAATTTCAATTCTGCCTCATCTATCTTTTCATTTCTCAGTATAGCCATCTCCTTGTACACTTCCTCAATGGTTGCACCGCAGACATCTTTTCCTGCATCGGTACTAATCATCCAAGCACATTCCTGTACATGATTCTGTAAATAACTATGTATGCCGTAAGTGTATCCTTTGTCTTCTCTAATATTGCGCATCAACCTTGATCCAAAAAATCCGCCTAATACATTATTCAACACTTGTGTTCCAGGAAAATCTGGATGGTGTCGATTGGGAAATCTTCTTGCCATTCTAATAGACCCTTGCACCGAACTAGCATCATTGACAATCGAATATTTTTTGGTGGCTGCAGAAATAATTGGATGCGCATAACTAGGCAATGCTTGTTGATTCAATGGCAAAGCACCAATGTACTTATTCATCAAGCTTTGCATGTTTTTAGGAAACTTGCCCGCCATAAAAACAACGGCTTGACCATGCTTGTAAAAACGATCGTAAAATTTTACTAGATCTTCGCGTGTAAGATTATTAAAAGAAGCTTCTGTAGAATAGGTTCCATAAGGATGGTTGATGCCGAACAAGTATTCATCAATCAATCTATTGGCAATAAAATCACTCTTCTTTAAATTTAAGGTCAATCTTTGCAATTGATTTTGTTGGTAGATCTTTAATTCTTCTTCCGAAAAATTAGACTCTGTAACCAATTCACTCACTACAGGTAAGAGTGCTTCAAAATGTTTTGAAAGCGTATGTAAATTAATAGTTGCTGTTTCATTGTAACAAGTTCGATTCACATAAGCCCCATAAAATTCAAAATGGTCGTTTAATTCAAAGGCAGTTTTTTGATGCGTCCCATTTTTTAATAAAAAATTAGTCGCTGCTGCAACCCAATTTTTTTCTTCATAGCAATTGCCTGCGAAAAAAACTAAGTCCATCATCATCACTTCCTCTGCACCTCCTTCGTAACTATATACTTCTACCCCATTGTTTAATGTAAAATGCTGGTATGGTTTTAATTGGATATCAAAATCAACGGCATCCTTGATCAACGGCGCTTTCATTCTGTCTAATGCCATGTTTTAATTTTTACTATAATAATATAAAGTGTTTCTATTGCGATCCTGGAAGATAGCATTGGCAGTAGCCTGTATTCTTTCTGGTGTGATGGCTTGATACTTCTCTAATTCTTGATTCATCATTTCTGCGTCGCCTAATAATTCATAAAAAGCCAAACTATGCGCACGGTTCATGATACTCATATCCTCGAAGCAAATAATACTTTCTGTTTTATTAATCACTTTTTGTACTTCTTTTTGAGGCAGTAATTCTTGTTTGATTTTCTCTACTTCATCTAATACTGCTTTTTCTGCAACAGCCATGCTAACGCCTTTCACTAATTTACCTTCAATCACCAATAAGCCTGGATCTACGGTACCAAAATGATAGCAATCTATGGAAGAAAATAATTGTTTCACTTTAATCAATTGCTCATACAACCTTGCAGAAGCACCTCCACCTAAAACTTCGGTTATCAAATCTGTCTCATGGTATCCAGCATCAAATCGGCCACCCATATGCCAAGTCATCATCAACATATCCATGGGCACATCTGCATGCACTTCCAATGACCTCATTTTTTCTTGCACCGGTTCTATTGGTAAATTTCTATGATACGCTTCGCCTGCAGGAATCGGACCAAACCATTTTTCCGCCAATGTTTTCACTTGTTCCATGGTGGTGTTGCCAGTCACTACAAGGATGGCATTATTGGGTCTGTAAAATTTAAAAAAGAAATCTTTTACATCTTGCATCTTCGCATTTTCCACATGGGATAATTCCGCACCAATCGTCATCCATCGATAAGGATGGTTCGTATAAGCCAATGCACGCATTTTATGCCATGCATCACCATATGGTTTATTGATATAGTGTTCTTTAAATTCTTCACAAACTACTTTTCTTTGCACTTCTAAACTCTTCTCGCTAAAAGCAAGTGATAACATTCGATCACTCTCTAACCAAAAAGCAGTTTCTATATTTTCGGCAGGTATTTGACAATAATAATTGGTCAAGTCATTGGTGGTGTAAGCATTGTTTTCTCCACCAGCTCTTTGTAAAGGTTCATCATACACAGGTATATTCACACTGCCTCCAAACATCAAATGCTCAAAAAGGTGCGCGAACCCAGTCTGTGCTGGATTTTCATCCTTGGCGCCAATATTATAAAGCACATTCACTACCGCCATTGGCGTACTCGTATCTTGGTGAACAAGCACTTTCAATCCATTGGCTAACTGAAATTTTTCAAATTGTATCATAAGGACCACAAAAATAAGCTTAAAACGCACAACCATTTGACGTAAAGGTTGTTTAATTAGTAACTTCGCACCATTAATTGAAAATTATGCAATTAGAGCAACTTTATCAGAAAGCACTGAATTTTGAGTACCTAACGAAAGAAGAGGGTATGTTCCTTTTCGAAAATGCCCCTTTGGCCGAACTAAGCTATGTGGCAGATACCCTAAGAAAAAAACAAGTACCCCATGGTAAAGTAACTTGGCAAATTGACCGTAATTTGAATACGACCAATGTTTGTATCGCCAATTGCAAGTTTTGTAATTTTTACCGCATCCCTGGTCATCCAGAATCTTATATCACCGATATGGATACCTATCGTGTGAAAATTAAAGAAACCATTGCTTGGGGTGGAGACCAATTATTATTACAAGGTGGACACCATCCAGAACTTGGCTTAGATTTTTATGCCAATTTATTTAAACAAATTAAAGCTGAATTTCCAGATATTAAATTGCACACACTAGGACCCCCAGAGATTGCGCATATTGCTAAAATAGGTGGACATACCCATACCCATGTATTAAAAACTTTGAAGGAAGCTGGTATGAATTCCTTACCAGGCGCAGGTGCTGAGATTTTAGTGGATAGAGTTCGCAAATTAGTGTCCAATGGAAAATGTGGTGCACAAGAATGGTTGGATGTGATGGCCGCAGCGCATCAATTAAATATCACTTCAAGTGCGACCATGATGTTTGGACACGTGGAGACTTTAGAAGAAAGATTCATCCACTTAATTAAAATTAGAGAAGTACAGGACATGAAGCCTGAAGGCGCCAACGGATTTTTAGCGTTTATTCCATGGACCTTCCAAGACGTAGATACTTTATTGACTAAGATAAGAGGGGTACATAATTTAACCACGACCGAAGAATATATTCGCATGATTGCGATCAGTCGTATCATGTTGCCTAATATTAAAAATATTCAAGCCAGCTGGTTAACCGTAGGAAAAGCAACCGCTCAGGTTTGTTTAGAAGCAGGTGCCAATGATTTTGGTAGCATTATGCTAGAAGAAAACGTGGTAAGTGCTGCAGGCGCGCCTCATAGATTCACTTATAAGAGTATTCAAGAAGCCATCAAAGAAGCTGGATTTGAACCTCAATTAAGGAATCAGCATTACGAATGGCGCGAACTTCCTCAGGATATCCAGGAGCAGGTCATTGATTATTAGTCGCTAAAAAATAGCCATTTCACTGTAACTTTTTAACTTTGCCCACGTTTAACCTATCAAACAAGGACTAAACCAAAGCGATGACGGATAAAGATTACAATGATTGTGTAGATAATTTCGCCGACGGTGTGTATCGATTTATTGTAAAAAATATTCGACATACCGAAGATGCACAGGATATTGTCCAATCCGCTTTTGAAAAATTATGGGTGAATCGAGCGCAAGTACTGCCAGAAAAAGCAAAATCTTATTTGTTTACAGTGGCCTATCATCAAATGATCGACCATATTCGTAAATCCAATAAAATGCCTTTGGCAGAGGAGACCACCATACCGCATCAAAAGATTGTGCAGCAGGACGCAGAATTGAAGCGGATTTTAATGCATGCAGTCAACGAATTAAATCCAATCCAAAAAAGCCTTGTTTTACTGAAAGATTATGAAGGGTATAGCTACCAAGAGATTGGAGAGATCATGCACTTATCTGAGAGTCAAGTAAAAGTATATTTACATAGAGCTCGATTGATTTTAAAAAATAAATTATCCGCTTACGCGCCAACAGCCTCTTAATGCAACTGAACGAATCTACATATGAAACCATTTTCTTGTTGTACATCGACAAGGAGTTAAGCCCCAAAGAAAGATTGGAGGTGGAGGCGTTTATTGCAGACAATCCAAGCTATGCATTAGAAATGGAGGCACTCAAAGCAACCGTTCTTAGTGCAGAAAATATACCATATGCATTTAAGGAAAATCTAAAACAGTTTGAGCAAGAAACAAGTTTAGAGGTGTTAGATCAAAAGTGGGATACAACTTATGCTACAATATTAAAAGAAGACATGCAGTCGATTCCAGGCTTGTCTACCTCTTTTAAAAATACCTTGAAAAAGGAAACTGCTTCTGAGGGAAGAATAATAATTCCAATTGGATTCAATCAAAACAAATTCACCTATGCGGCCATCGCTGCTTGTTTGATGGTTTTTATAGGGTACCAACAATTGACAAAATCTCAATTATCTGATTCATCAGTAGCAAATTCATCTGCATCTAATTCAGTCGTATCGAATGGTCTTGCAACCAATTCAAATACTGTAATAGTTCCTAATGCGACAACAATCATTTCAACAGAGTCAACAGTGTCTGGTGAGACTGTAGTCAGCAATTCAAAACAAACAGCAACAATAAAATTACAAGCCTCACAATCTAGTATCAAAAGAAGCTCCTATAAATTTCAGAATGCAACTATCGCAATCGCTGAACCTAATCGTAATAATAGCAACATCAATAACCAAGCGATTATTACAAAATTGTCAAGCAGCTATAACAATCCAATGACCATTGATGCAATATCAACTGAAACTAATTCGATTGATGTAGACACTGAAACAACAGTAGACGAAAAAGCAGCTACCAGTTATGAAGTCATTGATACAGAAGACCCTAACAGAACAATATTCATCGCCAATTTTGAAATTGATGGTGCTGCCTTTAGAGGTATTACAAGAAGATTTTCAGCTTTACTAAAAAGAAATAAATCAGAAAAAGAAAAATAGATATGAAAAAAACATTTTTACCATTATCATTATGCCTTTTAATAGGCTTTAGCCTTCCCGTTTTGGCTCAAAATGATAGTTCAAGAACCAGTCCTAAAGTAAAAGTATTATCAGATAGTATTCAAATTGAAAGTGATACGATTACAATTGGCAATATGCTAATTGTAAAAAAGCAAGGCGAACAAAATTACAATTACAATAAATCAAGAAGCAGTATCGCTATTGGCAATGTAGTTGTATTAAAAAAACAAGGTGACAATGATTATACATACAATAGAAAAATAAGGAAGCCTTATGGCACTACTATCAATATCACCGATGGAAAATTAACAAAAGATACATTCTTAACAGTGAATGACGATACCGTTAAATTAGGTAGATTACGAATTATTAAATCACAAGATAGTAACTACAAGAAAGACTGGGAATCGATGATTGAAGAGGGTGACTTTGATAATACCAAAATCACTATTGCACGCACACCTAAAAAATTAAAAAA
The DNA here is from genome assembly GCA_945877085.1 of Chitinophaga pinensis. GTDB lineage: Bacteria > Bacteroidota > Bacteroidia > Chitinophagales > Chitinophagaceae > Sediminibacterium > Sediminibacterium pinensis_G. The sequence continues at coordinate 8,823 of CAMCQV010000024.1, forward strand.
CACAGAAACCAATTGGTGGATATTAGATATTGGTTTTGCAAATTTTGTTGACAAAAGTCCAACCTTATACTGGCTAGCAGCAAACCCTAACAGCCTTCCATTTTATCCAGGCCCTGTGATGTCTCCAGAAAATTTTACTTTGAATAATAGAAAATCAACAAATGTGAATTTATGGGTAGTGACACAAAAATTAAATCTATACCAACATAAAATTAATTTGAAATATGGATTGGGTGTAGAGATGTTCAATTTCAGATTCGATAAATCCATCAGCTTTAGAGAAGACATTGAAAAAAATGTAAAATTTGATGTGATTCCTTTTACAAAAAATAAATTATTAGTTAAATATTTAACTGTCCCTGTGCAATTCAACTTTTCTCCCAACCCATATAACAAAAAAGCTTTTTACGCAAGTATCGGTATGAGTGCAGGCTATTTATGGAATGCCAAAAACAAACAAATTAGCGGAGAGCGTGGGAAAGAAAAGTTTCGTGGTAATTTTAATTTAAATGATTGGCGTTTTGCAACTATTGGCGAACTTGGTGTAGGCGCTGTGCGTCTTTATGGTTCATTTGCAAACAGTAATTTATTCAATGAGAATCAAAGCTTTGTAGACATGCAACCATTTGCAGTTGGATTGAGGTTTAGCAAATTTTAAAGAAAACTTACAAGGCTTATAAATAAAAAATGCCCCAAGATAATGGGGCATTTTTTATTATCATCGATGATTAATTATATCAATTGCTTCGCGCCAAAATAAGGTGCTAATACTTCAGGCAAGTTAATGCCAGTTTCAGTTTGGTAGTTCTCTACAATCGCTGCGTAAATTCTTGGCAAAGCCAATGAACTGCCATTCAATGAATGCGCAAATTGCGTCTTGCCTTCCTGGTCTTTGAAGCGACACTTCATTCTGTAAGTTTGGTAATTGTTGAAATTAGATACACTACTTACTTCCAACCATTTTTCTTGCGCTGCACTATACACTTCAAAGTCATAAGTGATGGCAGCTGCAAAGCCCATATCACCTCCGCATAATCTTAGAATGCGGTATTGTAAACCTAAACTAATTAATAAATTTTCGACATGTGACACCATTTCATTCAAAGTCTCATCGCTTTTATCTGGATGTACAATTTGTATGATCTCTACCTTTTCAAATTGATGCACTCTATTCAATCCTCTTACTTCTTTACCAAAACTTCCTGCTTCTCTTCTAAAACATGGCGAGTAAGCCGTCATCTTAATTGGCAAATCTGTGTCTTTTAAAATCGTATCTCTATATACATTGGTCACAGGCACTTCGGCCGTTGGAATTAAATAAAAATCATCTTCGGTTGCATGGTACATCTGTCCTTCTTTGTCTGGCAATTGTCCTGTCGCAAAAGCCGAAGCTGCATTCACCATATACGGTGGGATGTATTCTGTATATCCAGCTGCAGTATTGAAATCTAAAAAATACTGTGTGAGTGCTCTTTGAAATTTAGCGCCCTTACCTATATATAAAGGGAAACCGCTTCCAGTGATTTTAGCGCCTGTTTCAAAATCTACTAAATTGTATTTTTTAATCAAGTCCCAATGTGCCATTGCACCTGCTGGTAAAACTGGAGTGGTGCCCGCTTCCTTCACTACTTCATTCTCTTCGGGTGTTTTTCCTTTAGGTACTAAAGTGTGTGGTAAATTAGGTAATTGCACCACTAAATTTTGAAGCTGTAATTCAATTTTTGCCATCTCAACTTTCAATGGTTCTAATGCCAATTTCCAAGCACCTACATTTTGCTTGATGGCTTCTGCTTGTGCTTTCTCTCCCTTCGCCATATGGTTGCCAATCTCTTTGGATGCTACATTCACTTTGGACTGTAAGTCATCAAAGCTGGCTTGTACACGCTTTCTTTGGTCATCCATTGCAATCACTTGGTCTACCAGGTCTACATTTGAAAAATGCTTGACAGCCAGTAGGTCCTTCGCTAATTGGGTATGTTGTCTTAAATAGTTTACCTGTAACATATCGAGAAATTTGGGCAAAGATAATCAAACCATCCTACCAAGCACAGATATCCCCTACCTTTGCATCATAAATTGAACAATTCTATGGCAAGTATAGGGGACGATTTCCAAACCAGATGGTGGGATTTAGAACGAAAATTGATGGACAAATTTGGCAAAAAGCCAGACCTGGAGTCGATTCTGTTTTTAATAGGCTTACAAGAAACTGGTTTTATCCAAGAAAAAATTAGCAAGGAACAAAAGCAGGACCTGATGCATGTGGCTATTTGCAGCATTTTAATGTCGAGTGGTTTTTATGTAATTGAAGGTAAGGATGGCGACGGCTGGCCCCATTTCAAACAACTTAAAAACCTACCGGTAATGGACCTAATAGAGCAGGAGGTTTTCCTAAAAGACCATGTTTTGCTTTATTTTGATAACAATCAGTTCTAGTCCATTGGTTTTTTACCAATTTTTATGAATATTTGCACTAATAAAAAAATAAACTATGCAATTCCCAGCAGACTTACGTTACACAAAAGACCACGAGTGGATTAAATTAGAAGGCAATACCGCTACGATTGGTATCACAGACTTTGCACAAGGCGAGTTGGGAGATATTGTATACATAGACATCAACACTGTTGGAACTACTTTAGCAGCAGAAGCTGTATTTGGTACAGTAGAAGCAGTGAAGACAGTAAGTGATTTATTTTTACCGATTGCTGGCACAGTCTTAGAAGTGAATCCAGCTTTATCAGCGCAACCAGAATTGGTGAATACCGATGCATACGGTGAAGGCTGGATGATTAAAATGACTGTAAGCAATCCTGCAGATGTGGATGCATTGCTTACTAGCGAAGCCTATGCGCAGTTGGTGCACTAATCCAACCTTTATGAAATACCTTATTTGGGTGATCGCAGAAATCGCACTCGTATTTGTATTGCTAAGCCTTCCTGGGAGTAGCTTCACAGATCGAACTGGCTGGTTATACTTATTACCGATTGATAAAATTGTACATGTCATTCTATTTGGCTCATTGGCCTGGTCCTTCTATTGTTTTTTTGATCAATCATCCATTCAAGCACTTAAATCTGTGCGCGCACAAGCCTGGGCCATGATTTTCTGTATTGTATATGGAATTGCGATGGAATATTACCAAAAATGGTATGTCCCAAGCAGGGGATTCGAGGTGAAGGATATGATTGCAGATGCAGCAGGAGTGATATTTGCGTTGCCGCTATATCAATTATGGAAAAAAAGACAATAATTTGTACTTTTAACAGTAACCTAATACAAGATCACCAATGGGGATAGAACAAGATATTCAACAAGCTAGTTTCAGGAATGAGTTTCAGAAAATGGGCATTAATCTCCTTTTCACTGCCAATTGGTTAAATGAACAAATTGGTAAAATACTTTCCGAAGAAGGCGTTACACAACAACAATACAATATACTACGCATATTAAGAGGAAGTGCTACACCATTGAGCACACTTAAAATTAGAGAACGCATGTTGGATAAGATGAGTGATACGAGTAGGATTGTAGATCGATTAATTGCAAAAGAATTGGTCTTAAAAAATACTTGCGAAAAAGACAAAAGATTAGTCGACATCACCCTCTCTCCAAAAGGGCTTGATTTGGTGGAACAATTAGATCAGTTCAATGATCGTATTGATGCTTTATTAAAAGGCATCAATGAATCCGAAGCAAAAACTATGAATCAAATTCTCGATAAAATTAGAATCGATCCTGCAAGCACCTAATGCTAAAACATATTTATTTCATCTATTTCCTTTTTATCCATTTTTCAAATCAAGCGTTCAGCATTTATTTTCAGCTATGCATAAAATTTTATTTACACTTTTATTAGCTATCCCATTTTCAGTAATTGCACAACCAGGTTTATCAGATAAAAATGTATTTGAATTCAGAGCCGTATGGGTTGCAACAGTAGTCAATATCGATTGGCCAAGTAAACAAGGATTGAACAGCCAAGTACAAAAAGCCGAGTTTGAAGCCTTATTAGATATGCACCAGAAGAATGGCATGAACGCCATAATCATGCAAGTAAGGCCATCCGGAGATGCTTTGTATCCGTCCAGCTTAGAGCCATGGAGCGAATACCTAATGGGAAAACAAGGACAAGCGCCAAGTCCATATTATGATCCATTGAGTTTTATGATTGAAGCAACACACCAACGTGGTATGGAATTTCATGCATGGATCAATCCATACAGAGCCGTATTTGATGTCAATAAATCTAGCATTGCCAACACACATTTATCTAAAGTCCACCCTGAATGGTTTTTAACCTACGGCGATAAAAAATATTTCAACCCTGGCTTGCAAGAAGTATGGGATCATACCAATAAAGTAGTGGGTGATTTAGTGGCACGTTATGATATTGACGCTGTGCATATGGATGATTATTTTTATCCTTATAAAATTGTAGGAAAGGAATTTCCAGACGAAGCTACTTTTCAAAAAAATGCAAGGGGTTTAAGTAAGGACGATTGGAGAAGAAGCAACTGCGATACCATTGTAAAACAATTGTCTGCAACCATACACAAAGTCAAACCAGGTGTGCAATTTGGCATTAGTCCATTTGGTGTTTGGAGAAACCAATCAACAGATCCAAGAGGCAGTAAAACTAAAGCGACGACCAACTATGACGACTTATATGCAGATATTTTATTGTGGTTAGAGAAAGACTGGATTGATTATGTGGCACCGCAATTGTATTGGGAGCAAGGTCATGCTTTAGCAGACTACAATGAATTAATTGAGTGGTGGAATAGAAATAGCTATGGCAAGAATTTTTATGTGGGTCATGGCATTTACAGAGCAGGAAGCAATGCTGCTTGGAAATCTCCCAATGAGATTCCAAATCAAATTAAAAAAATGAGGGCCTTAAAGAACACCCATGGTAGTGCTTATTTTAGCAGTGCAAGTTTTAAAACCAATGCGAATGGATGGAATGATAGTTTACAAAATACCTATTACCGTAAACCTGCTTTAATTGCGCCAATTGAATGGTTGGTTCAACATAAAATGACAAGTCCTAAACTTGTAAAGCAAAATGAAAATAGTTATACCATTATAGATAACAATCCTAGCAATACCTTAAAGTATTTTGCATTGATTCAGAAAACCAAAACGGGTTACCAGGTTGCTTCAATCATACCAAAAGAGACGAAGTCTATCCAGTTGAATACTTTAGGTATCACCAAATCGGCATCAGAACCAATTTGGTTGGTGGCTGTTGGAAAACAAAATCAATTAAGTAAGTACCAAGTAATTGATTAATGCTCGTAAGTACGTTTTAAAGGTAGGTTCTCATTGGCTTTGATAATCAATGGAACATGCTCTACAATCGTCATGTCATTGTCCAATCCAAAAGCTTTCTGGTCGCTTTGTGATAATTGCTTGATATTAAAATACAAATCCATGATAAAATCCTCTTTAAAGGAGAGTTCATTTTCAATGGAGAAGAAGCTTTCAATAATCACATAGGTAATGTCAGCGTGGAAATCTTTTTGTTTCAAAGATTCATACTTGCTGTAGATACCCAATTCTTGACACTCATTCAATTCCTGCATAACTTTCTTGAAAAGCACATTCACACGTGGTTGAATACGGAAACCTAATTTAAAATCGACACGCATTACTTTGTCATCAATCAATTCACGAATACTATAAGACATTCCGTATGGAGAATCGGTACGGTCAATATGAATAAACCAATAAATGTCAGCTCGTTTTGGTTTTTTATTTAAAATGGAATCAATAATACGATGCTCAATCTCTCTGTGGTTATTTGCTTTTGTTAAATAGACCAAGTGGGTCGCATATTTTGGCAAATCTTTGTCTGCACTCAAGGTAGATAGTTGCTCTAGATAAGTGCCTAGTTTCACAAAATCCAAATATCGATTCGCAATTTTTCTTGCACGATGCCAAATCATCATTACAAAAATAATACTAAATGAAAAACCTAAAGTGATATATGCATGTTTAATTTTAATCACATTTGCTAAAAAAAAGGAGATCTCAACAGTACTAAAAATTAAAATCACTAAAGCGACAAGCGTTTGGCTCCATCTCTTAACATTCAATAAATAAAAATTAATTAAAACCGTAGTCATCATCATTGTTAAAATAACCGAAAATCCATATGCATTCAGCATGCTTTCACTATCTCTAAAAAAGAATAACATTGAAATACATCCAAACCATAATAATAAATTAAAACTTGGGATATAAATTTGTCCTTTTTGATCAGTTGGAAATTTAACTGTTACACGAGGCCAAAAGTTCATACTAATGGCTTCATTGATTAAAGCAAAAGAGCCACTTATTAAAGCCTGGCTGGCAATAATTGTAGCAAAAGTAGCGATCCCAATACCAATTAATAAAAACCAATTCGGCATTAATTCATAAAAAGGATTCATTTCACCAATAGTCTGACCCATATGTTGCATTAGCCATACGCCCTGACCCATGTAGCTAAATACCAATGCAATCTTTACAAAAATCCAACTTACTTGAATATTGATACGTCCACAATGGCCTAAATCACTATACAATGCTTCAGCCCCTGTAGTACACAAAAACACAGCACCTAACAACCAAAAACCTTTAGGATAATTAGCAAGTAAATCATATGCATAGTAAGGATTTAATGATTTTAAAATAGATGCATTTTCCAAAACAGGAATGAGTCCAAGAATCAAAATCATGGAAAACCATACTAACATAATTGGCCCAAAAGCAAAACCAACAATTTTAGTACCAAATCTTTGGAAGAAGAATAAAAGAGATATGATCACAAACACAATACCCACCGTCAAATTATTGCCAGGCACAAAAGTAGTTTCAAGTCCTTTTACATCTTTTAAAGCTTCAACAGCAGATGATACAGAAAGCGGAGGAGTAATCATCCCCTCAGCTAATAACAATGCCGCTCCAAAAATGGCAGGAATATAAATCCATTTTACATATCGACGTATTAGAGCAAATAAGGAAAAAATTCCACCTTCCCCACGATTATCAGCGCGAAGTGTTAGTAAAACATATTTGAATGTAGTTTGTAAAGTCAGGGTCCAAAACACACAAGAGATAGCTCCATATACCAATTGCTCAGTAATAATTTTATTATGAACTATCGTTTTAAATACATACAATGGAGAGGTACCGATATCACCGTATATAATTCCTAAAGTAACTATTAAACCTGCTACTGAGAGTTTGTGGGCATGCCCACCAGTTGTATGTGCCATGAAGCATTTTGATTGGAGAACAAAGTTTATAAAAAAATTAGAAACAAACCGATTAGATCACAAGTATTTTAAAACTATTTTATCAGTAGTTGATTCCAGATCCTCCTTTCAAAACTAAGGCTTGTAAGCACCCCACTTCTCCTCCACCGCTTTAAAACGGAAATCAAAAATTCCTTGAAGCTGCTTTTTGACAAAAAGGACTTGCGCGATATCCCCCAAAAAGCCCATTGGGATTTTATAATGGACAATATCATCCATCTTCACTCCACCCGGTACTGCTTTAAAATGGTGCTGGTGGTGCCACATAGTATAAGGACCGAATCTTTGCTCGTCAACAAAATAGGCACCTTCTTGCACATGGGTGATTTCGGTCATCCAGTACAAAGGAATGTTTAAGATTGGTTTAACGGTATATTCAATGATCTGCCCTGGATACATTTTTTCACCATGGAATTTACTGATGATATTGAACCCCATTTTGGCCGGGGTGATTTTAGCCAAATTAGCTGGACTACTAAAGAAATCCCAGGCTTCTGTCAAAGAGATAGGGATAAATTGCTCGGTATGAATGGTATAAACTTTAGACATACTTGATTAACAATGCTTTTGGCATTTTGTTGTATGAAATCGCTACAAAGCCATTAATTTTAACCCATGATTAGTAAAGCAGACCAGCAACTGGCTTTTGAAAACCTATACAAAAGATTAAACGAGGCTCAAAAAAAGGCCGTGGATACCATAGAAGGGCCAGTGATGGTGATTGCTGGACCGGGCACAGGTAAAACGCAAATTCTTGGCGCTAGGATAGGAAAAATTCTATTAGAGACAGATACCGCACCAGAAAATATTTTATGTCTTACCTATACCGATGCTGGTGCAATCGCGATGCGCAAAAGATTGATTGATTTTATTGGGACTGCGGCTTATAAAGTAACCATTGCCACCTTCCATTCTTTTTGCAACGATATCATTCAAGACAACTTATCACTTTTTGAGAAACCAAGTTTGGACCCAATTTCTGAATTGGAAAAAATAGCCTTACTCAAAGAACTCATAGATCAATTTGATAAGACCAATCCTTTAAAGCGATTTAAAGGGGATGTCTATTATGAGATGACCAACTTAAGCAAGTTGTTTAGTGCGATGAAAAAAGAGGGATGGGATGTCGCATTTTTAACGAAACAGATAGATCAATACGTTCAGGATATTCCATTTAGAGACGAGTTTGTCTACCAAAGAAAATACAAACAGTTTGAAGCAGGATCTCTTAAACAGGGGCTTGTAGACGATGCGATTGAAAAAATGGGCAAACTAAAAGCGGCTGTGGCTGCTTTTGACCAATACCAATCGCTCATGAAAAAACATGGGCGTTACGATTTTGATGATATGATTAATTGGGTGATTCGTGCTTTTAAAGAAAATAAAAATCTGTTAGCGCAATACCAAGAACGTTACTTGTATATTTTAGTAGATGAATTTCAGGATACAAGCGGTACACAAAATGAGCTTGTACAATTGATAACGAATTATTGGGAGCAACCCAACTTATTTGTAGTGGGTGATGATGACCAAAGTATTTTTAGATTCCAAGGTGCCAATGTCGAAAACATGTTGCACTTTCAAACACAATTCAAGGACGATATTATCAATATTGTATTAGAACAAAATTACCGATCCACCCAGCCTATACTAGATGCGTCAACACAGGTGATCAATCAAAATCAGGAAAGGTTGATCAATAAGATTGGTGGTTTATCAAAAAATTTAATTGCGTCCCTCCCCGAAAATCAATCAATTGATATTGCACCATCCATCTTGCAATACAATGATCCACAGGAAGAGATGATGGACATCACAGAAAAAATTGCAAAACTAATTGAGCGCGGTACGGAGCCCAAAGAAATTGCAGTACTTTATAAAGAACATAAGTACGGAACTGAAATAGCGCATTTTTTACAGCAAAAAAACATCCCTATTTATAGCAGAAGAACTGCCAACCTATTTGATCAAATACTGATTCAGCAGATCCTAAAAATACTAGACTATTTAGCCTGCGAGTGGGATCAACCCAACGAAGGGGCCAACTTATTATTTGAAATACTCCATTTCAAATGGTGGCAGATATCGCCTATCACTATTGCTACGCTTACAGTGGAGGCCAATCAATTAAAATTCAATCACAAAGAAAATAGTTTTAGAAAGGTTTTAATTGATAAAACCCAAGAAGTACAAACAGATTTATTTTCAACAGGCGGATTAGAACAAGTGGCAAAAGCAGTTAAAGTATTGGAAGACTTAATTGGACAAATCCCTAATGTCACTTTGGTGAATTTGATCGAACAGATTTTACAAAAGACAGGTATCATACAAGCCGTTTTAAATAGCGATGATAAAGCAGCAGAATTGGATATGGTGACTTCCTTTTTTGACTTTATCAAAGAGGAAACGCATCGCAAGCCAAGTTTAGATTTAAAGACCTTGGTTGACATCTTTCGTTTAATGAAACGCGAAGACATCCGCCTGCCATTGCCAATAACCTTAGGATCAGATGCTGGAGTGAATTTATTAACCACACATAGTAGTAAGGGGCTTGAATTCACCCATGTGTTTTTAGCAGGGACCAATGCGGCTTATTGGGAGAAAAAAAGAACGACTGCAGCTGCAGGTTATA
>CAMCQV010000025.1 GCA_945877085.1 Chitinophaga pinensis
GGTGGATGTTTTAACTCTATCCCTCCTCAACGTCAAAGTGAGATCCGTTTACATAAGAAGATCATTGTTTGTGAGAACTGTGGTAGAATCTTAGTGGAAGGTGAATTAGCTGGTAAAGAAGCTTAATACAATTTTGTTTTAAAATATTCCTAGAAAGGGTAGCCAATCGGCTACCCTTTCTTAATTTTACTCCATGAGAAAATGCTTTCTACTTGTTTTGGTAATCATGATGACAAGTCAAGTCATTGGTCAATACCAATACAATTGGACGCCTCGTACCCAAAAGATCTACGAGTCCATTACTAGCTTACGAATCCCAGAAGCAAGGATTTTAATGAATCAAGATAAAAAAGCCAATGCCGCTAATTTAATCTACCCGCTGCTCGAAAGCTATGCCGATTTTTACCAACTATTTTTAAATGAAAACAAGGAAGAATACAGCCGGATGTATCCAGCTTTTGAACAAAGGATCCAATTATTAGAATCAGGTCCAAAACAATCTCCTTACCACCTTTATAGCCTTGCATTAGCGCATCTTCATAAATCACTGATCGCTATAAGATTTAATAAAAATTTTGAAGCTGCACTTGATTTTAGAAAAGCGTTCTTACTTTTTAAAGCAAATAAAAAAGCCTATCCCAATTTTACACCGAACGATGTATACCTTGGATTAATGACTTCTGTCATTGGAACCATTCCGAAAGGCTATCAATGGATGGCCAATGTTTTAGGGATGACAGGAAAAATTTCAGAAGGCAATGCACTTGTTTTAAAATACATCAATAGCAAAGACGCCTATTACAATCAATGTCGCAACGAAGCCCTTTTTGTGTATCCTTATCTTGTCATGAACTTTGAGGGCAACAAGAAAAAAACATTTGATTTCATTGAAAAAACTGACTTCGATTTAGCCAATAATCATTTGCATGCTTATATGGCGACCAACCTTTATTTGAATAACCAACAATCACAAAAGGCTTTACAAATCGCATCCAGTATCAATCCATCAAATCAATATTTAACCCTTCCCTTTTGGCAATTAGAAATGGGGTACGCTTATTTGAATGATCTGAAAATAGATGCTGCTAAAACTGCTTTGCAAAATTTCGTTGGGAATTTCAAGGGGCAGTTTTATGTGAAAGACGCTTATGAAAAACTAAGTTGGATTGCTTATATACAAGGGGACCAAGCCAAGGCCAATGCCTACCGAAGCAATGTGCTTTCAAAAGGAAATGATATCACTGACGCCGATAAACAAGCCTTGCAAAACGCAAAAAAAGGTACCTGGCCTCATCCTATTTTATTAAAGGCCAGACTTTTGAGTGACGGCGGATACCAACAACAAGCATTAGCGATTTTGGCAGGGAAAACAAGTAATGATTTTGAAAAAGCCGCAGACAAAACAGAATTTGCATACCGCCTTGGTCGTATCTATGAATTAGCAGGTCAGCTTGATCAAGCCATCCCTTTTTACACCTCTGCGATTGAGAAAGGGGCCAATCAACCTGAATATTTTGCAGCAAGGGCCGCCCTTCAAATTGGATTGATTTATGAACAAAAAGGCAATCCGTCACAAGCCATTACCTTTTTTAACACCTGCTTAGAAATGAAAAACCACGCTTTTAAAAATTCATTAGACCAAAAAGCAAAAACAGGTATTCAGCGTTGTTTGAGGAAATAAAATTGGGTGTATATTGCAGTACATCATGCTGACTCAATTAGACATACAGAACTATATTTTAATCGACGAATTACAGATTCATTTATCCAACCAACTCTCTGTGATTACTGGAGAAACAGGTGCGGGTAAAAGTATCATCATGGGTGCATTGGGTTTAATTTTAGGAGATCGTGCAGACAGCACTGTTTGTCGTAACCCTGAAAAAAAATGTGTAATAGAAGGTGTATTTACACTAGCCAATAAACAACAATACGCTGCATTTTTTGAAGCCAATGATTTGGATCTTGCGGACGAATTAATTATTCGTAGAGAGATCAACGCTCAAGGAAAGTCTAGGGCCTTCATCAACGATACCCCCATTAATTTAAATGAATTAAGACAACTTACTTCTCAGTTGGTGGACCTGCATCAACAATTTGATACCCTTAGTTTGGGGGATATGGAATTTCAAAGAACTGTATTAGATGCATTGGCCAATGTGCATAAGGCACTCGAGAAATACCAAAGCACTTTCCATGATTGGAAAGCAGCTACCAAACATTTAAGTGAACTGATTGAACAAAAAGAAAACTTTGACCAAACGGTTGCTTATAAATCGCATTTATTAGAGGAGCTAACTGCACTTGGATTACATGAAAATGAATTAGAGCAGTTAGAGATTGATTTAAAATTCATGGAAAATGCTGCTGATATCAAAGCGCAATTGATACAAAGCATTTATACATTAGATGAATCCGATCAGCCTATTGTACAACAGATTAAACAGATTGTAAATAATTTAGAAAGCATATCAAAATTTCAGAACGATTTTGAACCCTTATTAGTAAGATTAAAAGCAGCACAAATAGAACTAGCAGATATCACTAGTGAACTTCAAACATGGCAGGATAAAATGGATTTTGATGCGTCAAAAATCAGCACCATGCAAGAAAGGTTATCTCAGGGTTATCATTTACAAAAAAAGCATAAGGTACAATCTACTGCTGCCTTATTAGAGCTACAAGAAGTTTTATCAAAAGACCTAGAAGCAGTTTTGCATATTGATGAAGCCATTGAGACCTATAAAAAGAAAGTAGATGCTGCAGAAAAAGATTTAACAAAACTCGCAGCAGACTTAAGTGAACAACGTAAAAAACAAGCAGCCCCTTTTGCAAAACAAGTGAATCATTTGTTGCATCAAGTTGGCATGCCGAATGCACAATTAAAAGTGCAATTAGATACCGTCCCTTTTAATCAATTTGGTATCGATAAAATTGATTACTTATTTGATGCCAATAATTCACAGAAGTTTGAACCAATTAAAAAAGTGGCAAGTGGTGGTGAATTAAGCAGATTGATGTTATGTATTAAATCATTGGTTGGAAAGTCGATTGATTTACCAACGATGATCTTTGATGAAATTGATTCTGGTATTTCTGGCGAACCTGCAAAACAAGTAGGCTTATTATTACAGGAATTGGGTCAAGCGCGTCAGGTACTTTGTATAACACATCAACCTCAAATTGCAGCAAAAGGCCAAGCACATTTATATGTGTACAAAGAACTAGAAGGCAAAACCACCCATACACATGTTCGTGCTTTAGCAGCAGATGAGCGCGTGATTCATATTGCCCGAATGATTGGTGGTGACCCGCCAAGCAAAGCCGCTTTAGAGCATGCAAATGAATTACTTGCTTAACCTATATTAAGCCCTCTGAATGGCTTTTTTATAGGATATTATAATTATTTTTGCAGGAATTAAATAAACCCATAAAGATGGCATACAATTTATTAAAAGGTAAGAGAGGTATCATTACTGGAGCACTAGATAAAAATTCAATTGCTTGGAAAGTAGCAGAACAAGCACATGCCGAAGGTGCTACATTTGTGTTGACCAATGCACCTATCGCTATGCGTATGGGTGAGATCAATGTACTTGCAGAACAAACCAATTCAAAAATTGTTCCAGCCGATGCGACCAATGTAGATGAATTAACTAATTTATTTACGCAGTCTCAAGAAATCTTAGGTGGCAAAATCGATTTCGTTTTACATTCTATTGGCATGAGTGTCAATATCAGAAAAAATATTCCTTATCCATCTTTGAACTACGATTACTATGCAAAAGGTGTAGATGTTTCTGCAATGTCTTTGCACAAAATGTTAAGTGTAGCTTACAATATGGATGCTTTGAATGAACATGCTAGTGTGGTTGCATTAACTTATGCTGCTGCTCAAAGAACTTATCCATTCTATACAGACATGGCGGATATTAAAGCATTATTAGAATCTATCGCACGTAGCTTTGGATACCATTATGGTTTACGTAACAAGGTTCGTGTAAATACTGTATCTCAGTCTCCTACTAAAACAACTGCAGGAACGGGTATTAAAGGTTTCGGAGATTTCTATGATTATGCAGACGCGATTGCACCATTAGGAAACGCATCAGCAGAAGATTGTGCAAACTATTGTATCACTTTATTCTCTGATTTAACGAAGATGGTTACCATGCAGAACTTATTCCACGATGGTGGTTATTCAACGACTGGTGTAAGTGATTTAGTGATGCAAAAAGCTGGAATTACCGAAGGATAATTCCTTAGGACTTTCGGTGCAACCAAATCTTAATTCATTATTTAAAAGAATCGAATGAGCAATCAACAAATCAACCCCAAATTAGTTGAAGCAATAGGATACCTAGGTTCACTCCTTAGCTGTATCACTTTTATCCCTCAGGTGTATTTAACCTGGCAAACAAAAAATGTAGAAAGCCTTAGCCTGCTCATGATCCTTATTGTCAACTTTAGTTGCATCGTTTGGTTAGTTTACGCTTATTTAATTAAAAGCAAGCCAGTCCTTGTAGCCAACACCATTGTGTTGACATTAGGTTTGATGTTGCTATATTTTAAGTTGACTTTTTAAAAGATCTAAATATCATATTCGCGATTTAATAAAAAAAGAGGACACCATTTCGTGTCCTCTTTTTTTATTAAATTCATTAGAGGTTAAATTATGTGGGGCTAACTTTCAAAGAAAGCGCCACGTAATTTAATACTCGTCTTCATTAAACATAAAATCTTCTTGGCTTGGATAATCCGGCCAAATGTCTTCGATACTTTCATATACTTCGCCCTCGTCTTCCAACTCTTGCAAATTCTCTACTACTTCTATTGGGGCACCGCTCCTAATGGAGTAGTCTATCAATTCATCTTTGGTTGCTGGCCAAGGCGCTTCTTCTAAATAGCTGGCTAATTCTAATGTCCAAAACATAGGGTTCTTTTTTGCAAAAGTAGCCGTATAAACGATATAACCAAATCTGATTTTTCTACATCATGTAAACATTTTATTAATTTTTAATAAATTTCACCGGGTAATCGTAGGTTTGCATCATGGAGATGCAGCCAAAACTACTTGTAGCCAAAGATATATGGAAGCAATATGGGACAGTACCCGTCCTTAAAGGCGTTTCCTTGGAGCTATCCAAAGGAGAGTTAGTTTCCATTGTAGGACCATCGGGCGCCGGCAAATCGACCCTATTGTACATTGTAAGTAGCTTAGAAAAGGCAGATAAAGGACAGGTTTTTTACGAAGCTGTTGCCCTTGACCAATTGAATAACCAACAATTAGCCCATTTTAGAAATACCCGTATTGGTTTTGTATTTCAGTTTCACCATTTATTACCCGAATTCACTGCAATCGAAAATATTGCTATTCCAGGGTGGATCGGCAAGCAGGATAAAAAAACTGTGGCAAAAAAAGCCCTTGAATTATTAGATTATTTAGGACTTGCAGACAAACAAGATAAAAAGCCGCACCAATTATCTGGTGGCGAGCAACAAAGAATTGCAGTAGCTAGGGCCCTCATTAATCAACCAGCAATCATCTTTGCAGATGAACCAACTGGCAACCTTGACAGTGAGAATGCACATTCCATGCACGAATTATTTCTACGCTTGAAAAAAGAATTGAACCAAAGTTTTTTAATAGTAACGCACAACGAAGCATTAGCTGCATTAAGTGACAGAACCCTTACGATGAAAGACGGGCTTTTTATATAAAATCTGTGTAATTAAATTCTTGGCTTCCAAGGTAGATCAGCTACCCCATTCAAATGCCCAATATAACGAGCTAGTGTAAATAAATAGTCACTTAAACGATTCAAATATTTAATCACTAAAGTCTCTACAAATAAATCTTCTTCTTGCATATTCACACACCAGCGTTCTGCTCTTCTGCAAACACATCTAGCGATATGGGCAGTGGAAATTGCTTGATGTCCACCAGGTATGATAAATGATTTCATTGGGGCAAGTACTTCGTTCATTGCATCCATCGCCAACTCAAGTCCTGCAATATCTTCTTCCTTTAAATCTGGAATTTTTAGTGCAGACTCCTTTTCTGGATCACATGCCAAACTAGATCCTACTGTAAACAACCTATCTTGAATTTCTTTTAAATCTGCATTAATTTTTGTATCCACCACTAAATCATTCAATAATCCAATGAATGAGTTCAACTCGTCTACAGTTCCGTAAGTTTCTATACGAATATGACTTTTAGGCACCCTTGTACCGCCAATTAAAGATGTTTTTCCCTGATCGCCTGCCTTAGTGTAAATTTTCATATCCTTATAACAAAACTAAAGACACTTAGTTCAATATCTTGTAAATTAAATATGTGTTTGATTCAAGGTATCTGTCTCTACGTTTCCGTCCCTTAACCTCACCACTCGGTGTGCATAGCGAGCAATATCTTCCTCGTGTGTAACAAGGATCACTGTATTACCACCAGCATGGATTTTACCAAATAATTCCATGACTTCTACCGATGTTTTAGAATCCAAATTACCTGTAGGCTCATCCGCTAATAAAATAGATGGATTGTTTACCAATGCACGCGCAATCGCCACACGTTGGATCTGTCCACCACTTAACTCATTTGATTTATGATGACTTCTGTCTGCAAGACCTACTTTCTCTAGCGCGACCAATGCTCTTTCTATTCGATCTTTTTTTGAAATGCCCGCATAAACCAATGGCAAAGCCACATTTTCTGCTGCTGTTAATCTTGGCAATAAATTGAACTGTTGGAATACGAATCCTATTTCAATATTTCTTATCCCCGCAAGTTCATCATCTGTCATTGCACTTACATCATGTCCATTTAAATTATAAGTGCCCGCTGTTGGAGAATCCAAACAACCCAATATATTCATCAGTGTACTTTTACCACTACCCGATGGTCCCATTAATGCGACATACTCGTTTCTATTGATATCCAAGTCGATCCCTTTTAAGACTGGGATGGCTTGATTGGCCATAAAATAACTTTTCTGAATTGCTCTAAGTTCAATAACTGCTGACATAATAATTTATTTACGAATGACTTTTGGTACTTTAAAATAAGGTGATGCTGCATCTGGCGCCTTCGATAATGCTTCCAAATTGGTGATGCTTCCTGATATCTCATCTGCTCTCAATACATTGCTAGCGTCACCCATATGCATTAAGGGGGTTGTTCCAGCAGTGTCTAAAGCATTTAATTGTGCTACAAATTGGACTAAATCTTGCATATCCTGCACTAATTTATCCATTTTTTCTGGCGCCACATTCAACCTTGATAGCTGCGCTAAATGATTCACTAAAGAAGGATCTACCTGCATAGTACAAATGTACTCTAAAGCGTTGAACCCTCCTCCCCGTTTTGTTAAAAGGTTAAAAGAGGCAACCAAAGGTTATTTTGGCCCTTTTTTTAGAAAAATGAAAATATTTTTTGAAAATAGTTGCATAACTAACTAATTTTACGAAAAGCTATACTATGCAACCAACTATAAAGCAGGTCGTGATCCTTGGAAGTGGCGTAATGGGTTCAAGAATCGGATGTCATTTTGCAGGCATTGGCGTGCAAGTTTTATTGTTAGATCGTTTGCAACCAGGATCGGAAGAAAGTAAGCTAAGTAAAGAAAGAAATAAATTGGTGAATGATGCATTGCAGGCATCGATCAAATCCAACCCATCTCCTATCTATTCAAGTGCATTCACTAAAAATATTCGTACTGGAAATTTCACAGACGACATGGCTCAAATTGCAAATGCAGATTGGATCATCGAAGTGGTGGTGGAAAGATTAGATATCAAGAAAACAATTTACGATCAAGTTGAACAATACCGTAAACCAGGAACTTTAGTTTCTTCCAATACATCTGGTATTCCAATTCATTTAATGGCAGAAGGCCGTTCAGAAGATTTTCAACAACATTTCTGCGGAACACACTTTTTTAATCCGCCAAGGTATTTAAGATTATTAGAGATCATCCCTACGCCAAAAACAGCGCAGTGGGTGATCGATTTTCATATCCATTATGGGGATGTGTTTTTAGGTAAGACGACCGTTTTATGTAAAGACACGCCTGCCTTTATAGCCAATAGAGTGGGCGTTTTTAGCATGATGAGTGTCATCCATATTATGGAAAAATTAGGATTAAACATTGATGAAGTTGAATCCTTAACTGGCCCTATTTTAGGTCGTCCAAAATCTGCCACATTCAGAACTGCAGATGTTGTAGGTATTGATACATTGGTAAAAGTGGCGACAGGTGTGGCAGATAATTGTCCGAATGATGAAGCAAAAGCAACCTTTAAACTTCCTAGTTGGTTAGAAAAAATGGTTGCCGAAAATTGGTTGGGTGATAAAACTGGTCAAGGATTTTTCAAAAAAGTAAAGACAGCTACTAGCAAAGAAATATTGACTTTAAATTTAGCGACCCTTGAATACGAGCCTCGTAAGAAAACTAAAATGGCTTCTATTGATGCGGCAAAAGCGGTAGATAATTTGCCTGCAAGATTAAAAGTATTATACCATTCCAAAGATAAAGCAGGACAATTTATTCAAGCTTTTCATCACGCTTTGTTTTCTTATATCAGTCACAGAATTCCTGAAATCAGTGATGAATTGTATCGTGTAGATGATGCCTTGAAAGCTGGATTTGGCTGGGAAATTGGCGCATTTGAATCATGGAACGAATTAGGGATTGATGCTGTAATAAAGGATATGAAAGCGGCAGGTATTGCAGTCGCGCCATGGGTTGAAACAATGGTTGCAAAAGGCTTATCGTTTTATACTACTAAAAATGGCAAGCGTTATTATTATGATATTGTTACAAGTGATTATGTGCTGGTTCCGGGAGCAGAGTCCTTTATTATCTTATCTGACTTTAAAGAAAAAACAATCTGGACTAACAGCGCATGCAACTTGGTAGATATCGGCGATGATGTATTTGGATTTAGTTGGAATACCAAGATGAATAGTATTGGTGGTGAAGTCTTACAAGGATTGAATAAAGCCATTCAGTTATCGGAAGAAAAAAGTAAAGGCTTAGTCATTGCCAATGATGGCAATTTATTTAGTGCGGGTGCAAATGTGGGTATGATTTTTATGCTAGCCATTGAACAAGATTATGAGGAATTAGACATGGCTGTTCGTACTTTTCAAAACACCATGATGCGAGTACGTTATTCTTCGATCCCTGTTGTGACAGCACCACACGGATTGTGTTTGGGTGGCGGATGTGAATTAAATTTACATGCAGACGCTATTTGTGCTGCAGCAGAAACTTATATAGGATTGGTTGAATTAGGTATTGGTGTGATTCCTGGTGGTGGTGGTACCAAAGAATTGGTACTACGCGCATCTGATGAAATGCATGCAGAAGAACCTGAAACAATTACTTTAAAAAATAGATTCTTGCAAATTGCAACTGCTAAAGTAGCTACTTCGGCACATGAAGCGATGAAGATGGGCATCTTTAGAAAAGGACAGGATCAAATTATTCTGAATCAATCTAGACGAATTGCAAAAGCAAAAGAACAAGTGCTTGAACTTTATAACGCTGGTTACACTCAGCCAATTCAACGCAATGATATTAAAGTGATGGGCAAAGCTGGACTTGGCGCTTTGTATGCTGGTATCAATGGTATGTGGCGTGGCGGTTATGCAACAGACCATGATGCATTGGTAGCTCGTAAATTAGCTTACGTCATGTGTGGTGGTGATTTAAGTGAAGCAACTGTTGTGAACGAACAATATTTATTGAATTTGGAGCGTGAAGCTTTCTTAAGTCTTTGTGGCGAAAAGAAAACTTTAGAACGCATCCAATCAGTGATTACTTCTGGCAGACCAATTAGAAACTAATAAATCGTCTAGCGCTTCATCCATACTTGCAAAGTCAAAGCTGAATCCAGCAGCAAGGATTTTTGATGCACTTACATTGGCACTTTTCAACACTTCTACACTCATCTCACCTAGCATGATTTTTAAAATTAAGCTTGGCACATGGAATGGAATCGCCCATGTATGATAACGTTGTGCAATTGCTTTTGTCAAAATTGAATTACGCACTGGATCTGGCGCGATTGCATTGTATACACCATTCATTTTTTCTTGTTCCAAAGCAAATAAGATTAGTCGGTTCAAATCTTGCTGATGAATCCAACTCACTATTTGTTTACCATCTCCCAATATAGCTGCTGCGCCTAGCTTTGCTGGCTTCATGAACTCAGCCAATGCGCCACCCATTTTATTAAACACAATACCAATTCGGATGGTCACAAGTCGAATGCCCAATGCTTTAACAGGATGCATACTCTCCTCCCATTGTTTACAAGTGTCCCCTAAAAAACTTGGATCCACTGGATCAGTTTCTACAAAACCAGTTGCTATACTTTTTTCATTATCTGGACCATACCAGCCTATTGCTGATGCAGCAACAATTGCTTTTACTTTATGTGGATTTCCCTTTAATGCTTTTACCAACAATGCACTTGAATTGACGCGACTATCTAGTATTGCTTTTTTTCTTGAAGTAGTCCATCTTTTATCTGCCACACCCTCTCCTGCTAAATGAATGATATAATCAGCTGCTGTAATGGCGACAGGATCAATCCAGCCTTTATTCAGATCCCATTGCGCAAATGAAAAATTTGCTCGACTGGATTGCTTTTGTTGTCTAGTCAATACAATCACTTGATACCCTTTGCTTAATAAAATATTAGTCAAAGATTGTCCAACCATGCCTGTTCCCCCGGTAATGAGTATTGTTTGCATACTCAAAGGTAAATAAAAAAACCCCGCCTTTTCAGGCAGGGTTCCAACTAAATCAACTGTTCTATAAAAACGCTTTTAATCTGGCTTTTTACCATCTAGGAAAGAATTAATGGTAGAAATCTGAGTTTGGTTGTTCTCATCTTGCTCCACTGTATACTTACTGTAATAGTTTTCTACAGAAGCCATGGTATTACCAAACAAATCTAGGTTTCTTCTAACATAGGCAGGTACTGCGTCAAATTCTACTCCAGGATCCGCTCCATTGTTAATATTGAAAGAAAGATTTCTTAATTTTTGAATACGTTCAGCCACTTTACGTCTTTGCTCTTCTGAATTGTCCATTGAAATATCAAAGCTTGAATGCTGAGGCCTGTTTTGAGCTGATACAGAAGATTCTTCTCGCATAACCAATTGCATGGTTGGCTCTTCTTCCATTTCCATTTCTACGCTTCTGAATGAGGTCTCTAAGTTTTCAGTATCCGCTGTTACATCAACTTCAGCTGTGATATCGTTTGCTACTTCAGCAAATACATCTTCTTCAACGTTTGCTCCAACTTCTGTTGCTGCTTCTGCTTCAATTTCTAATTCTGATTCTGATTCAGCATAAATATTAACAGGCTTGTTCAATACAAACTCCGTGTTGTAAATTGGAGTTGATTCTTCTTCCATATTCAATTCAAATACTTCTGCAATTTCTTCTTCTTCAAATGTTTCATTAAAGTCTTCTAAAACAATTTCTTGAGAAATCAGTTCTTCTTCAAAACTCGCTACTACTTCTTCCTCTTCCTCAAAATCTGGTGCTGAAACATATACATTACTTATTTCAGGCATTACAAATTCTTGCATTGTAGGTGCTAATTCATCTATTGTTAATTCTACCTCATCCAATGTTACCAATGCTTCTGGAGCTTCGGTCTCGATTGCAGTTGGCTCATTTGCTTCCAATGATGCAGTAGGTTCAATAGGCGCAACTTGGGCTGCTTGTATTGTTTGCTCTGATTGTAAAGTCATCACAATCTTTTCTTCTACTGGTACTTCTACTTCCTTAACTGCTTCTTTTTTAAATGGATCTTTATGTTCAAATCCAGTCGCAATTAAAGTAATGCCTAATTTATCTCCTAAGGTTTCGTCATAGCCCATGCCCATGATCACATCGCTGTGTTCACCTGTACGCGCACGTAAAATAGTATTGATGGCTTCTAACTCATCCATGCTACATTCATACTCCCCTTCGGCACTATTAATATTCAATAAAATCCATTTTGCGCCTTTGATATCATTATCGTTCAACAATGGTGAATTCAAGGCTTCTTCAATCGCTCTTTCTGCTCTGTTTTCTCCAGCAACTTCTGCCTTACCTAAAATGGCTACACCACCATTTTTCATAACTGTACAAACATCTGCAAAGTCAACGATGATATGACCGCGGCTGTTGATCACGTCTGTGATACATTTTGCTGCAGTTGCCAACACATTATCCGCCTTAGTGAATGCTTCCTTCATTTTCAAATTACCATATTGAACACGTAATTTGTCATTTGAAATCACCAATAAAGTATCTACATATGGTTTCAATTCGTTGATCCCTTCTTCGGCTTGCTTTTGACGACGTGGCCCTTCAAAACCAAATGGAGTCGTTACAATACCAACAGTTAGGATACCTAAATCCTTACAGATTTTTGCGATGATTGGCGCGCCACCTGTTCCTGTTCCGCCACCCATTCCTACAGTAATGAATGCCATTTTGGTATTCACTTCTAAAATTCTTTTGATCTCTTCTAAAGATTCTTCGGTCGCCATTTTTCCCACAGAAGGATCCGCACCAGCACCCAAACCTTGGGTTAAATGTGGTCCAAGTTGAATTTTATTTGGCACTAAACTTTGTTCGATTGCCTTTGAATCTGTGTTACATATGATAAAATCTACCCCTTCAATATCTTGTTGGAACATGAAGTTAACGGCATTGCTTCCACCGCCGCCAACACCAAGCACTTTGATAATGGATGATTTTTGCTTAGGTAAGTCAAATTGAATCATTCGGAATTGTTTTTATAGTTAGGTTAGTTAGTCGTAATTAAGTCTAAATTACTCGATTTCAATCGATTATGTTCTATAAGTTATAAACGATATGTGGGTAATTTTTATGCTAATGGTTTGTCTTCTTCTTCGTTAAAAATTTCGATTAAGTTGTTCTTGAAACGATCCCAGAACTTACTTTTTCTTTTTTCAATTTGCTCCTCCGAAACTGTTGTTGCCACTGGTTGTGGATTGTTTCTTTGAGCGGTATTTGAATGATTCGAAACTGCTGCATTTACAGTCAGTGCTTTTGGCACTTCTACCTTCTTATAAGTTTCTGTAAACACTTTATAATTTTGCTCGTAATCATTGTACCCTTTTAAAATCAAACCAATACATGTAGAATACATTGGCTTCTTTAATTCGTCAATATGATTCGGTGCTAAATGCTCATTTGGCAATCCAATTCTTGCATTCAAACCAGTAATATATTCAGTCAATTGAATCAAGTGTTTTAATTGAGAACCGCCACCAGTTAATATCACACCACCATTCAACATACGGCTATCCAATCCAACTTGCTTTAAATGGTAGGTAACAAAATCAAGGATTTCACTCATTCTAGCTTGAATGATTGCAGCTAAATTCTTTACACTAATTTCTTTTGCAGGCATGCCTTTTAATCCAGGGATGGTTACATATGCATTTGCTTTTGCTTCGTCAGATAGAGCACTTCCAAACTGCACTTTCATTGCTTCTGCTTGACTTTTTAAAACACCTAATCCCATTCTAATGTCATTGGTGATATTTTCGCCACCAAATGGAATCACAGCGGTATGTTTTAAAATACCCTCATAGAATACCGCAAGGTCACTTGTACCTCCACCAATATCTAAAATTGCAACACCTGCTTCCATGTCAATATCGCTCATCACAGCACTAGCAGATGCCAGTGGCTGAAGTACTAAATCTTTTGTAATTAATCCGCTGCGCTCAACCGAACGATTGATATTGCGAATGGCATTTCGGTCTCCAGTAATGATGTGGAAATTGGCGCCAACTTTAACACCATTTACCCCAACTGGGTCCTTAATATTTTGGTTATTGTCAACATGAAACTCTTGTGGAATCACATCAATGATTTGATCACCTGCAGGAATAAAAGTCTTTCTTTGGTTGTTGATCAATTGCTCAATTTCCCATGCTTGAATCTCATTTTCAGCATCCTGTCTTACTTGATCTCCTCTAGTTTGTAAACTCTTAATATGGTGACCAGCAATACCCACATATACTTCGTGGATTTCTAAATCTGGATTGCTTAAATGACAGTTTTGTAAAGCCTGTTGGATCGCTTTAATAGTTTGATCAATATTCAATACTTGACCATGTTGCACCCCATTGCTATTTGCACGTCCGAATCCAAGGATTTCTAATTTCCCAAATTCATTCTTTCTTCCGGCAATCGCTGCAATTTTTGTTGTACCAATGTCAAGACCCACAATGATGGGAGAATCGTTCTGACTCATTTTTATAGGTTTTAGTTGTTAGTTGTTCTTAGTTGTAGACTTCGACTTCTTAGGCATTAAGGCCTTTGCAGTCTTATTCTTTATAATTAACGAATTATTTTTAGGTTTATTGTTCATTTTAGGCTTGGACTTGACCACTTTTGGTTGAACTTTTTTCTTTGCGATTGCCTTTGGCGCTTTAGGCTTAGCCACAACAGCAGGCTCCATCAAGACTGGTGCTGCTTTGGCTGTGGTATCTATACTAGCCACCGGTGCCTGCATCATTAAAGTAGAGTCTCCCATGAGCAACTTAAAATCCCCTGTAAACTGTATCGGTTGCATCCCTTTCTTTAATGCCACTATTTGATGATTGAACCTACAATCAATATATTGATAGGCATTGATACCCGAACCCAGCCATACTTTTTTATAGAATGTAAATAACCGGTTCAATTTATCTTCAAGTTGATCCACTGTTCCTAATAAAACAAGATGATCTCCAAGGGTTGGCACCATTTGAAAAGTACCATTTGGTTCTATATTCACTTGCGCCACTTGGGCCATGAAAAAGCTGTCTTTTTGAATGGTCTTTGCAAAAAATAAAACATCTTTTAACAATATGCTATCTGGCTTTGATAATTTTAATTGATCCGTTGGAAAACCTGTAAATACAGGCAGATTCAGCACTGTCAATTGTTTCAAAGGCAATCTCGACCCCTCATTGTCGATGTAAAATGAAGTACCGCTTGCAGTGAATATCCTGGCAATTGGAATTCTTTGTTCAATTTTAACTTCTAAGACCAATTTATTATTGATAAAAAATTCTGCATTTTTTACCCATTCTGTTTTTTCAATGAACTTTTCTAATTGCGTTAAATTAATTTTTTCAATAGGCATACCCACTTGCACCCCTCGTTCATTCAAAATAACTCGAATAGAAATTTCGTCCATAAATAAAGCCTCAGCGCTTTCTCCTACTAATTCAATTTGAATATCCGTTAACTGCTTTGCACTTTTAGCCTTCCATGAAACCACAAAAAGCACAATAAGCCCTGCAGCAGCGATGCTCCAAATAATTCTAATTACTATTTTTTGCCATTGTTTCATGTACTACTTTGTAAGGATGTCTTTAATTTGATTGATACATACATCAATATCGCCTGCGCCAGCCATCACGATTAATTTATCTTCTGTTGTAGCAGCCCATTCCAGGAGTTGTTCTTTTGACATGACTTGCTTTTTTTCAATCGTCATTGCAGACAATAACATATCACTTGTCACACCAGGTATTGGCAATTCTCTTGCTGGATAAATTGGTAATAAAATAACTTCATCTGCTTGATCCAATGTCGCAGAAAATCCTGCTGACTGGTCCTGTGTTCTACTATATAAATGCGGCTGAAAGACTAAGACCATTTTTTGATTTGGGAAGATACTTTTTACACCACTAATCAATGCGCTCAATTCTTCTGGGTGATGCGCATAGTCGTCTATCAATACCTTGTTCGCAGTTTTCACTTTATATTCAAAGCGACGTTTCACACCTTTAAAGTCTGCTACTGCAGCAATAATTTTTTCATCTTCAATTCCAAGACACAATGCAATGGCAATGGCAGCAATCGCATTTTCGACATTATGAAGGCCACCCATGTTCAATACAACATTCTTAAGCACGCCATTAGGATGTACTAAGTCAAACACATAAGAACCATCTACTACTTTTAATGCACTTGAATGATAGCCAGCTTCTGCATGATTGTAACCATATGTAGTAATTGTTTTATCCGTTGCACTTGTTTGCACCGTCGTTCCAATTTTTTGAATCAATGTGCCTCCGGACTTGATCTTATCTGCATATTGTCCAAAAGCTTTTAATACTTCTTCTGCAGTACCATAGATATCTAAATGGTCTGGATCCACTGCAGTAATAACAGCAATATTGGGTGATAATTTCAAAAAGCTTCTATCGTATTCATCTGCTTCTACAACCACCACATTTCTTTCGTGACTCCAAAAATTGGTATCATAATTAGATGCGATACCTCCTAAAAATGCATTACAACCATAACCAGTATGTCTTAAAATATGTGCAGTCATTGAGGTTGTAGTGGTTTTACCATGCGTGCCAGCAATGCCTATTGTAAAAGCATTTTCTGTAACCCATTGCAATACATCACTTCTCTTTACAACTAAATAATTATTGTCTCTAAAGTAGTTTAACTCTTTATGATCTGCCGGTACAGCAGGTGTATAAACAATGACGCTTGCTTCTTTATCTATTTGATTCAAATCATCTTCAAAATGAATTGCGATACCTTCTTCAATTAAACTATCCGTCAATGCTGTTGATGTTTTGTCATAACCAGATACAATAACGCCCTGCGTATTAAAATACCTTGCCAAAGCACTCATGCCAATACCGCCAATACCAATAAAATAAATATGTTTTAAATCTGTTAGTTTCAATTGAGTTAGAGGATTCATATTTATTGCGTTATTTAGATGCTATTTCTTGAATAATTTCTGCTGCAATTACTTGATCTGCATTTTCCAAAGCAAATGATTTTATTTTTGTCTGCATTTCGCTCAACACAGCTTTATCAGCGATTAGTTTTTCAATCATTGGGAATAATTCTGCGACCACATTTTTATCTGCAATCATTTGCGCAGCTTGTTCTTTTACCAATACCTCTGCATTGTATGTTTGATGGTCTTCGGCCGCATGTGGATAGGGTACAAAAATGCATGCTTTACCAGTCATAGCTATTTCTGCCACTGCCATAGCACCTGAACGACTCACCACCATATCTGCTGCGGCATACGCTGCACTCATATCATTAATAAAACTATCCACAAAGACATTGCCAAATGGACTCGCTGCTGCTTGATACTTTGATGCATTGGGCTTGCCTGTTTGCCAAATTAATTGAATACCCATTTTTTCAAAAGCTGCTAAATTTTGTTGAATAGCTTGGTTGATAGATGCAGCGCCCAAACTTCCTCCAATAATCAATAATGTAAAATGATTAGGCAATAAACCAAATTGTAATAAGGCAGTTGCTTTATCGATTGCACCCTTAGCAATGTTTTGTCTTACTGGATTACCTGTGATATGGATTTTTTGGAATGGGAAAAATTGTTCCATCCCTTTTGTACCCGTAAATATTTTTGTTGCACGTGCTCCTAACCATTGATTGGCTTTTCCAGCAAATGCATTGGCTTCATGGATAAAACTAGGTATACCTTTTGCTTGCGCATATTTTAAAACTGGGAAACTCGAATAGCCTCCTACTCCAAAAACCGCATTCGGTTTAAATTGATTAAAGATGGTTCTAACTTGAATAAAACTTTTAATCAACTTAAATGGCAAAGTCAAATTTTTGAAAATATGTTGTCTATTGAAACCTGCAATCGTTAAACCAACAATTTGGTACCCCGCTTGTGGCACTTTCTCCATTTCCATTTTCCCTTGAGCGCCTACAAATAAGATGACAGCATCTGGCTGTAACCTTTGTATTGCTTGTGCTACAGCTATGGCAGGAAAGATATGTCCGCCTGTCCCACCGCCAGCGATGATCATACGTAAAGGTGTATGTGCTTGATTAGGCATTTGCTGGCTCTATATTTTCGTTAGGAATTTCAATCTCTGTTTCGACAGGTGCCTTGCCCTCCATTTGCTCCACGTTTCTTGCGACACTTAAAATCAATCCTATAGAACAACAGGTGAAAATGAATGAACTTCCACCCATACTCAATAATGGTAATGTCACCCCTGTCACAGGAACAATTGCCACATTCACAGCCATATTCGCAACCGCTTGAATGATTAATGTAAAGCTTAAACCGAGTGCTAAAAATGCACCAAATGCATAGGGACACTTTCTAAATATTCGGATACATCTAAATAAAAAAACTAAATAAATAAAAATGATAAATGCTCCTCCTAATAATCCATACTCTTCTATAATCACTGCATAAATAAAATCATTATACGCTTGAGGTAAGAAATTTCTTTGCTGACTATTCCCTGGACCTAATCCAACAAATATGCCACCATTCGCAATGGCTATCTTTGCTTGTTGCACCTGATAAGGTTCTTCGCTATCTTTTGCATACATGAAATCCTGTACACGATTTACCCAAGTACCAAATCGACCCCAGCTTTTTAA
>CAMCQV010000026.1 GCA_945877085.1 Chitinophaga pinensis
TTCGAGTAAGAATTCCGCCCAGCCCCATAAAGGGGGACTGGGCTTTTTCTTCCCCAGCACCATCTCAAAAGGGGCTCAGATGCTTGTCTGACATGGGTTTCATGAATTTATGGCTCATTAGAATAGCGACTTAAATTGGCATTAAATAGGATTACTCATTTGAGTTATTAGAGGGTTTTGAATTAAATTTTTCCAATTGAGTGGCTAAATTCTTAACACCTTCAATCATTATCTCATCAGTTATTTTTGCATAATAGTCTGTTGTCACTCGTATACTAGAATGACCAAGTAGAGCAGAAATTAATTCTATTGATACGTTTTGTCTAAGTGCTATGCCAATTGTAAAAGTTTTTCTAAGTGCATGAGTGGTTAGCTTTTTTGGAATACCACATAGGTCTGCAATCTCTTTTAAGTATGAGTTATATTTTTGATTACTAAACATCGGGATAAGTTTGGATTGATCCCTACTACACCTTTTAAATTTTTGTAACTCTTGAATTAGCTGGTAAGCTTGAGGTAGAAGCACAACTCGATATGGTCTTTTAGTTTTCTGTCTCACCATGCTAATCCAATGGACTTCACCATCAGAACTGATGATATGCTTTGGTTCCAGATTGGCCATTTCTTTAAAAGATAGACCAGAATAACATCCAAGAAGTGCAAGAAGTCGACAATGTTCTAAACGATCTATGTCAAATTTTTTAGTTTCAATTTTTTGAACCTCTTCGTAGGTTAGGTAGACCAATGGTGTTTTATCAAGTTTGATTTTGTAACCACTAAATGGAAATCTATTGATATAACCTTTGTTAAGTGCGATTCGAACTATTTTACTCACTCGATCATAGTGTTTTTTGCATGTGGTATTTGAATTATTGAATTCAGTTTTTAGGAAGGTTTCAAAACCATCTATAAAATCGAAATCAAGTTCGTATAGGAAGATATAATTCCGTTTATATTTCTTCTTTACGAATTGAGATACTCTTAGCTGGGTATTTCTGTATTTGATGATGGTTGGTTGTGAATAGCTTTGACCTTTGAGAGATTTCATCTTGGTCAGATACTCATCCATTAGCTCATCGAAGGTGATGGCTTTCGTCAAACCATTAATCAAACGGTCTTTGATGGTGTGTGCATTGAAAGGTTCGCCGGACAACAACAATTCATTATAAATTTTAAGTGTTCTTGCCTTGATTGCTCCTACTTTACCATTAATGGCTTCAGCATGGGCAGAAAAACCTTTGACTTTTTGTTTGTTTTTATCCCATTCTTTTAAGGTGACAGCTTCACCTATTGAGTATTCTGTACGAACATTTTTAAGTTGAATTCTAAGGTAAATAGGGGTTTTCTTGTCTACATTTTTTTCGCTTGGACGGATCCAGATGGTTAATTTGATGCTCATGAATTTAATTTTTAGGTTAAATCCTTGATTTTTAAAGCATTGTAAGCTACGTGTGCGTAAAAAGGGAGTTGTTTTGGATAATCTGGTCTAGTTACTCACCGATAACGCACCGGTTTATTCCCTTTTTTATTAAAACCACAAAAAAACTCTTTAAACAAATCCACACAAATTGCCATGAAATTTTCGCTATTCTAATGAGCCATAAATTCATGAAACCCATGTCAGACAAGCATCTGAGCCCCTTTTGAGATGGTGCTGGGGAAGAAAAAGCCCAGTCCCCCTTTATGGGGCTGGGCGGAATTCTTACTCGAAGTTCGAGTTGAAAGTGGAGCCTATCGCCTACTGAACCTTATTGGTATAAGCAACTTATTCTTAGCGACTTATTCCATTTCTACAGGTTTTCAATTCCCTTTTTACGCACCAGCTTTTGCTTCAAAAAACCAAAGATCGATTGTTTAATCAAATATAATCAATTGCGAACCGAACCTTGGTTCTTGATTAAAAAATAGATCTATATTTTTTATCTATCCATCACCAACCTTCTTTAATAGTCGCCATTTCGCATGAAGTGCTCAATGGCTTATTTCCGCCCAGCCCCATAAAAGGGTGCTGGGCTATTGGTCTTAAACTAATACACCAAGACCAAAAAGATAGCATTAGAACTTGGTGTTCTATAAGTCCTGAGCTGGTGCGAAGGGCGACTACTAAGGCTTGGGCCTCATGCAATCCTAGGGCCTACGCCTCATGGTCTGGTGTAAACAGCGAGCAACCGAGAGGTTGCGAGCCTTATACCTTATTAAATTATTTTGGGGCAAAATAGTACAAAGGTTAAGGTCTAAAGTTATATTTGAATTAGGAATCAATTGTTCAAAGGAACTGTTGAACTTTTTGCGACCTAAGGAATATTGAAAAATAAAGGCGGTAGTGGTAACAATCTGATATAGAATAGATAAAACTATTTTAAATAATAACCAATGGTGTCCAGTACGGCTCCACAGTTGATTTGAAGGCCATCGATAATTTGATGGCAATGTAATTAAAGCAATAAAGTCTGTAAGCCGAAGTAATATTTATTTACTTCGGCTTATGCTTTTAAGCCAATATATATGGTTTACTATTATATTTGTATTTAAATAAATACGTCATTTATGCGTCTAACATTTACTATTTTATGTTTAATGAGTGCTTCATTTGTGTTTTCACAAACTGATACTACAGAAAATTTCGACTACAGTAATTTCGGGGATGCCGATGGCGTTAAGCGTTTTTGTTCCCAAAAAGTTTTGAATCAAACCCCTCAAAGAATTTTGAGTTTAGGATTCGAGCAATATGGTGGATTTTCAATGCCTGGTATAAGTTTTAATTCCAAACAACTTCCTACAGAAATTAATATAGCCCAAGTCAATGCATTAAGAGCGCAAGTAAACCTGCCTGTTATTTCTACCAATAAAATTATTTGGCAAATGGGTGTAAATTATTGGAGTAGTCAATTTAATGTTACCAATCCAACAGTAAACGATTTTGCAAGTGCTTTAGATAAAACAGCTTTATTAACAGCAGGATTAAATACAACTGTTTTCAAGCCGCTTAGCGAAAAGATTTTTTTAATTTTTCAGGCTAGTGCAGATGCAAATGGGATGTTTGAAAATGCAAAAGCAATTCAAAACAAAGCAATCACATTAAGTGGCACAGTCATTTATGGTTGGAAGACATCCGAGAATAACATGATTGGTACTGGTTTGGCTAGAACCTATCGTGCAGGAAGATTATTACATGTGCCCGTATTGTTTTGGAATAAAACCTTCAATGATAAATGGGGGATGGAACTTTTACTTCCTGCTCGTGGTTTTGTTCGTTATAATTTCTCTACAACTAGTATGTTGCAGGCTGGTTTTGAATTAGAAGGGAATCAATTTTTAATGCAATTGCCAAGGACAAATAATATCAATATGTATATCCAACGTGGAGAAGTTAAGCCAAGAATTATGTGGGATAAAAAGCTTACTGGATTTCTTTGGATAAATGCACAAGCAGGTTTAAGATACAATTATCGTTTCGATGTAGTCAACAGATATGACGCTAAAGAAGAAAGCCAACGTTTCTTCTCTAGTAATTTAGGAAATCCATTGTTTTTTAATATCAGCCTAAATTTTGTATCTCCTTAGTATTATTTAGCTTGTTGTCTAGTCCAGTTATCTGTTCTTCCAATAATTGAAACCCCAATATACCCTCTAACTTCAAGTGTATTGGGGTTAATCATTTTTATGGTACAAGAATAGGTGCTACCATTTTTAGGATCATATATATTACCATCATCCCAAAGGTTTTTATCCTTGTAAGAGAAGCCCCAAATATTAATCATTCCAAGTACTGGTCTTGTTCTAGTCGCTTCTTCAGGGTGGTTTTTATCTTGTTTTGGTTTTCCAGTTTCTGGGTCATTTGGTTCCTTTAACCATACTACTTTACCTTGGTATTTGTCACCATTTTTATAGATACGTACCATGGCGTTGCCTTCTCCTGTTTTCCACACACCAACAATAGCGTCGGGGTTGTCTGAAATTGGGGCAAAAGAAGTCCCCATTAACAATATGAATAAAGCGCTAAATGAGCTTATTAATAATTTTTTCATTCTATTTATTTAAAACTTCAATAATGTAGCAGTTGACATAATTAGATATGCTGCCTACTTTTTACTTTATAAATTTAAAATTAACTATTCAAATAAGCCTATTTTTTCAGTTTTATTTTTGTTTAAATTAGAATCAATTTTGTTTATGACATCTAAAACAATATCAAACTTATAATGTTCTAAGTTTATTCAGTCATTATGCATTCTTTTTACGTAAATAAGGGTTAATTTTGCGTCTGAAACTAACATTAAAAATTAAAGTTCAATCATATGGAGAAGCACACAGAAAACGGAGCAGCTAAATGCCCTTTTACAGGCGCGACAACACTTTCATCAAAACAAGGAAGTGCAGGAACTGGCCCAGTGAATAGAGATTGGTGGCCAAATCAATTAAAGTTAAATATCTTAAGACAACACTCTACAAAGTCTAATCCAATGGAGCAGACTTTCAATTATGTGTCTGAGTTTAAGACATTAGATTTAAAAGCAGTGAAGCAAGATATTGTTGACTTGATGACCAATTCACAAGAGTGGTGGCCTGCAGATTACGGACATTATGGTCCTTTCTTTATTCGTATGGCATGGCATGCTGCAGGAACTTATCGTACCACAGATGGTCGTGGTGGTGGAGGTGCAGGAATGCAACGTTTTGCGCCATTGAATAGCTGGCCTGATAATACCAATTTAGACAAGGCAAGATTATTGTTATGGCCTATTAAAAAGAAGTATGGTCAAAAATTATCTTGGGCCGATTTAATGATTTTAGCAGGTAACTGTGCATTAGAATCTATGGGTTTTAAGACTTTTGGTTTTGCTGGTGGTAGAGAAGATGTGTGGGAGCCTCAAGAAGATGTATACTGGGGAAATGAAAGAGAATGGTTAGGCGATAAAAGATATTCAGGAGATCGTGAATTAGAAAATCCTTTGGCTGCAGTTCAAATGGGATTGATTTATGTGAATCCAGAAGGACCTAATGGCAATCCTGATCCAATTGCATCTGCAAAAGACATTCGTGAAACATTTGCACGTATGGCAATGAACGACGAAGAAACAGTGGCATTGATTGCAGGTGGACATACTTTTGGTAAAACACATGGTGCCGCAGATCCAGGTAAATATGTAAGTAAAGAACCTGCTGCTGCAACAATCGAAGAGCAAGGTACTGGATGGAAAAATACTTTTGGAACTGGTAATGGTGTATACACGATCACTTCTGGTTTAGAAGGTGCTTGGACAACTACGCCAACAAAATGGAGTAATAATTATTTTGAAAACTTATACAAGTATGACTGGGAATTAGTGAAGAGTCCAGCTGGAGCGCATCAATGGAAGCCAAAAGCAGGAGCGGGTGCAGGTACTGTGCCAGATGCACATGATCCTTCTATCACGCATGCACCAACGATGTTAACGACAGATTTAGCATTGATTTTAGATCCAGCTTATGCGCCAATTTCAAAAAGATTTTACGAAAACCCAGATCAGTTGGCAGATGCGTTTGCAAGAGCTTGGTTTAAATTAACACATCGTGATATGGGACCACGTACACGTTATGTTGGACCAGAAGTACCAACAGAAGTGTTGATCTGGCAAGATCCTATCCCTGCTGTAAATTATACATTGATTGACGCAACAGATGTTGAAGCATTAAAAGCAAAAGTGCTTGCTACTGGTTTAACAGTGTCTGAATTAGTTTCAACTGCTTGGGCATCTGCTTCTACTTTCCGTGGATCAGATAAAAGAGGTGGGGCCAATGGTGCAAGAATTCGTTTAGCACCTCAAAAATATTGGGCAGTGAATAATCCCGCGCAATTGTCTAAAGTATTGGATGAATTGGAAGCTATCCAAAAAGATTTCAACGCAAGTGCAACTGGTGGCAAACAAGTTTCAATGGCAGATCTTATTGTATTAGCTGGTGCTGCTGCAATTGAGAAAGCGGCTAAGGATGGCGGTGTTGCTGTAAAAGTACCTTTCACAGCTGGACGTGCAGACGCTAGTCAAGAGGAAACGGATGTAGCATCATTTGCTGTATTAGAGCCAATCGCAGATGCATTCCGTAATTATATTAAACCACGTACTTTGGTTTCTGCAGAAGAAATGTTGATTGACAAAGCACAATTATTAACCTTAACTGCACCAGAAATGACAGTGTTGCTAGGAGGTATGCGTGTATTGAATACCAATTTTGATCAGTCTCATCATGGTGTATTTACAAATACACCTGGCGTATTGACCAATGATTTCTTTGTGAACCTAATTGATTACAATAATTCATGGAAAGCAAGTGATCTTTCACAAAATGCATTTGAAGGGGCAGATAGAAAAACTGGAGCAGTTAAATTTACTGGGACAAGAGTCGATTTAATCTTTGGTTCTAATTCTGAATTACGTGCATTGGCCGAAGTGTATGCATGTGATGACGCTAGAGCAAAATTTGTGCATGATTTCGTAGCTGCTTGGAATAAAGTGATGGAATTAGATCGATTTGATTTAGCATAATCATTTAAGCAAAATCTTTAAGTGATTTCAACAAATGATCTTTATAATAAGGATGGCCTCAAAAGGGCCATCTTTTTTTATGCCATTTAGTAGAATTAGTTCAAAAATGATCCGTTAAATAATTTTTCAGAATCTTGTATTAAATTATTGTAAATTAATGGTTCAAATAAAAAGACCAAATGAAACATATTCTTAAAACCTTCAATTTTTTTGTTGTAATCCTATCTGTTTTATTGATAAATACAAAAACGAGTGCGCAAGAAAACCCATTAGAAGGCCGTTGGGATTTAACAGTGGATATGGGTGGAGGAAGACTTGCACCTTCATGGTTAGAAGTACGACATTCTGGAGTGAAAAATTTAATTGGCAGATTTGTTGCAGATGGTGGCAGTGCTAGACCAGTTGCACAAGTATTTTTCAAAGATGGTAAAATGAATTTTACGATACCTCCACAATGGGATCGTACAGAAAATAATTTAGTTGTAGAAGGCGAATTGATCGGGGATCAGTTGAAAGGAACAATGGTTGCACCTTATGGTCAAAAATATACCTGGACTGGTGTACGTGCTCCAAGATTAAATAGTTTAAAAGAAGTGACTTGGGACAAGCCAATTCAGTTATTAAACAAGACCGATTTAACTGGATGGGAAGCGATGGGCAAAAACAATCAATGGATGAATGTGAATGGGGTTTTGACTAGTCCAAAATCAGGCAACAATATAAGAACCACTTCGACCTATGATGATTTTAAATTACACATTGAATTCAGGTATCCTAAAGGAAGCAATAGTGGCGTTTATTTAAGAGGACGTTATGAAATTCAGATCGAAGACAACCAAGGTAAAGAACCTCAAAGCGTTTATTTGGGGGGTGTTTATGGATTCATTGATCCATGGGTGAATGCAGCCAAAGCAGCAGGAGAATGGCAATCTTATGATGTGACTTTAATTGGTAGGATGGTGACTGTGGTTGCTAATGGTCAGACCATTATTTTCAAACAAGAAATTCCAGGTATCACGGGTGGGGCCATCAATAGTGATGAAGCTGCTCCAGGTCCAATCATGTTGCAAGGAGATCACGGACCGATTGAATACAGAAATATCATCATCACTCCAGCAAAAAAATAAATTAATTCAATAGTGTTAAATGAGCTTGATTTTATTTAATGATTACGACTTCTTCATATGGCACTCTTTCTCTCTTGCCCCAGATGCCAGCTTCAGTTCCTTTACCAACACTAATAATCATATTTATTTCTGCCATTTCGGGTAGGTCTAATGCTTTCTTGACTCTTACTGCATCGAAGCCTTCCATTGGGCAGGATTCAAACCCCTCTGCTGCTATTGATAACATAAAAGTTTGTGCTGCTAAAGCACAAGATTTGTGTACTGTAATTCTTTGGTCGGCTCTTCCTTTCATTCTTGTCATTGGTCTAAATGCACCAATTAAGCCACTCAATGTCCTTCTTAATAAACTTAATAAACCAAACTGGTCTGTTCCGTAAGCCAATGGCATTAATTTACCATAGTAATTCATTAATTTTTCTTGATTAGGTGTGCTCTCACCAGTGAAACCATTTTGAACACGTTCTAAATGCCATTGTACTCTTTTCTTCCAATGGTCTTGTCTTGTTACAAATACCACTAATTGTTTTGCAGTTCTTGCCGCATTTTGATTTAAACAATAGGCATGAAAATCTTTTTGCAAAACAGGGTCCTTGATCCAATAAAATTCCCATAACTGCATATTGCTACTATTAGGAGAAAGTATACTACGTTCTAAGCTTCTTTGAATGACTTCGTCCGGCACTTCTACATTAGGATCGAATTTTCTATTGGACCTTCTTTTTTCAATAATTTCCTGAAATGATTGTGATAAAGACATATATTTTTTTAATTTGAGTAAAATTTACGACTAGATTCTAAAAGTAAGCATAGTTGTGTAATTACAATTCAAAAAGAGCAATTTATGATTAAGAAATTTTTCTATGGTTTTATTGTCTTGGTTGTTTTAATGATAGGCCTTGCTTATACGCCCATGTTCGCACACTTGAGAAATTTTGCTCAATGGGGGGAGCATTCCATTCATGATTACAAAACGCATCCAACTAGACTTGTCAAAGCAGCAAGCGAACCCCAATTTTGGCCTTTAGACAGTTCTTATAATAAAGCAATCATGCCAGATTCTTTATTGCTTGCGATGGATTCAAATGATACACATGCTTTTTTAGTGATACAAGACGGGAAGATTGTGTATGAAAAATATTTTGATGGCTACAATTCAAAAACTTTAAGTGGCTCTTTTTCTGCCGCAAAAAGTATCATCTCTTTATTAATTGGCATTGCATTACAAGAAGGTAAAATTAAATCCTTAGAAGAGCCAGTTGGAAATTATGTGCCACATTTTAAAGAAGCGAATTTAGATAAAGTCAGAATTGTGGATTTGTTAACCATGAGTTCTGGAACCAATTATCAAGAATTTGATAAAAGTTATTTTAGCATGAATGCCTATGGTTATTATGGCGACAACGAAGAATATATGGTGAATAAAATGGTCTTTAAAGAACCTTCAGGTACTTATTGGGATTATAGAAGTGGCGACACCCAAGTATTAGGATTGGTTGTTGAAAAAGCATTTGGAGATAATATTTCAAATTTAGTTTCTGAAAGATTTTTACAACCCATGGGTGCTGAAGTGGATGCATTATGGTTATTGGATGGAGAACAAAAACACGAAAAAGCATTCTGTTGCTTTAATGGAGTAGCAAGAGACTATGCTAGATTCGGGCAGTTGATTTTAAATAAAGGCGCATGGGGGGGAAAGCAAATTGTAGATTCTAATTATATCTTTAAAGCAACATCGCCAGCATCTTATTTAAAAGACCGAACTGAATCAGATAAACCGGTAGATTATTATGGTTATCAATATTGGATTATACAACACAAGGGGATGACTATTCCTTTTCAAAATGGACTTTTTGGACAATATGTATTTGCCATTAAAGAAAAAAATGCGGTGGTAGTTAGACTAGGAGAGACGAAGCCTGTTAAACCAATTCACCATCATCAACCAGAAATTTATTCCTATTTAGATGCAGCGCTTTCGGTGTTAAAATAATAAAAGCCGCTCGATTAATTGAGCGGCTTTTATTTATAAGATATCTATGCTTAAAATAGTTTCATTGCTTTTGCAAAATAAGTCAATGTGCCAGGAAGTGCTAACCAGAAAAATTCTCTGTAAACGAATAATAAAACGATTAAAATAACGAACCATAAAAAGAATAATGCCCAGTATTTTTTGATATTAGTTTGTGCTTCCATTTGTATGCTTTGTTTTTATAAATTAATTGCAGTTGCAAATATACAATAAATCTTATTTGGACCTATAAATTTGGACTATTGGTCTATTTAAGATCTACTTTCCAGCCTTTAGGGGTAGATACAATTTTTAGTTTATGTACCTCCTTGTCATAGGAATTCTGGTAATTCATGATTGTCATAGTACTATCAACCTCAGTAATTTCATTGATTTGAATGGAAGCAAGCCTGATTTGCATACGTCCCTCTTTATCCAATCCGTAGTAATTGCTAGCCATTTTATCAAATAAAGCAAGGTTTTCGGCATCTTCTACAATATAGAATTTGGCTTTTTTAAAATTCCCTTGCATGCTGTTCTCAATAAAATAACGCCCACCATCTAAGGGATTGTCTGCCACTTCATATTGTTCTGAAGGACTACATTGCCAGAGAAAAAGGGCCAAAAAGAGGATTTTTAATTTTTGTAGATGCATAGCCAAAGTTACATCATTAGGTAGTAATTTTGAAGCACAAAGCGACATCATGAAAAAATTACTATTATTTGTTGGGTTATTGGTTGGAGCATCAAGTTTTG
This sequence comes from Chitinophaga pinensis, assembly GCA_945877085.1. Lineage (GTDB taxonomy): Bacteria > Bacteroidota > Bacteroidia > Chitinophagales > Chitinophagaceae > Sediminibacterium > Sediminibacterium pinensis_G. Next base: position 10,416 of record CAMCQV010000026.1, read on the forward strand.
GACAACAAAAACATCCAGAATTCATGAACCAAGGCAATATCTATGAAGTAAATATCCGTCAGTATACCAAGGAAGGGACATTCAATGCATTTGCCAAGCACTTGCCAAGATTACAGAAAATGGGCGTGCAAACAATCTGGTTTATGCCTATCCAACCCATTTCAAAATTTGGCAGAAAAGGCAGTTTAGGTTCTTATTATGCAGTGGCTAGTTATACCGATATCAATCCAGAATTTGGTACCCTAGCGGATTTTAATGCAACCGTAGATCAAGCTCATGCACTTGGCATGAAAGTATTGATTGACTATGTACCTAATCATTCTGGTGCGGACCATCCTTGGTTGACGACGCATCCAGATTTTTATGAAACAGATTCAACAGGTAAGCCTATTTATACTGCCGACTGGTCAGATACAAGAGAATTAAATTTTAATAATTTGGTGATGCAGGATAGCATGATCAATACCATGAAGTATTGGTTAAACGCAACAAAGATAGACGGATTCAGGGTAGACGTTGCTTGGGGCGTTCCTTACAGCTTTTGGAATAAATGTATTCCGGCTTTAAAAAATATAAGAGAGATTTATTTATTAGCAGAAGCGGACGATGCAAAATTACATGAGACAGGTTTTGATGCGACTTATAGTTGGAAAGAGTTTCATGTATTAAATGATATTGCATCAGGTAAAAAAGACATTCTTGCTTTAGATACTGTTTTACAAAACATCAATCAAGAATTTATTAAAGGGGCACAAAGATTGTATTTCACAAGCAATCATGACGAGAACTCTTGGAACAAAGCAGACTATGCAACCATGCCTGGGGCTATTCATGCGCCATTTGCTGTGTTTACACAAACTTATGACAGAACAATGCCATTAATTTATAGTGGTCAAGAAGAGCCTGTACTTAGACCATTGGCATTTTTTGAAAAAGACAGTATTGAATTCAAAAAATATGAGCGCGCAATTTTTTATACTACGCTTTTGAAACTGAGAAAATCGAATCCTGCTTTTGCAGATAATGCTAATTTCAAAAGATTGAAAGTAAATCTTCCAGGGCAGATCATGGCATATGAAAGAAGCAATGGCAGAGATAAAGTGGTGGTGTTATTGAACTTGTCCAATGAACCACAACAAGCCATTCTTGATGGAGTAGTCCCTGCTTCATTCGAGGAAGTATTTACCAAGCAAAAAGTTTCAGGTATTCAATCCATGCCAATGACAGCTTGGGGGTACAAAGTTTTTGTAAAGAAAAATTAAAACACATGACAAAACAATTTCTGGTAGATCAAATAAATGCAAAACAATCTTACCTATGTGTTGGATTGGATACAGATATTGAAAAACTACCTGCTGGTTTGCCAAAAAATAAAGAGGGTGTCATTGCATTCAATAAAGCCATCATCGATGCGACCGCGCCTTATTGTGTAAGTTATAAAATCAATACTGCTTTTTACGAATCACAGGGTATTGCAGGATGGGAAGCCATGGAAGCGACATTGGCACATATTCCTTCCACGCATTTTACAATTGCGGATGCAAAAAGAGGAGATATAGGAAATACGTCGGCACAGTATGCAAAAACATTTTTTGAAACCCTGCCTTTTGATGCCATCACAGTAGCACCTTATATGGGGAAGGATAGTATTGAACCATTTTTAGCTTATCAAAATAAGTGGACGATTGTTTTGGGGTTGACCTCTAATCCGGGAAGTCAAAATTTTGAGCAACAAAAATTAGCGAACGGTCAATTTTTATACGAATCTGTTTTAGAACAAGTAGCAAGTTGGGGTAGTCCAGAACAATTGATGTTTGTAGTGGGTGCAACCAAAGCCAATGATTTGGAATCCATCCGAAAAATCATTCCAGCTCATTTTTTATTGGTACCCGGAGTAGGAGCACAAGGTGGCAGTTTATCTGAAGTCACTAGGTATGGTAAGAATGATGCTGTTGGCTTACTGATTAATGCAAGTAGGGCGATTATTTTTGCAAGCAGCGGCACTAATTTTGCGGAGGATGCAGCGAATGCAGCAAAAGGCTATGCAGCCGAAATGAAAGCTTTATTAAGCGAATAAATCAGCTAATTAATACACTTGATATAAAGAATATTAAGCCCTTTCTAGTACCTTTATGCCCAAATCATTATATTAAAATTACAAACCATGGCAGTAAGAGCAGATTTGTTTGAGTCCCCAGATTATTATCAATTAGATGAATTGATGTCTGAAGAAAATTTAATGGTTAGAGATGCAGTAAGAACCTATGTGAAAACAGAGATTTCACCCATTATTGAGGAGTATGCGCAAAAGTCAGAATTTCCAAATCAAATTGTGAAGCAATTAGGTGACCTTGGTTGTTTTGGTCCAACCGTACCGACTGAATATGGTGGTGGAGGTTTAGATTATATAAGTTATGGATTGATGATGCAAGAATTGGAAAGAGGTGATAGTGGTGTAAGAAGCACAGCGAGTGTTCAAGGTTCCTTGGTGATGTTTCCGATTCATGCTTATGGCAGTGAAGCGCAGAAACAAAAGTTTTTACCAAAATTAGCATCTGGCGAATGGTTAGGATGTTTTGGATTAACAGAACCAGATCATGGTTCTAATCCATCTGGTATGTTAACGAATATTAAAGATGCAGGTGATCATTATATTTTAAATGGTGCCAAAATGTGGATCAGCAATGCGCCTTTTGCACAGGTGGCAGTGGTATGGGCAAAGAACGAAGCAGGAGTAATTGTAGGCATCATTGTAGAGCGCGGCATGGAAGGATTTTCTACGCCAACCACACATAGTAAATGGAGCTTGCGTGCAAGTGCAACTGGTGAATTGGTTTTTGACAATGTGAAAGTACCTAAGGAAAATCTCTTGCCAAATATCAAAGGATTAAAAGGACCGTTGAGTTGTTTAAATAAAGCAAGATTCGGTATCGCTTGGGGTACTATCGGTGCCGCAATGGATTGTTATGATACCGCATTAAGATATAGTAAGGAGCGCGTTCAATTTGGTAGACCAATTGGCGGATTCCAATTACAACAAAAGAAATTGGCCGAGATGGTGACTGAAATTACCAAAGCACAATTGCTTGTTTGGCGTTTGGGCGTATTGATGAATGAAGGTCGTGCCACTGCTGCTCAAATTAGTATGGCTAAAAGAAACAGTTGTGAAATGGCAACCAATATAGCTAGAGATGCTAGACAAATGTTAGGTGGCATGGGTATTACAGGAGAGTACTCTGTAATGCGTCACATGATGAACTTAGAGAGTGTAATCACTTATGAAGGAACACATGATATTCATTTGTTGATTACGGGGATGGATATAACAGGATTCAACGCATTTACATAATCTATGGCAGCAGATCGGATATTTTTGATTGGAATGATGGGTTCTGGAAAGTCTCATTGGTTGAAGCAGATGGCAAAATGGAATAAATCCGTTGGCTATGATTTAGATGCTTTGATTGAAATGAACGAAGAAAAAACCATTGCTGAAATTTTCAACGAAGACGGGGAAGCTTATTTTAGAAAGGTGGAGTCTAAAATTTTAAGATGGTTTAAAGAAAAGAAAAAGTATGTAGTGGCTACAGGTGGAGGAACGGCTTGTGCTCAGGAAAATATGGACTGGATGAAAAAAGAAGGCATCGTGATTTGGCTAGATGAATCAGTTGATGTCTTGGTAAAAAGACTAAGTGCCGAAAAAGTACATCGCCCTTTGATAGCAAATCTTTCAGCTAGTGAACTTGCGGCTTTTTTAGAACAAAAATTAGTGGAACGACATCCATTTTACAAACAAGCTGATTACCGTTTAACATCTGACCAGATCACTGAATCAGGGTTAAAAAAGTTAATTCATAAACATGCATCGTAAAATTTTACTTTGGGGAATTTCATTTGCAATCATCGCAGTATTGCTTGGTGCATTTGGAGCTCACGCATTAAAATTGGTTTTGACCCCAGAGAAATTAGTAAGTTATGAGACAGGGGTGCGTTATCAATTAATCCATGCATTGGCATTGATTGCTTTGTCTATTTATGGTCAACTCAATAAGTCCAATGATATCCTTAACAAGGGGATAGGATGGGCAGCTCATTTTTTCATTGTAGGTGCTTTTTTATTTAGCGGGTCCATATATGGGCTAGCCCTTTTATCTGTCATCCATCCAAGCTGGGCTTTTATACTTGGGCCAGTTACCCCAATTGGTGGGCTTTGTTTCATGTTAGGCTGGGCTATTTGGGCAAGGGCTGTTTGGCTGAATAAAGTGGATATGTAGCCAATTCTTTTTATATTTGTCATCATGGCAAATACGCTTAAAAGCAAATCAACCCCAAAGGTAAATTCCCCGATTTTAAATCCGGATAAAGAAGCAGATGTAGTGGTGTCTGAAGTAGTGAAAGATGAACGCACAATGAAGATATTGGGAGCGGTCTCTTTATTGGTTAGCTTATTTCTTTTTGTTGCATTTACATCCTATTTATTTACTTGGCAGGAAGACCAAGACATGGTGCAATTATGGAGAACCCAATTATTTTCTTTACAGGATGTGAAAGCCAATAATTTATTAGGGTATATTGGTGCTTTTATAGCGTATCAAATGATGTTCAATGGATTTGGTATTGCAGCCTACTTATTTTGTACTTTCTTTTTTGTATTAGGCGTGAATTTATTTTTTACCAAACCAATTTTTAGTTTGTGGCGTAATTTAAGATACGTGTTACTCGGTCTTTTGGTTTTAAGTACTTGTTTTGCCTATCTCACACCAAACAATGCATTCTCATGGGGTGGCGCATTAGGCGAGTTTAGTAGTAGTTGGTTAACCAAATGGGTTGGCCGTTTTGGTACAGGCGCCATTTTATTTATTGCAGGATTCAGTTATATCATATGGAGGTTTAACCCAAGCTTTAATGTACCCAATTTTGATTTTTTAATTCCAAAGAAAAAAGTACCAGAATTTGTGAGTGAAGACACGGAGGAAGCAGTGAAACAAGAATGGGACTTAAACAATCCTGCACCAGCAGAAGAAACTATTGCGACTGGCAATTCATTAAAAGAAAATACTTCAGGTGTCTCAGTGATCATGCCAGAAATGGATGAGGCTGAGGAGGAACTTGGGGAACTAGGTCCCAAATTATTTATAGACGAATTATCATTGAATGAAGCGCCAGGGGAGGAAAAAAAAACTCCATTAGAAGAGGAGGATGAAAAAATTGAGCCCGATGACGATGATTTAGATATTGATGACGAATTATTAGAAGACCTTGATTTAGAAATCAACGAAGTACCAAAGGAAAAAATCGTAGCAGCAGTGGGTAGCTTAGCCACCAAGTATGATGCTACTTTAGATTTAAAAAATTACAAGTACCCACATATTAATTTATTAGAGACGCATGGCTCTGAAAAAATTGTTCAAGATCCAGAAGAATTGGAGACTTACAAAAATCAGATCATCGCTACTTTAAAAAATTATGATATCGCTATTCAACGTATTTCTGCAACAGTTGGTCCAACAGTTACTTTATATGAGATTGTACCAGCACCAGGTGTGCGTATTAGTAGAATTAAAAACTTGGAAGACGATATTGCATTGAGTTTGGCCGCACTAGGTATTCGTATTATTGCACCTATCCCTGGTAAAGGCACAATTGGTATTGAAGTGCCAAATATTCGCAAGTCCATTGTGAGTATGAAAACTTTACTTGCAAGTGAGAAGTTTGTTAATAGCCAACATTCATTGCCTATTGCGATTGGTAAAAAAATTGACAACGAAAATTTCATTGTGGATTTAGCAAGCATGCCGCACTTATTAATGGCGGGTGCAACGGGTCAAGGTAAATCGGTTGGTTTGAATGCAATCTTGGTTTCTTTATTATACAAGAAGCATCCTTCACAATTAAAGTTTGTCTTAGTAGATCCAAAAAAAGTGGAATTAAGTTTGTACCGTGTCATTGAAAAACATTTCTTGGCTAAACTACCAGGCGAAGAAGATGCTATAATTACAGACACAAAAAAAGTGATCAATACATTGAATGCGCTTTGTATTGAGATGGATAATCGTTATGACTTATTGAAAGAAGCAGGATGTAGAAACATTAAAGAGTACAATGAGAAGTTTACTTCGAGAAAATTAAATCCAGAAAAAGGACATCAATACTTGCCATTCATTGTGTTGGTAGTGGATGAGTTTGCAGATTTAATTATGACTGCAGGCAAAGAAGTAGAAATGCCTATTGCACGTTTAGCCCAGCTGGCAAGAGCAGTGGGTATTCACTTAATCATTGCCACACAAAGACCTTCAGTGAATATCATCACAGGTACTATTAAAGCGAATTTCCCTGCACGTATTGCATTCAAAGTATCAAGTAAAATAGATAGCCGTACCATTTTAGATGCCGGTGGTGCAGAGCAGTTGATTGGTAAGGGAGATATGTTAGTGAGCTACAATGGAGAAATTACGCGTTTACAGTGTGCTTTTGTGGATACGCCAGAAGTAGATCGTGTATGTAATTTTATTGCAGAACAGAAAGGCTATCCAGAAGCGTTCATCCTTCCTGAATACATTGATGAGAAAGATCTTGATGCATCCGGTTTTGATGCAGGTGAGCGAGATAGTTTATTTGAAGATGCTGCCAAATTGATTGTAAGTGCTCAAGTAGGTTCCACTTCCTTCATTCAAAGAAGGATGAAATTGGGCTACAATAGAGCAGGTCGATTAATGGATCAATTAGAGTCTGCTGGAATTGTCGGTCCAAGTCAGGGTAGTAAACCAAGAGAGGTTTTATATAAATCTGACGCTGAATTGTATGATTTCTTACAAAATTTATCATAATCCATAAGGATTGTCTACTTTTGTAAATCGAAAAATAAGATTGTATTGCCCCCTAATCAACCTATTATGAGAATAGCTATTATCTTTTTATTGAGTATTTTGACTTTTAAGGTACAAGCCCAAAAGGACCCTAATGCAAAGGCCATTTTGGACAAAGTGGGGGTCAAAGTGAAATTATCTAAAGGGATACTAGTCAAGATCCAATTGGTGTCTAAAAACAACAAAGGGAAGGCTTTAGGGACCAAGATGATACAACTAAAGATGAAAGGAGAGAAATACATCCTGAACGAGGGTAAATTAGAAATCCTTTGTGACGGTGTTTCCATCTATAATTTTGATGGGTTAAATACGATTTCTAAGTCAAGTTTGGCTGAAACAGAACAAACCCTAAGTCCACAGAAATTATTATCAGGTAACTATGATAAAGACTTCAATTTCAATTTATTAGCTCAAAATACCAACACTGCAACCATTGAACTATTCCCAATTGATCGCAAGAAAGGCTTTCAGAAGGTTACTTTAATCATTGATAAGGTAAAATCAGCCCTTGCAAATGCCATCATTCTGGATAAAAGCAACAATATCACAGACGTTAAAGTGCTATCTATCAACTATGCAGCTAGTTTTGAAGACAAATTATTCGTTTTCAATAGGGCCAAATACCCTAAAAACGTAGAAATATTTGACTAAACTATTGATTTAGTTACGCTTTTATCCCTATCTTTGCAGCCGAAATAAACAAAACAAAACCGTAGTTAATTGTTAACTACAATAAAAGAAGTTCCACAATGTCTAACTTAACAACAGAGAAAAAAGCAAGCATTTTTGCTGAATTTGGTGGTAAAGCAAC
>CAMCQV010000027.1 GCA_945877085.1 Chitinophaga pinensis
GTGCATAAAATGATGCAATCTGAAAGAGAAAAATTATTGCATTTAGAATCTGCTTTACATGAAAGGGTGGTTGGTCAAGAAGAAGCTATCACAGCAGTGTCAGATGCGATTAGAAGAAGTAGGGCTGGATTACAAGATCCTAAGAAGCCAATTGGTTCATTCATCTTTTTAGGTACAACAGGCGTGGGTAAAACAGAGCTGGCAAAAGCATTGGCTAATTATTTGTTTGATGACGATAGTATGATGACAAGGATTGATATGAGTGAGTACCAGGAAAAACATACCGTATCAAGATTAGTGGGTGCGCCTCCAGGATATGTAGGTTATGATGAGGGTGGACAATTAACAGAATCGGTGCGTCGAAAGCCTTATAGTGTGGTGCTCTTGGATGAGATAGAAAAAGCGCATCCTGATGTTTGGAATATTTTGTTACAAGTGCTGGATGATGGACGATTAACGGACAATAAAGGAAGGGTGGTTAATTTTAAAAATACCATCATCATTATGACAAGTAATATTGGTAGTCATTTAATTCAGGATGCTTTTGAAGATGTGACGGATCAAAATTTGGAAGAAAAAACTGCACAAGCAAAAACAGAAGTGATGGATCTGCTAAAACAAACTATCCGACCTGAATTCTTAAATAGGGTGGACGATATCATCATGTTCTCACCATTACTAAGAAAGCAGATGGCTTCGATTGTTCAAATTCAATTGAAACAATTAAAGTCCCTGGTGGCTGAAAATGGGATGCAAATTGAGTTTACAGATTACCTGGTTGAATACTTGTCTGAACAAGGCTTTGATATGCAGTTTGGCGCAAGGCCATTAAAGCGCTTAATTCAGAAATTGGTTGTAAATGAATTGAGTAAGCAAATTTTAAGTGGGGCTATTGACAAGACCAAGAAAGTACTCATTGATATTTTTGATGGGGTCGTTGTCTTTAGGAACGAGGGGTAATTTAATAAAGCCTTAATGGTGAATCTTTCAAAAGGTTTTGAAGTCTTGAAAGGTACTTGTATATTTGACGGATAGGCAAATTTGCGCTATCCGTCAATTTATCTTATGGCAAACACAAAGAAGGCAGCAGTTGGATTCATATTTCTCACATTGGTGATTGATATTGTGGGCCTTGGCATTATCATTCCGGTCATTCCACAATTGATAAAGGGATTATTGCATACCGATGATTTAAGTAAGGCATCTTTGTACGGCGGATGGATGACTTTTTTATATGCAACTATGCAATTTTTATTTGCACCATTCATTGGAAGTTTAAGTGACAAATATGGTAGAAGACCTGTGCTATTGATTTCATTATTTGGTTTTGGTTTGGATTATTTGTTCTTGGCATTTGCACCATCCATTCTTTGGTTATTTATTGGCCGAACTATTTCAGGAATCACAGGGGCAAGCGTAACCACTGCTTCGGCTTATATGGCGGATATCAGTGATGATTCAAATAGAGCGCAAAATTTTGGCATGATTGGTGCTGCCTTTGGAATTGGATTTATCATTGGTCCCATGTTAGGCGGATTTTTAGGAGAAATTAGTCCTAGGTTACCTTTTTTTGTCGCTGCCTCTTTAGCATTGTTAAATGTGGTTTATGGGTATTTTGTATTACCTGAATCCTTGCCAGTGGAAAACAGAAGGGCCTTTGATTGGAAGCGATCAAATCCATTAGGTTCCCTTGTGCATTTAAAAAAATATCCAGCAGTATCGGGTTTGATTTTTTCATTGATATTTATTTATTTAGCGTCGCATGCTGTCCAGAGCAATTGGAGTTTTGCCAATATGGAAAAATTCAAATGGTCTCCAAAAATGATTGGACTATCCTTAGGAATGGTAGGACTTTTGGTAGGTTTAGTGCAAGGCGTATTAATTCGTTATATCAATCCAAAAATTGGTAACGAAAAATCGGTGTATTTTGGAATAGCTTTATATGCATTGGGTTTGATATTATTTGCTTTTGCAAGTAGTTCATGGATGATGTTTGTATTTTTAATCCCCTATTGTTTGGGAGGAATTTCTGGACCAGCATTGCAAGCTTTGATTTCTGTCCATGTGCCTAAAAATGAACAAGGTGAATTGCAGGGATCTTTAACAAGTATTATGAGTGTAACTTCCATTACAGGACCATTGATCATGACTAGTTTATTTGCCTATTTTACCAAGCCTGGTAATCCTATTTATTTTCCTGGAGCTTCTTTTTTAATGGGGGCAGTATTTATGATCATTAGTGCTGTGATTGCCTATGCCGTTTTAAAGGGAGAAACTAAGTCAATTAAGGCTTAGAGTCCCTTACTGTTGTTATATTTGTGGCTCAATAAAGGCCAATTTATGTCTCCATTAATGCAACAGTTAGAAGTAACTGTAAATTTTATTCAGTCAAAAATCACTACAAAAGCAAATACCGCTATCATTTTAGGTAGTGGATTGGGAAATCTATCAAGTGTGATTGAAGCAGAGTTCAGCATACCCTATAGTGAAATCCCAAATTTTCCAGTGAGTACCGTAGAGGGACATAAAGGAAGGTTGATATTGGGGACATTGAATGGCAAAAAAGTTTGGGTCATGGAAGGCCGTTTCCATTTCTATGAAGGGTATACTGCAGAACAAGTTGTATTCCCAATTCGTGTATTAAAACTATTAGGGGTAGAAAATCTTTTATTGTCAAATGCTGCAGGTGGTGTCAACAAAGCATATGCAGTGGGGGATTTGATGATCATCAAAGACCATATTAGTTTTTTTACACCCAATCCTTTATTGGGGAAAAATGAACCTGCATTGGGTACACGTTTCCCAGACATGAGCGAGCCTTATGCCAATACATTTATTGAAAAAGCAAAACAAATTGCTACATCAAATAAAATTAAAGTGCACGAAGGCGTATATGTAGGTGTAACAGGTCCAACTTTTGAAACAAGAGCAGAATATCAACTCATCAAGATTTCTGGTGGAGATGTGGTTGGCATGAGTACAGTGCAAGAAAATATTGCAGCTGTTCATTGTGGCATGAAAGTTTTTGCAATGAGTGTAGTAACTGATTTAGGTATAAGAGAAGACAATAATATCATCACACACGAAGAAGTGTTGGCAGCAGCAAATGCAGCCGAACCTTTATTAACTGTAATTTTCAGTGCATTGGTAAAAGAAATTGCTGCATAAGATGTTAGCTTTTTTCATAGCACTAATATATTAACGAACATGAGGACAAAGCGTAATTTATTCATCTGTTGTATTGCAACTTGTCTATTGATTGGACAGTTGAGTGCACAGAATATGCGCTTTAATTCATTTGGTGGCGGAGGAGGAGGTGCAACAGACTCCTTGCAAAAAAGAGATAAGGCGGAAGACTCAATAGCTATTTATTATCGAATGTACAATAGCTTGGTCATTCAGAATATGGATACTAGTGTAGCTGATTTCTATTCAAAATTTATCCTGCCTTATAGTAATTATCATTTAGGAAATTTAGGGAATGCCAGCAAGTCCTTTTTGTTTAATCCTTTGCAGAGAGGGGGATGGGATGCAGGTTTTAGGTCCTATGAAGTGTACAATTATACATTAGAGCAGACTCCATTTTATCAAACCACTAAGCCATATACTGAATTGGGTTATTTGCTGGGAGGCAAAGGGGAACAATTGATAGAATTATTGCATACCCAAAATAAGACCAAGCAATTTAATTATTCTTTTGCCTATCGTTTTAGTAACGCACCTGGAAATTTAAAAAACCAACATGCTAATTTGAATAATATGCGCATTGCAGCAAATTATCAATCTAAACGTAAGCGCTATGCTTCTTATTGGGTCATGTTATTGAATAAATCTGCATCTTCTGAAAATGGAGGATTAGTGAAAAGTCAATTAATTGATAGCCTTTCTTTAAACAACCCCTATGAGCTAGAAACAAGATTGGGTATAAGTGGTGCTTCTTTTAGAAATCCTTTTAATACTAATATCGCCACTGGATCCACTTACAAGGAGCAAAATTTTGTATGGAAGCAAACTTATGATTTAGGGCAGAAAGATTCTATAGTGAAGGACACGGTGACGACTTATTTATTTTATCCTAGACTCCGATTCCAGAATGAAATAAAATACCAAACCAATCAATTTACATTTGCTGACGCAAACCCTTTGGCCCTCAATTATGATCAGTATTTTAATTATAAATTGCCAGTGGGAGATGCCATGTTGTTTCAAGATCAATGGAGAAGATTCACGAATGAATTTAGCTTAGTTTCTTTTCCTGAAAAAACCAATCCCAATCAATTCCTTCAAGTTGGACTTGGTTACCAACAATTAAATTTTAAAGACACCCTACAAAGCTGGTCCAATCATGATCTATATGGACTTGGTGTCTATAAAAATAAAACCAAGAACCTGCTTTGGGATATTCAAGCATCAGGAAAATTATTTTTTAATGGCTATCATGCAGGAGATTATGAAGCAATGCTTTCTTTGACGAGTGTATTCAATAAAAAGGGGGATCAGTTGGCTTTATGGTTACAAAATTCTAATCGTACGCCTTCTTTTAATCGTCTTGGTATCACCGCATTCCCTATTTCCAAATTAAGTGGTATTGATAAAGAGAATATTATAGAGGCTGGTGCAATGTGGGATCAAAAAAGCCGAGGTTTAACTACTTCGTTTCAGTACAAACTCATTCAAAATTTTCAATATTTTGGTTCAGGATACCAACCATTGGTTTACGATAAGGTATTAAGTTATATTAAGGGTTCGGTATCCAATCAATTGAAATTAAGTACGCATTGGAATTGGTACAATGAGCTAAGTTTACAGTTAGTAGATCCCAATGCACCATTGCATTTGCCTGTTATTTTTACTAGACAGCGCCTTGCTTTTGAGGGCAATTTCTTTAAAAACTTATTCCTATCCACTGGCTTAGAAATGATCTATCATAGTGCTTTTCGACCAGATGCATATATGCCACTGACTGGGCAGTTTTACTTGCAAGACCAATTTACAACCAATAATAGGCCTATAGCCAATGTGTTTTTAAATTTTAGGATCAAAAGATTCAAAGGCTTTATTCGCATGGAACAGTTAAATACTTTGTTAGCCACTAGTAATCAATTAGGTACACGTTACCAATTTACTGCCCCAAATTATCCTGGCACAGGGACTTGGTTAAGGGTTGGGATTTGGTGGAATTTTATCAATTAGTGCTACCTTTGTATTGTGAAGCAATTTTTGACCATCCTACTTTTATTTGTGTACAGTTTTTCGAGCATTGGAGCAACTGTAAAAGCGCATTTATGTGCTGGAAAAGTTCAAAAATGTTTATGTGGCAAGGCATCTAAAAACAAGTCAACTAAAAAGGATACTTGTTGTTCAGAAAAAACAAGTTTTGTCAAAAAGCAAGACATACATCAGTCTGCTGAATTTCAAACAGTAAAAAAGAGTTTATCTGTAACAACTATTCATGAATTTAATTTTACATACACAGTTCCTACTGTCGTTGTAAAGCATACTTCCATTCAACTACACTCCAAGAAGGGACTGCTATTTACAGGTCCGCCAATCTATGAATTAGATTGTCTTTATTTAATTTGATTTTCATGTAATTGATTTTGATGGAGCAGGCTATCTCAATATTGCTGCTTCCATGCTATTTGTATATTCTGTAATAAAAATTAAAAACATATTTTATGAAAAAAATAATCCTTTTAAGTGGTTTTGTCATTGCCACAATTTTCTCGGCAAATGCGCAAACTCCTACAAAATTAAAAGTATCAGGTAATTGTGGCATGTGTAAATCAAGTATCGAAAAAGCTGCAAAAACTGCAGGCGCAACCACTGCCAATTGGGATATGGATGCGAAAATATTGACTTTAATGTTTGATGGTAAAACTAATCTGGACAAAATCGAAACAGCTATTGCTGCTATTGGATATGACACAGAGCATAAAACAGCTACAAAAGCAGCTTATGACGCATTGCATGAATGTTGTAAATATGAACGTGATTCAACTCAAGTTGGAGATATCAAAAAAGTGACCCTTGTTGCTTCTGGCTTAACTTGTTCTATGTGTTCAAAAGCTATATTTAAAGCTTTAACAAAATTAGATTTTGTAGAAGAAGTGAAAGTTGATATTGAAAAGTCAATGTATATTTTAGCTTTTAAGACTGGTAAAAAAGTAGAGATAGATCAAATCAAATCAGCGGTAACAGATGCTGGATTTGGTGTTAAAAGCCTTGTAGCTGAATAAATTTCCTTATAAATGATTAACTTTAGATGATTCATTTCTGTTCATTTTTCGAGTAAGAAATTTAACTATGCTATCAAAAATTATACAGTTTTCAATTAAGAATAAACTAGTTGTTCTTTTAGGACTTTTTGCATTGATATTAGGAGGGGTTTATTCCATTTCTAAATTACCTATTGATGCCGTTCCAGATATCACCAATAATCAGGTATTGATTATTACATCTGTCCCAAGTGCAGGTGCACCTGATGTGGAGCGTTTAATTACCATACCGATTGAACAGGCTACTCGAAACATTCCTGGAATCATTGAACAACGTAGTTTTTCTCGTTTTGGCCTAAGCTTGGTGACACTTGATTTTAAAGACAATATTGATATCTATTGGGCTAGACAACAAGTATCCGAACGTTTGATTACTGCAAAGTCACAAATGCCTGAGGGGATGGGGATTCCAGAACTTGGTCCAGTGACAACGGGATTAGGGGAAATATACCAATATGTTTTAAGAACCAAGAAGGGATACGAAGGAAAGTATAGTTTGGTGGAATTAAGAACAATGCAGGATTGGGTTGTTCGTAAGCAATTACTAGGTACACCTGGGGTGGCGGATGTGAGTAGTTTTGGAGGCGCAGTGAAACAATATGAAGTAAGTGTGAATCCAGAATTGCTAAAGCAATATGATTTATCGGTGAATGATATTTTTACTGCTTTAAACGACAACAATCAAAATGCGGGAGGTGCTTATATTGAACATGGTCCGAATGTCTTATTCATAAGAACAGAAGGGATGGTGGATAGTTTGGATCAGATTGGTAGCATTCCAGTTAAGACTTTATCCAATGGGATGCCACTTTTGGTGAGAGATATTGCACAAGTTAAATTAGGTGAAGCCACAAAATTTGGAGCCACTTCCTTTAATGCAGATGGTGAAGTTGCTGGTGCAGTTGTGATGATGTTGAAAGGAGAAAACAGTAAGCAGGTCATTGCAGATATTAAGACTAAAATTGCGACTATTCAGGAGACGCTGCCAGAAGGGGTTGTCATAGAACCTTTTTTAGACCGAACAAAAATGGTAGATAATGCCATTGGTACCGTCTCTAAAAATTTATTGGAAGGTGCATTGATTGTGATTTTTATATTGATTTTATTTTTAGGTAATTTAAGAGCAGGATTGATCGTGGCATCTGTCATACCACTTGCGATGTTATTTGCATTTATATTAATGCATCTTTTTGGTGTAAGCGGAAACTTAATGAGCTTAGGAGCATTGGATTTTGGCTTGCTTGTAGACGGAGCGGTCATCATTGTAGAAGCAGTCTTACATCAACTATATCATAGTTCAAAAAAAGAGGGACACAATCAATTGAATAAAGTTGAAATGAATTCAATTGTGGGTCAGGTATCTAATAAGATGATGGGTGCTGCCGCATTTGGTCAAATCATTATTCTGATTGTGTATCTACCTATTTTATCCTTAAGTGGTATTGAAGGAAAAATGTTTAAACCAATGGCACAAACAGTTTCATTTGCATTGATTGGTGCATTTATTTTATCTATCACTTATGTTCCAATGATGAGTGCATGGGTGTTGAATAGAAATAGAGTGCAAAAAGAAACGATGACTGACAAGTTCATGCGAAACTTAGAAAATTTCTATGAACCATTATTGATGAAAGCATTGAAGAGGCCAAAGCAAATTATTGGATTGACGATTGCTTTGTTTATTGGGGCAATTATTTTATTAACCACATTAGGTGGAGAGTTTATTCCAAAATTAGAAGAAGGCGATTTTGCAGTTGAAACAAGGGTTTTGAGTGGAGGTTCAATTAATACTACTTTAGATGCAACCCAAAAGGCTTCAAAATTATTAATAGATCGCTTCCCAGAGATAGAAAAAATAGTCACTAAAATTGGTGCTGGAGAAATCCCAACAGATCCAATGACAATGGATGCATCTGATTTGATGATCATTTTAAAGGATAAAAAAGATTGGGTATCTGCCAACACTTTTGATGAATTAGCGGATACAATGGGCAAAGTGATGTCACAGGTACCTGGGATTACATCTGGATTTCAATATCCAGTTCAAATGCGATTCAATGAATTGATGACAGGTTCTAGACAGGATGTTTCCTGTAAAATTTTTGGGGAGAATTTAGATAGCTTATCAAAGTATGCAGCTTTGATGGGTAATATTATCAATCAAGTTGAGGGCGCAAAAGATTTATACACAGAAACCGTAACGGGCATTTCACAAGTGGTGGTGCATTTTAATAGAAACGCCATTGCAAATTATGGCGCAAATATCAAAGAAGTGAATCAGGTGATACAATCCGCATATGCAGGAGGTATAGCAGGTAAAGTATTTGAAGGTGATAGGCGATTTGATTTGGTTGTTAGGCTAAATAATATTCAAAAGAAGGATTGGCAACAAATCAAAAACTTAATGGTGACAGTGGGCAATGGAAAACAAGTTCCATTGTATGAGCTTGCGGAAGTCAAGATGGAAGAGGGTCCTTATCAAATACAAAGAGAGGATGCAGCAAGACGTATTGTAGTTGGATTCAATGTAAGAGGGAAAGACGTGAAGACAGTGGTGACTGAGGTACAGGAAAAAGTGAAAAAGTCTATTCAATTTCCTCCAGGTTATTATGTCGTTTATGGTGGACAATTCGAAAACTTAGAACATGCGGTGAGTCGATTAGAGATTGCTGTGCCTGTTGCACTACTATTAATTTTAGTAATGCTGTTTTTTGCTTTTAATAATTTAAAACATTGTTTATTGATCTTCTCTGCAATTCCTTTCTCTGCGATTGGAGGTGTGCTTGCACTATGGTTAAGAGGGATGCCATTTAGTATATCAGCAGGTGTTGGATTTATTGCCTTATTTGGAGTAGCTGTTTTGAATGGCATTGTATTGTTAACCGAAATGAACAAATTAGCGATGGAACCAAATAGAACAATTGTAGACATTATTACAACGGCTACTAAGACTAGGTTAAGACCTATTTTAATTACGGCAGCTGTAGCTTCTCTAGGCTTTATCCCAATGGCATTAAGTAGTGGTGCGGGTGCCGAAGTGCAAAAGCCATTAGCCACAGTGGTGATTGGCGGTTTATTATCAGCAACACTTTTAACCTTAATTGTCTTACCTATTTTTTATCAATTATTTGAGAAAAAACGTTTAGGTCAAACTACGATTGCCATTCTTTTTTGCATCATTGGTTTGAATGCAACTGCATTACAAGCACAGCAATTGACAGTAAAAAAGCCTTTAGCAAAAGTGGTTGAACAAGCTATGTTAGTGTCTCCTACTATAAAAACAACCGAAGCACAAGTTGCCTATTATCAAACATTATCAAAATCAAGTTTTGATCCAGCAAAATTAGCTTTTAGAGGTGAACTTGGAAATGTGAATAGTAGTTTAAATGATTCTAAATATGCAGTTGAGCAAGTGTTTGATCTACCAAAAGTTTATCAAGCACAAAAGAATTTAAACCTTTCTATTAGTCAAAATTATAGTTATCAAACAGTATTGGATCAAAAAATGATCCAACATGCGGTGGAGCAATTTTATATTCAATTACAATTTCAAGTGGCAAAGGGCATTTTATTAAGTCAGCTCGATTCCATCTACGCCAAACAATTGGCTGCAGTGGATGCAAGATTTAAAGCGGGACAAGACAATGGATTGGAACAATTGAATATGCAGAACTGGGTAAGCCTGCACAAGCAGTTAATGATAAAAAATCAAAACGAGCAGCTTGGATTGCAAAAGCAGTTTGTTATTTTGTTACAAGATCCATCCTTACTCATACCAGCAGAAAGCTTAAAATTCGAACCTAAATTATTAGATACTTTAATTGATGCGGGACATCCAATGAATTTGTTTTGGAAGCAAAAATTACAATCAGCTATCGCAGAGACCAATGTGGCTAAGTCTAAAATTTTACCTCAGGTGGCAGTTGGCTATACCAATCAAAGTTTTAGAATGAATCCAAATGATCAAAATAGATACAATTCAGTGAACCTTGGCCTGAACGTACCATTGTTTAGATCAGGATTAAAACAGAAGGTGAAAGCAAGTCAGGCGAATGAAACTGTCATGATGCATGAAAAAGAAAAAGCAATACTTGACTTAAATATGCAAATTCAAAAAGCATGGTCTAATTATCAAGAAACAATGGATTTGTACCAGCATATACAAAAAGGGCTTATGCCTAATGCAGCTAAAATGGCTACTATGGCGAACCTGTCTTTTAAAGAAGGGCAAATAAGTTATATTGAATGGTCCAATGCAATGAGTCAAGTGCAAGAAATACAAATGCAAGCCTTAGAGTCACTAGCTTTATTTAATTTAAATCAATCCACACTGTATTATTTGTTGTCAAAATAATATATCAAAATAGTCTATCATGAAAACAATGTATACCATCTTACTGGCCACAATCATTTTAAGCAGTTGTGGAACGAATCCAAAACCAACAACCAGTAAGGATGACTCAGTCACTGATGTTGCATCTAATATGGTTCAATTGACCAAAGAACAAGCAAGCCTCGCTCAATTAGAACTTGCACCTATTCAACAAGGTAAAATGAAAGGCATGACGCATCTAAATGGTGTCATAGATGTGCCGCCAACAGGTATCGCATCTGTTAGTATCCCAATGGGTGGTTATATTCAAGACATCAATTTAATACCTGGCACATTTGTAAAAAAGGGGCAAGTATTGGCTACGGTGAAAGATCCAGCCTATGTTCAATTACAAGAAAATTATTTAGCTACTAAAGCGAAGCTAAGTTACTTGCAACAAGATCTTGATCGTCAAAAAGCATTATTGACACAGGAGGCAGTGAGTAAAAAGTCATTCCAACAAATTCAAGCAGATTATAATACCAATGCAATTCAATTAAAAGGCCTGTCTGAACAATTGAAGCTCATAAATATTCAACCAGAAAGCTTAACAACCGAAAAAATGTCAAGTTTGGTTCAATTAGTGGCACCTATTGCTGGTTATATTAGTAAAGTAAATATCAATAGAGGTAAGTATGTTACGCCTTCGGATATCTTATTGGAAATTATTAATCCGAATGACATCCATGCCGCGATCACTATTTATGAAAAAGATATTGCAAATTTTAAGGTAGGCATGAAAGGCACAGTGACTTTAACGCAGGATCCTGCCAAAAAATACCCTGTTTCTGTACTTGCTGTTGCGCATAATATCAATGAAGATAAAACAGCGCTATTACATTGTCATTTTGACAAAATACCAGCAAATGTTTTACCAGGGATGTTTTTAACAGCAGATATGGTCGTTGAAACTAAGGATGCTGTATTAATACCTATTGCATCAGTGCAAAGATTTCAAGGCAAGGATTATATTTTTATACAATCTGCAGAAAATGTATTTGAGGTTAAAGAGATACAAGTAATTCAATCCAATGCAAAATTTGTGACTGTAAGTAATTTAGATGCAAATGCATGGATAGGAAAACAAATTGTGGTAAAAAACGCCTACAGCTTACTAGGTAAATTGATGAATAAATCTGAAGAATAATTTATTGTTCAAAATAGCTAATACTGCCACCTATCCAGGTGGCAGTATTGTTATAGCTCACCCCAATCATAGGGCCTTTACTAATTCTAGTTAAGTTATTGGTGGCCACATAACGACCTATCTGTTTATCCCAGAAATAAAATAACCTTATTTCTGCTTTAGAAGGACCATAAGGTGTTTCAATTGCAGCCGCGTAGGTTACTTTCTTTTGAAGGATCCAATTTTCTGGATCATTGATTGCATGGATGGTATCGATGGTTGGATCTAGCATCACACCTTGACCTCCAAAAGAGAATAAAGGTTTACATATATATTCAGCTAAATTCAATGCAGTGTTAATTTGATTATTTTTCCAATCAGCTAATAGGTATGCTTCTGGAATAGATGGATGACTTAATAGGGGTAATATAAATTTACTAATTCTAAAAAAATGATTCGGATGATTGACCCAATCTATATTGTCTGCTTGTTCAAGTAATTTGAATTGTTCTATAAACACGGGGGCTTGTTGCATTAATTCATCATATACCACACGATTGTAGATGCGTTCAATTTGAAATTCAATTCCATCTTTTTGATAGTAAAGACTTTTGTCTTTTAAGTAAATTTGAGAAAGGCACACAATTGGTACATTCAACCATGCATCGGTCAGCATTAGATCAGGCCTTGTCTTTTGTTCATATGGTTTGATCTCTAATAAAATGGTATGCTTAGCTTGTTCTCCAAGTACCATCGACTTGAAAAAATCAAGGTAGGTTTCTTGGGTATATCCATTTAAAAATGGAGAAAAGTTTTTAGGTAAATGATACACTTTTTCCAATGCTTGTGCTTGTAATAATTCAAAAGCAAACAAAGAAGGGAAGCCTTGCAATTCAATTAACTGAGGCATCATTTTCCCGTCTTGTCCTTCAGCTATCGCA
Organism: Chitinophaga pinensis; assembly: GCA_945877085.1. Lineage (GTDB taxonomy): Bacteria > Bacteroidota > Bacteroidia > Chitinophagales > Chitinophagaceae > Sediminibacterium > Sediminibacterium pinensis_G. The sequence goes on from CAMCQV010000027.1 coordinate 12,718, forward strand.
AAATCAATCACGATACATTCAGGTAGAGCAGCTTCACCTGGAATATGCAATCCTTTAGGCATGGCATCTGTCGTCTTGGATGGGAAGGAAGGCGCTGTAATGAATTGACAAATGTATTCGCCAGCCTCCAATAGTTGCGTTTTGAAAACTCGATCTATAAAGACAGGGGTTTCTGCAATTCTAAATGGAATAGGGTCTTTAAATGGTTCATTTAAAACAGCAAGGTATTGTTGATACTTTGCTTCTGTAAATTGCTCGTTGAATGCTGCTCTAATTGTTGGAATCATACAGGCAACATTTGGTTCAAAAAGTTGGGAATAAATCTGCTACAAGTATGTTTGATTTTGGAATCTTCTTCTAAGGATTGGATAATTTGATTCCACTTGTCTTCACTAAAATCTTCGAATACTGCAGACTTAATGGAGGCTGTATTAAAGTAGGTAGTGAGTCTTTCTTTGGTAGCTTCTGGATGAAATTGCACACCAATCATTGTATCACTAAATGCAACCCCCATTAAGGCTCTTTCATATGGGAGTTGAGGCCTTATTTTTTCTAAAGCAATGATGGTTGCCCCCATGGATTCAATTTTTGCATCATTTGGTTCAGTAATCTGATACAGGCGGCTCTCCAAAGCAAAAAATGGATCAGGTAAGGCTTCAAAAATGGTGTGATTCGAAGTAGGATGGATTGGAAGAATGCCAAGCTGCTTTGATTTTCTTAAACCCACTTTTCCAATATCAAAATGTCTACAAGCGATTTGAAAACTATGACATATTAAAAGGACTGGCTTTTTTTTGGCAAACATTTGGTCTAGCCAATTGCAATAAGCCATATCCCAGGGCTCTTTTTGTGTATCAATAGGAGAGCCAGGACCGCCAGAAGATAAATACAAATCAAAACCATCGTCAGGTAATGCATTTTGTACTCGAACATCAAATACGGTAGTAATGATTGCGATAGATTGTTTTTTACTCCAATCATCTAGTATATCCATAATACAATCCATCCCTACATTAGCACTGCCATCATAAAGGTCTAGTATAGCAATATGAATAGGATTGGATTGCGACATTATAAATAGTTCAAATTGGTTTTTGGACTCAACTGTAATAAGGTTTCATACATTAATTGAATAGTGTCCACGATATCTTTTTTATGAATCATTTCTACTGTAGTGTGCATGTACCTTAGTGGAATGGATATCAATACAGAAGGGCATCCGTCATTGGCATAGGCAAAGCTGTCTGTATCGGTTCCTGTACTTCTGCTAAGTGTTCTAAATTGTACTGGAATCTTTTTATTTTTTGCTGTCTCTTCTACAATTGCCAATAATTTATTGTGAATAGCAGGTGCGTATGCTAATGAAGGACCTTTACCACATTGGATATCGCCTTCGATAGCTTTATTGATCATTGGGGTATGTGTATCATGCGTCACGTCTGTCACAATAGCTATATTAGGTTTAATTCTTCTAGCAATCATCTCGGCACCTCTTAATCCAATTTCTTCTTGAACTGCATTGACAATGTATAAGCCAAATGGTAATTTCTTTTTATTTTCTTTCAGCATCCTTGCCACTTCTGCAATCATGAATCCACCAATTCTATTATCAAATGCTCTACCAATGATAAAGTCATGTGCTAATTCATCAAAACCTTCTTCGTAGGTCACGACTGCGCCAATATGAATGCCTAGTGCTTCCACTTCTTTTTTAGATCTTGCGCCGCAATCTAATGTTAGATTATCCACTTTAGGTTGTGGTTCTTTTTGTTCTGGGTTACTCAATCTCGTATGGATTGCAGGCCATCCAAACACTGCTTTTACAGGCCCTTTTTTTCCATGGATCCAAACACGCATAGAAGGGGCAATTTGATGGTCCACACCGCCATTACGTTTAAGGTAGATCAAACCTTGATCACTCACATAATTGACAAACCAACTTATTTCATCCGCGTGTGCTTCAATCACCACTTTAAATGGTGCATCTGGATTGATGACACCCACTGCTGTACCATATGGATCCGAAAAAGTGGTATCCACATATTGCGTCAAGTAATTCAACCAAATTTTTTGGCCACTACTTTCAAAACCAACTGGTGAAGGATTGTTGATATATTCCTTTAAAAATTGATATGCTTTTGGGTCTAGTAAATCTTTCTTCTTAGCGTTACTTACTTTATTCGTACTAGCTTTTTTTGTACTTTCTTTTTTTGCTGCTGCTTTTGCCATAGTTGGTTTAATTATAACCCTTGCAAGATACTACATTCTTTATTTATTAATACATTTGTAGCAAACCTAGGTAGTATGCAAGGAGAAAGCTGGAACATGGAGGATTTAAAAGGATTGGAACCCTCCAATTTCTTGCCCAAGGCATTGTCAGTCATGCAATACCAAGCAACAAATAATGCAGTATATAGGGAGTGGGTTCAATCTATGAAGGTAGCCTTAGACAGTGTAGAAAGTTTTGAACAAATCCCATTCTTGCCAATTGATTTTTTTAAATCACATACTGTTTATACCGGTTCGGAATGTCCAAGTTTTTATTTTGAAAGCAGTGGCACCACGCAGGATATGGTGAGTAAACATTTTGTAAAAGACCTTAGCGTATATGAACAAAGTTTTATGGAGTGTTTTCAACAATTTTATGGGGAACCACAAGACTATTGCATACTTGGTTTATTACCCAATTATTTAGAGCGACAACATTCCTCTTTGGTGTATATGACCCAATATTTAATTCAAGCAAGTAAAGATTCAAGAAGTGGATTTTACTTGTATGATTTCGAAAACTTGAATCATACTTTGGCGACACTGGAAAAAGAACAACAAAAAACTTTATTAATTGGAGTGAGTTTCGCCTTAATGGATTTTGTGGATGCCTATCCTCAAACTTTGAAACATACGATGGTCATGGAGACGGGAGGGATGAAAGGCAGAAAGCAAGAATTAACTAAACCAGCATTACATGCTTATTTAGCAAATGGATTTGGTATTGAAAATATCCATTCAGAATATGGGATGACGGAATTATTAAGCCAAGCTTATTCTAAAGGAGCAGGGATCTATGCTTGTCCACCATGGATGAAGGTTTTGGTCGCAGACGAGTCGGACCCAACAACTTTGTGTACAACTGGAAGGGGCGTATTACATATCATTGACCTGGCAAATCAGCATAGTTGTGCTTTTATTGCCACAGAAGATATCGGGATAGTGCATCCAGACGGAAGCTTCGAAGTCATTGGTAGACTAGACCAAAGTGCAAGAAGGGGTTGTAGCTTACTGGTTGTTTAAAATTAACGCTTTCATTGAATCCATAAAAATAGGATTGATATTATAATTGTAAATTCTTTTATCTGTTTCTTCTCTTTGTTTTACAATTAATAATTCGTTTGCTCTTGTAGCTAATTTAAACTTCTGGTTGATTCTTAAGAAATAATCACTTCGACTTTTATTTTGTGTGATGGTGTCTTTTTGTTGTACCCCAATAATTTTATTAATCGCCTTGATACTTATTTGTTCTTGTTTAATCTGCAATTCATAAATCGACAGAATTAAATCTTTCTCTATAGATGTCAAAGCGCTATAAAAATTTTTGTATAAAATTGATTGTATTTCTATTGGTGTATTCTTTTTTTTGATTTTCTTATTGTATAAGGAAAATATTAATAAGACCATTAGAACAATAAAAACATTACCAATGATAGGTCTCCCAGGTTCTATATTCCTTAATAAACTGCCAATGAAACTATTTGAATAAATTGGTTGTGCATTTGGATCTATAAAGTCTTTACTATTTAGCTCAACGGATTCATATTGTAAAGCCCCGTTATTTTCAATTCGAATTAAGTAAAACTGATTACCCATTGTAAATTGGAATAAATGTTCAGGAAGGCCTTTGTATAATTTGAGCCATTTTTCCCTGAATTCAGCCTGCTTATCTTTTGTAAGAACACCAAATTGGTTGGTAGAAAAATTTAACCATCGCATTTCTAAGTCCGAATGAAAAACCAAATATGGACCAAATGTAGTTTTGAGTCCGATACTGTTCTGTAATTTTTCTTTTAATGCAGGGTTAATTTTGCCTAAATTTTTCCAAGTTTTATCTTTAAAATCAAAAACTCGACTGGTATCAGAATAGGATGTATTAAGAGAAGCGGGGAAGTCCAGTTGATTGATTGAATTGGATAAATAGAATTTACCATTCAATTGGTCAATAAAAAATACGACACCATTTTCTGGGCTTTGATATACTGGGATTCCTTTCTTTGAACTAATCAATTCCCATTCATTTGTTTTAGTACTAAAAAAAGTAAAATAATCTGTGATTTTCCAAAATCCACCTCCACCTAACTTAAATAAAGTGTCCTTGTAAAAGAAGTTAATGCTGCCAAAATTGGATCCAAAATAAAAAGTAGAATCTAGTCTGATGAATTCATATTGACTCTTTCCTTGTTTTTGTATTTGGTATAGCCTACCAGAGCCCAGTAATTGCAAATAAGTTTTATTCTTCTTCTTTAATAGACTGATACCATTGGCTAATTTATTAGGTACTCCAAACCTTAGGTTATCCTTAAATATATCCAGGCTAAGGTCATTGATAGAATCAGTCGTAATAAAATCTAAAAAGGCATGCTCTGCCAAAGAAAGCTGTTTGCCAGTCATATCAGCCTGCCCAAAACTGAATAAATAAACATTTAAAAATAAAAAAAGAATGATTCCAATTTTTCGAAACATGATTCAAAATTATATAAATATTTAATATAAAAAATGTTTAATGCAAAAATTTATAAATATAATATTTTATTAATACTATAAACATTGTTAATCAATAAGTTAATTCAAAATAATTATTTTCACCACTTAATTTATGAATAGTTTGGAATAAGAACAAATTCTAAGCCATATTTACAAAACCGTATTAAATAAATTAAAGAAATATAATATATAAAGATTTTATCCTTTGGGGGAAGGATAATTGGGGTAATCGGGATTAGTCTTGGTTGCCCCAACTTTTTTTACTAGCAATACACCGATAACTACAAAAACGGTTCCCAAGATCTGCTCCCAGCTAAATGCTTCATTTAAGACCCATCTTGCCTGAAACAAGGTCGAAACCGGCCCAATGCTTGTAATAATAGCTAAATCATTGCTACCTATCCTTTTCATCCCGCCACTCATTAAAAAAGAGGGAATGACTGTACTTATAATTGCAAGCGCAATCACATAGTAGATCGTATTAGAATGCAGTATTGGCATGTCTATAATAGAACCAATGCCTTGACGGTGGGTGACAAAATAATGTAAAA